>CAZDFF010000348.1:0-3532 GCA_964504425.1 uncultured Hyphomicrobiales bacterium
AGATGGGCGGCAACAGCGTCACCGCCTACTACGGCGACGGCGCGATCAAGATGACCGCCGCCTACGGCGCGGCCAACGCCTCGTTCGCCCTGACCGTGGGCAACTGATGCGACAAGGCGTCGGCGCCTTCGGGCGTCGGCGCCTACTTCGCCTTGAATATCGTGATGGCGACGGTCAGCGCGCCCCGGTTGTCGCCGAAGGCCTTGCCGTACCGGCCGCGCACGTCGTCGTTGATGACCAGTTCGAGCTTGCCGCGAATCCCCGGCGGGATCGACGATCCCGCGCCGACCGGGAACACGTGCTTGCCGACCCGGCCGATCAGCATGCCTTCGGGGGCGCCGGGCAGGGCGTAGCCGGGCTTTCCGATAAAGCGGGGATTGCCGCCGGGGCCGACCATGCCGGTCGCCGGGTTGGCGGTCCAGACGCCCCCGGTCACGCGGATCGCCACCGGGCTGCCGGCGACGACAACGCCCGTGTCCTGCCATGGCATGGCGGCCTGGACGGTGAAGGTCCGTTCCTCGTTTTTGGGCGCCTGGGCTTGCGAGGCGTTCGCCAGGGCGGCGGCGACGAAGACGGCGGCGACGATCGGAAGCAGGCGCATGGCGTTGGTTGTCCTTCGGTTGGGTGGGATCGTTATTTGCGCCGGTGGATGGCGAGCGGCGCGAACGCCTGGTCGACCGGCATGATCTGCATGGTGTTGACGTTGACACGCGCGGGCCGCGTGACCGCCCACAGGATCGCGTCGGCGATGTCGTCCGCGATCATCGGCGTCATGCCGGCGTAGAAGGCATCCGCTTTGGTCTTGTCGCCCTTGTAGCGGACCATCGAGAACTCGGTCTCGGCCATGCCGGGTTCGATCTCGGTGACGCGGATCGGGGTGCCGAGCAGGTCGGCCCGGAGCGCCAGCGAGAACTGGCGCACGAACGCCTTGGTCGCGCCGTAGACCGCGTTGCCCGGCGACGGCCAGACGCCCGCGGTCGAGCCCAGGTTGACGACGTGGCCGCGGCCGCGTTCCAGCATGCCGGGTAGGATCGCGCGGGTGCCTTGAAGCAGGCCGGTGACGTTGACCTTGACCATGCGGGCGATGTCGTCCCACGGCACCTGGGCGTAGGGATCCTTGCCGAGCGCGAGGCCGGCGTTGTTGACCAGCACGTCGACCTCGGCGAACCCGGCGGGCAGGGATGTCAATGCGGCGCCGTAAGCCTGGGCGTCGGCGATGTCGCAGGCCACGGCGTGGACCCGGTCATGGCCAAGCTCGGCGGCGAGCGCGTCGAGCCGTTCCTTGCGCCGGGCGATGGCGACGATCCGGGCGCCTTCCTTGTGGCAGGCGATCGCGGTCGCCTTGCCGATGCCGGACGTCGCGCCGGTCACGAGCACCGTCGAATTGTTCAGGTTCATGGATGGCTCCGACGATGGAAGAAAATGTGTCGGGAAGAGTGGCGTCCCCAGGGGGATTCGAACCCCCGTTACCGCCGTGAGAGGGCGGTGTCCTGGGCCTCTAGACGATGGGGACCCTCGGGCGGCCGGCCGCCTGTCGGCCGGACCCCCACGTTGTATGGGCAAAGGCGTACCGGGTTCAAGGGGAATGCGCCGGCGGCGGGTCCTCGGCGAATCAGAGTGGTTCCGACAACAGCGGGATCGGTCGGAAGCCGCGTCGGTCGGCGTCGATGGCGTGCGCGGTCGGGCGCCGGGCCACGCCTTTGTCGACGGCGACGATCAGCCAGATCAGGTCCGGCTCCCACGCCTGTTCCAGGTCCTGGGCCGAGGGATCGGGCGGGCCGTCGGGATGCGAATGGTAATGGCCGACGATGGTTTCCCGGGCGCCTTCCAATTCGCGCATTAGGTCGAAGCGCAACTGGGCGGAAACCTCGAAGGTCTCGGTCGGGTCGCCGGCGGTGACATTGGGGCTGGGCCGGGCACGGCTGACGACGGTTTGGGCGGCGTCGCGCCAGCCGACCAAAAGGCCGCAGCATTCGTTCGGGTAGGCCGCTTCCGCTTCGCCCCGGATTTGAGCGACGACGGCATCGGGCACGACGATCATGGCCGGAACCTCAAGGTGCCCAGGGTGCGGCCGGTCGACGCGTCGACGACGATGGTCATGTCGCAGGCCGGCGTGCCGGCCGGGCCGATCGGCAGATAGACCCGCTCGCCGTCGGGCACGATCTCCTCGACGCGGCAGCCGTCGGGCAGGGGGACGGTGACGGTGCCGAAGGCCTTCTGCGGTGCCGATCCGGCATGGGCGGGCTTTTTCGGGCCGGTCTTGGTGACGACGCCGTACACCAGCAGCCCCATGCCGATCGCGATCAGCACGGCCATTCCGATGACGGCACCCTTCAGCCAACCCATGCGAAACCCGTGCTATGATGCGCCGAGCCGAGCCATGAAAAACACTTCCCGACCGGACCCGGAATCCGCCCAAAACATGAACGGCACGCCCGACACATATAGCGTACCTGTCGCCGCAGACAAAGCCGGTGCGCGACTCGACCGGCTTTTGGCCGATGCGCTGCCGGCGCTGTCGCGAAGCCGCCTGAAGGCCCTGATCGAAACGGGGCACGTCGCGGCGGACGGACGCGCGGTCGACGACCCCGCCCGCAAGGCCAAGGCGGGCGAGATTTACGTGGTCCGCGTGCCGCCGGTTGTCGCCGCGGCCCCGGCGGCACAGGCGATGGACTTGACCGTCGTGTACGAGGACGACGATCTGGTCGTGATCGACAAGCCCGTGGGGCTGGTGGTCCATCCGGCGCCGGGCAACCCGGATAGGACCCTCGTCAATGCGCTGCTGGCCCACTGCGGGCCGAGCCTGACGGGCGTCGGCGGCGTCGGGCGACCGGGCATCGTGCATCGGCTCGACAAGGACACCAGCGGCCTGATGGTGGTGGCGAAAAACGATGCGGCGCACCATGGGCTGGCGGCGCAATTCGCCGCGCATTCCATCGAAAGGGCTTATCTCGCGGTCGTTTGGGGCGTGCCGCGGCCGCGCGAGGGGCGAATCGAAGGCAATATCGGGCGCAGCCCACGAAACCGCAAGAAAATGGCGGTTCTCAAACGCGGCGGGCGGACCGCGGCGACCCGCTACAAGGTCTTGAAGGCATTGGGCGATACCGCGAGCCTGGTCGAATGTCGGCTCGAAACCGGGCGCACGCATCAGATCAGGGTTCACATGGCGCATATCGGCCATCCGGTGGTGGGCGACCCCCTTTACGGCAAAAGCCGCCGAAACCGCGCGAAGGACGAATTGGCGCAGGCCTTATCGACGCAGAATACCCAACTTCTTCACGCATATTTGATGGGATTTCAGCATCCCAGGTCCGGCAAAACCCTTCGATTCGAGGGAAAAATACCGCCTAAATTCAACGATTTCGTTACAAATTTTTAATGCGGGATCGGCCGGGGTCGTTTTGACATACCCGACGTATTTGCTAAACTATAGACGGTAGGGATCGCCGGACGCCGCGTTGGCCAACCCGGGTTCCCGCCGCAAGCGCCGCTCGTGGGCTTGCAGCAGACGCGCCAAGGACGCCCCGACCAT
>CAZDFF010000349.1:0-3516 GCA_964504425.1 uncultured Hyphomicrobiales bacterium
GGTAACGGCGCCATGGAAGAACTTTATCGACGCTTCGCGGGGCACCCTTGGATCACGGCCGAGTTGCTGCTCGCGTCGCTGATCGCCAACATGCTGGCGCTGGCGTCTTCCCTTTTCGTCATTCAGGTCCTGAACCGCTACGTCGCCTACGGAGTCGGCGCGACGCTGGCGACCCTGACGGTCGGCGTGATCGCCGCCGTCTTGCTGGAAGTCCTGTTCCGCCATGCCCGCCTGCTGCTGGCCGCCGGCATGATCGGCGAAAACGACGAGAATCGCGCCGTCGGCGCCTTCGGCATCATGCTGACGGCGAAATGGTCGGCCTTGTCTAAAATGCCCGCCGGCCTGCGACGCGAAACGCTGCGCGGCCTCGACACGGTCGAAAGCGTCTACAACGCCAATAACATCACGTCCGTGCTGGACGTTCCGTTCGCGTTGTTATTGGTGCTGGCCCTGGTGCTGCTGAGTCCGCCGCTTGGCGCCATCGCCGCGGTCTTCATCGTCGCGGTTTTCGTCTTCAGCATCGTCAGCCAGCGCCTGATGCGCCGGCCGATGCAGCGCCTGACCGAGGTATCGTCGATCGGCAACACGCTGGCCGCCGCCGCCGATCAGGCCGCCGACACGGTGCGCGCCTTCAACGGCCACGACCAGATGATGAACGCCTGGCGCAAGTACGTGTCCGTCGTTCAGGGGCTGCGCCGCAAGATCGGCGCCGGCCAGGGCATGACGCAGACGGTTTCCTACACCGCCCAGGCATTGATGGGCGTCGCCATCATCGCGGTGGGCGCCGTATTGGTGACGCTGGGCCATCTCGACGTCGGCACCATGATAGGTTGCAATATCCTGGCGTCCCGCGCCCTGGGACCGATCACCAAATTCGCCCAGTTGAACGACCAGATGGCGCGCGCCGCCCAGGCGATCCAGCGCGTGCGGGCGCTGGTCGACATGCCGACCGAACCCGACGGCGGCACGATATTCAACAACTTCCGCGGCGGAATCGAATTCCGCGACGTTTCCTTCGCCTATCCGGGCAAGACCGAGCCGTTGTTCGAGTCGACGACCCTCAAGCTGGCGCCGGGATCGGTGCTGATGGTCACGGGCAAGAACGGATCGGGCAAGACTACCTTCGCCCGTTTGCTGGCGGGCCTGTTGGATCCGACCCGCGGCCAGATCCTGGCCGACGGCGTGGACCTGCGTCAGATCGAGCCCCGCTGGTGGCGCACGCAGATCGCCTACCTGCCGCAGGAACCGACATTCCTGAACGGCACGATCCGCGAAAACCTGACGTCGCTGAACCCGGACATCGACGACGAGGCGCTGGCCAAGATCATCTCCCGCGCGGGCCTGGCGCCGTTCGTCAACTCGAGCCCGAAGGGATTGGACGCCGAAATCGTCGGCAACGGCCATGCCCTGGCGCTCGGCATACGCCGGCGCCTTGCCTTGGCGCGGGCGCTTTCGGGCGCGCCGAAACTCGCCGTCTTCGACGAGCCGACCGAGGCCCTGGACGCCGACGGCTGCGCCGCCGTCTATGCGGTGATGCACGACTTGTCGCAACAGGGCGCGACCATGATCGTTTTTTCGCACGATCCGGCATTGCTTCGCGGCGCCCGCGCGGTCCTGGACCTGAACTCGAAGCCGGTGCCGAAGATGGTGGTGGTAAACGAAGGCAGCGCCGACCAGGCGCAGCCGATGCGGAGGGTCTAGGCCGTGGCCATCGAGCGACGTTACCGCGAACGGAAACCCTATCGGGTCGGAATCGGCACCCACGTCTTCCTGTTATCGTGCGTGGCACTGGTCGTGACCTTTTTCGCATGGTCCGCGATCGGCAAGCTCGACGTGGTCAGCGCCGCGACCGGCGAAGTCGTGCCGTCGTCGCAATTGAAAACGGTGCAGCACCTGGAAGGCGGCATCGTGCGCCAGATCCTGGTTCGGGAAGGCGACAAGGTAAAGCAGGGTCAGGCGCTGGTCGAACTGGAGCCGACCAAGAGCACCGCGGACGTCGACGAACTGATGATCCGCATGCGGTCGCTGCGCGTCAACATCGCGCGGTTGGAGGCCGAAGTCGCCGGCGACGAGGCGCCGACGTTCCCCGAGGATATCGTCGCCAACGAGCCGACGCTGACGCGGCAGATGCTCGACCTGTTCAAGACCCGGCAGCGACGCCTGGAAGGCCAATTGGCCGCGCAGCGCGAATTGATGATCCAGCGCCAACAGGAAATCAACGAAGTGCAAGTCCGGCTTCGCAACAACGCGACCGCGCTGAAACTAGTGGAGGAGCAGCTGACCATTTCGAACCGGCTGCTGAAGCTCGACCTGACGAACCGGATGCAGCACCTGAATCTGCTCAAGGAGCACGGAATACTGAAGGGCAAGATCGAGGAAGACAACGCCCACCTGCCGAAGACCAGGGCCGCGCTGAACGAAGCGTCCCGACACCTGGAAACGATCCGCGCGGTGTTCCAGGAGGAAGCGCGCAAGGAGCTCGAGGAGACGCGCCGAACCTTGAAGGAATTGCAGCAGCGCCTGGTCAAGTACGAGGACAGCCTGCGGCGCACGGTGCTGCGCGCCCCCGTCGACGGCACGGTCAAGTCGATCTACATCGCCACCCAGGGCGGCGTGATCCAGGCCGGCGCCACGGTTCTCGACATCGTGCCGGCCGACGACCGGCTGGTGATCGAAGCGAAACTGCAGACCCAGGACATCGGCTTCGTGCGCGCGGGCCAGGACGCATCGATCCAACTGGCGTCGGCCGAGGCCGCCCGCTTCGGCATGATTTCCGGGAAGGTCGTCGCCGTCAGCCCCGACACGTTCGTCACCAAGCAGGGCGTGCCGTTCTATAAGGTGCGAATCGAGACCGACAAGGCCTACTTCGAGCGCGGCCAGGTCCGGTTCGATCTTTTCCCCGGCATGCAGGTGCAGACCAGCATCCTGACCGGGGCGCGAACCGTGCTCGCCTATCTGCTCGACCCCTACGTCACGTCCATGCGCTCGGCGATGCGGGAGCGTTAATTATTCAATTTAGCTGCCAAACGTGGCAGATTAAGCCCGCAGGGCAAAACGAGGGACCCGAACGACGCATGGCCTGGTTCAAGAAAACCACCGAAACCGACGAGGAAAAGCCAAAGGAACCGGCCGCGCAACCCGCCGGCGGCCAACCCGCGGCGCAACCCGGCGGCGGGCGCGAGCACGAACGCTTCGTCGGCAAGGGCGAACGCATGATGATCCTGAACGACGACGGTTCGCCCGGGAAGGAATACGAAGTCGGCGACGTCAGCGAGGGCGGATTCCGGATCGTCGGCTACGCCGGCAACCATCGCGGCAATCAATATTTCGAATTCAAGTTTTCCGGCACGCTCAGGGGCGAACCCGTGTCGGTTTCCGGCTTCGCCAACGTGGTTCGGGTAAAGGACGATTTCCTGGCCGCCAAGTTCACGTCCCAGGGGCGGGTCATCACGTTTTTCCGCGATTACTGCCGCCAATAATTCCGGGAATCAGCGCCGGGTTTCCAGCAGGCGATCG
>CAZDFF010000350.1:0-3511 GCA_964504425.1 uncultured Hyphomicrobiales bacterium
GCTCGACCCGAAGCAGACCGTGCCGCTGGTCGCGGCCACCGGCCTGGTCAAACACGTGCTGCCGCTCTTTTATTTGCGCCGTTCCATCGACGCACGACGCTTGGCGCCGTTTCTGGCGGCCGGCGCCCTGGGCGTGCCGATCGGCGCCTGGGGTCTCGCCGTGGTCGAACCCGATCCGCTGAAGATCGGCATCGGCGGCTTCCTGATCGTGTGCTCGCTGTTCATGCTGTTCCGCCCGGCGCTGATGCCGCTCGGCGGATCGCGCCCGGCCGCCGACGGTTCGGTCGGCTTCGTCGGCGGCGTGTTGGGCGGTCTGACGGGGCTCAGTGGCGTCCTGCCGACGTTGTGGAGCGGGTATCGCGGCTGGACCACCGACGAACAGCGCGCGGTGTTCGAAACCTACATGTTCTTCATGAACGGCGTGATCCTGGGCTGGCTCGGCTTTCAGGGCCGCATCGGTAGCGAAACGTGGCTTTATCTGCTCTATTCGCTGCCGGCCATCGCGGTCGGCGTAACGCTCGGTTTCGCCGTTTACCGTCATCTCGACGACTGCCAGTTCCGGCGCATCGTCCTTTGGTTGTTGTTGCTTTCCGGCGTGGCCCTGGTTCTTTAATATTAAGGGACCGGGCGATGCCTCTGGGCGCGTCTGCCAACCGAGACCGAAACATGGGACCGAAGGCATGAAGATAGACCTCGCGGCCGTCGAAGAGGCCGCCAAGAACCTATACATCCGGGCGCTGAAGGTGTTGCCCGACGACATCAAGTCGGGCTTCGCGCGGCTCGATTCGTCGGAAACGGATTCAACGGCCAAATCCGTGCTCGCGACCATGCTGAAAAACATCGAGGTCGCCGAGAAGAACGACAACCTGCTGTGCCAGGATACCGGCATCCCGATCTACAACATCACCCTCGGCAAGGGCGTCGAGGTCGACGGCCACGCCTTGAAGGCCGCCATCGCGCGCGGCTGCGCCCGGGCGACCACGGAACACCCGCTGCGCTCGTCGGTCGTGCATCCGATCACGCGGGTCAACGAGCATACGTCGTGCGGCATCCGCGTGCCGGTCATCAACATCGATTTCTCCGACCGCTCCGACGAACTGATGATCGAAATGATCCCCAAGGGCTCGGGCTCGGAAAACGGCTCGTTCCTCAAGATGTGCATCCCGGCCGAAGGCCTGAACGCGGTGAAGACCTTCGTCGTCGACCGCGTCATCGAGGCCGGCGGCAAGGTCTGCCCGCCGACCATCGTCGGCGTCGGCGTCGGCGGCACGTCGGATCTGGTGACGCACCTGGCCAAGATCGCCGCGACCCGGCCGCTGGGGTCGCGCTGCGCCGATCCGGAAGGCGCCAAGCTGGAACGGGAACTGTCGGATGCCGTCAACAGCCTCGGCATCGGCCCGCAGGGGCTGGGCGGCGATTCCACCGCGTTCGCCGTTCACGTCGAAATCGCCGCGACCCACATCACCATGAATCCGGTCGCGGTCAACATACAGTGTCATTCCGCCCGTCGCGCGACCGCGACCTTCACGCCGCAAGGCGTGGCCTGGGGATTCTAACGATGGCCCATTACACGATTCACATGCCGTGCAGCGAGGAAGACGTGCGCAAGCTGCGCGTCGGCGACACGGTGACGCTGGAAGACACCCTGTTCGGCATTCGCGACGCGACCCAGATCCACATGTTCGACAAGGGTCGCAAGACCCGGCTCGACCTCAAGGGCCAGGCCGTCATTCACACCGCGCCCAACGTCAGGAAGGTGCCGAAATCGAATTCCTGCCCGGTCGGCTACCAATCCGTCTGCATCGGCACGACCACCAGCGCTCGCATGGAACGCTTCTCGCGCCCGCTGATGGAGCAGTACGGCGTGCGCATGATCATCGGCAAGGGCGGCCTGATGGACGACAGCCTGAAGGCATTCAAGGACCTGGGCGGCGTCTATCTCGCCGTCGTCGGCGGCGCGGCGGCGCTGGAAACCACCTGGATAGAGGCCATCGTCGACGTCGACCTGGACGACCTCAATCCCGAAAGCCTGTGGCAGTTCCGCATCAAGGGCTTCGGCCCGCTGATGGTGACCATGGACAGCCACGGCAACAGCGCCTACGACAAGGTCAGGGCGACGGCGCTGGACAAACGCGCGGCGGCGCTGGCGGCGATGGGGGTGCAGGCGTGAAACGGATCGATACCGACGTTCTCGTTCTCGGCAGCGGCGGCGCCGGTCTGTTTGGCGCGCTCCACGCCCACAAGGCGGCGCCGGGCCTTAAGATAACCGTCGCGGTCAAGGGTCTGCTCGGCAAGTGCGGCTGCACCCGCATGGTGCAGGGCGGTTACAACGTCGCGCTGAACAAGGCCGATTCCGTGGAACGCCATTTCATGGACACGGTCGAAGGCGGCAAGTGGCTGAACGACCAGGATCTCGCCTGGGCTTTGGTCACGGTCGCCCAGGAACGTATCCGCGAACTGGAAAACGAACTCGGCTGCTTCTTCGACCGCAATCCGGATGGCACGGTGCACCAGAAGGCCTTCGCCGGGCAGACGTTCGATCGCACCGTGCACAAGGGCGATCTCACCGGCATCGAGATCATCAACCGCCTGGCCGAACAGGTCTGGGCCCGGAACATCGACCGGCTCGAGGATCACCGCGCCGTCGAACTGGTGAAAACGCCGGACGGTTCCGCACTCTCGGGTGTGCTGATGATCGACATGCGCACGGGCGAATTCGTGTTCGTTCGCGCCAAGGCGGTGCTGCTCGCGACCGGCGGCGGCCCGACCATGTACAAGTACCACACGCCTTCGGGCGACAAGAGTTGCGACGGCTTGGCCATGGCGCTGCGCACGGGGCTGACCCTGCGCGATCTGGAAATGGTGCAATTCCATCCGACCGGCCTGGTCGCCGGGCCGGACACCCGCATCACCGGCACCATCATCGAGGAGGGGCTTCGCGGCTTCGGCGGGTATCTGCTCGGCGGCGACGGCGAACGCTTCATGCACAAGTACGATTCCCGCAACGAGCGCGCCACTCGCGACATCGTCAGCCGCGCCATGTTCACGGAAATGCGTTCCGGCAACGTCGGGCCCAACGGCGGGCTCTACATCACCATGCGCCATCTCGACCCGAAGGACGTGAAGCGCCTGTTCAAGGGCATGGTGGAACGCTGCGCCGATTGCGGCTTCAACCTGGTCGACGGCCTGGTCGAGGTGGTGCCGACCGCGCACTACATGATGGGCGGCGTGGCCTTCGATCTCGATTGCAAGACCGAGCTGGAAGGCCTGTTCGCGGCCGGCGAGGACACCGGCGGCGTCCACGGCGCAAACCGTTTGGGCGGCAACGGCGTCGCCAACTCGACCGTGTTCGGCGGCATCGCCGGCGACGCCATCGCCAAGTGGGTGCCGGAAAAGGGCTGCCTGCGCGATCCCGACGAACGCCAAATCGACGCCGCCGTCGCCCGCTGCCGCCATCCCCTGGGCAGGCCCGAGGGCGACATCGAAGGCATCCGCGACCGCCTGCACCATT
>CAZDFF010000351.1:0-3488 GCA_964504425.1 uncultured Hyphomicrobiales bacterium
GGATCACTAAATTCCATGGCCGATCGCTCCGCAGAACTGAAGACTCGACTGCTTGCGACCTTCCGGATCGAGGCGGCGGATCACATGCGGGCGATCGCGTCGGCGCTGGAATCGCTGTCGCGCGACTCAAAATCCATAGATGCCCCGGCCCAATTGGAAGATCTGTACCGCACCATGCACACGTTGAAGGGCGCGGCCCGCTCTGTCGGCGCCAAGTCGGTCGAAGCCATCTGCCAGGACTGCGAGACGGCGCTTCGCCAGATTTCCCAGGGGGCGCATCGCTTGACGACGGACACGATGGCGATGCTGCAAAACTCGATGGACAGAATCGCGCGGGCCTTGGAAGGCGACATGAGCGCGGTCGCCGCCAAGCCGGCGGCGCCGACGCCTGAAACGGCGGCACCGGCGACCGAACCCGGGCCCACACCAAAAATCGCGCGAGGAGGCTTCCCTCCGAACAAGCCTGTCCCTAAACGACCGGTCAAACCCGCAACAACCGCGACCGGGGACAAGCATTTCACGCCGCCTGTCATGCCTGTGGATGGGACGATACGGGTGGAAACGCAACGCATCGACAGCCTGGTCACGTTGATCGAAAGTCTGCTGACCCCGAAGCTGGCGCTCGGCGAACAGTTGAAGGACTTCAAGGTATTCGCCGGCCGTCTCGACGACATCTGGAACATCGTGCGAAAGACGCGGGCCGGACGGCACGGCGGCAAGAGCGACGGCGATCTTGCTCAAGTCGAGGATGGCGTTCTCGACGATGTCGAAAGACAGGCCCGGCGGTTTTTGCGCGACTTGGATTCGAATTACCGCGCCATTCGCAATACCGTCGACGAATTGTTCGCCGAGTTGCGGCGCGTGCGAATGATGCCCGCCAACGTCATTATCGAGGCCTTTCCGCGGATGGTACGCGATCTTGCCGAGGAAACCGGCAAGCAGGTCGCTTGGTATGCCACGGCCGGCGATCTTCAAATCGACCGCAAGGTTCTCGAATTCATCAAGGATCCGCTGATTCATCTGGTGCGGAACGCCGTCGACCACGGCATCGAGCCGCCAGAACAACGTGCGGAAGCGGGAAAGCCGGCGCAAGGTAACGTCGGCATCTCGATCCTGCGTCTGGAAGGCGGGCGGGTCGCGGTTCGTGTCGAAGATGATGGCAATGGCATTGAAATCGACAGGATCAAGGAAGCCGCGGTGCGCCTGCGACTGGCGACGCCGGCGCAGGTCCAGGACATGTCCACCGATGAAGCGCGCGAACTCGTCTTCCGTTCGGGCCTCAGCACCAATGCCGTCGTCACCACCCTATCGGGCAATGGCTTGGGCCTTTCCATCGTCCGCGAGCGGATAGAACGGCTCGGCGGCCAGGTCACGATCGAGTCGACGCCCGGTCGAGGCACCGTTGTCGCGTTGATCGTACCCGAAAGTATCGCCACTTTCCGTGGATTGCTGGTCGCCGCCGACGGACACAAATACCTTTGCCCGATCGACGCGGTGGCGCGTGTCGCGCGTTTGTCGCGGACGGCATTCGATGACGCCGTCCGACGACGCCTTGTCGCTTGGGACGGGAACGCCATTCCGTTCGCGCCGCTCGCGGACATCGTCGGCTCGGCCGATGCGCACGACGATGCCGCCGCCGACGGCTCGCGCGCCATCGTTATCGTGCGGAGCGGAACTGAACACGGCGCGTTCTCGGTGGACGATATCGACGGCGAACAGGAAGTCCTCGTCAAGGAATTCACCTGGCCTATCGTGCGGGCCAGGAACGTCTCGGCCGCCGGATTGCTCGGTACCGGCGGACTTGCTTTTATTCTTCGACCTTCGGATCTGTTGCGATCCATGCGTTTGGCGCCGCGGCGCGCCAGCGAGGGGAGCGTACAATCGGCGCCCCGGATCAGGAAGCTCCGGATTCTCGTCGTCGACGATTCGCTGACAACGCGGACCATGGAACGGCATCTATTCGAATCCGCCGGCTTCGACGTCAAGGTCGCCGCCGACGGGATCGACGCCTGGAACGCTCTCAATTCCGAAGCGTTCGATCTGATCGTTTCCGACATCGATATGCCGCGAATGAACGGTTTCGAATTGACGGCCAAAATCAGGTCCGATCCCAGGCAGTCGGAATTGCCGATCGTGCTGGTCACGGCGCTAGAATCCCGCGAAGACAAGGAGCAGGGTTTGCGGCTCGGTGCGAATGCCTACGTACAGAAATCGACGTTCGAGCAATCGAATCTGCTCGATATTGTTCGCAGATTGATTTGAGTTAACGGCCATGATCCGGGTCCTGATCGCCGAAGACTCGCCGGTGCAAAAGGAGTTGCTCGTCTATCTGCTGGAACAGGACGGAGCATTCGCCATCGTCGGCGCGGCGCGGGACGGTGCCGAGGCGGTCGAGATGGCGGCCGACCTGAAACCGGACGTGATCCTGATGGACTTTCACATGCCGCGGATGAACGGCCTCGAAGCAACCAAGGAAATCATGACGCGCGCGCCGTGCCCCATCGTCATCGCGAGCGCGAGCGTGGTGGTGGACGACGTGGTATTGACGTTCGAAGCCCTGCGAAGTGGGGCCGTTTCCGTCATTCGCAAGCCCATGGACTTAGATCATCCGGATCACGAAAATCAGGTCGGCGTGCTGCTGCGAACCCTCAAGCTGATGTCCGAGGTCCGGGTGGTGCGTCGCTGGTCGCAGGCGAAGGCGCTGCCGATTCAGCCGCCGTCGCTACCGCCTGGGCGCAACGTTGCCGCCGTTGCCATCGGCGGATCGACAGGCGCCCCCGGCGTCATTGCCCAGATACTCGGCGCCCTGCCGGCCGATTTCCCTGCGCCGATCTTAATCGTTCAGCATTTGACCGAAGGCTTTGCCGAGGGGTTTGCGACGTGGCTCGGCCAAAAGACGCCGTTGAAGGTGCGTCTTGCGGTTTCCGGAGAGGGTGTGACCGCCGGTACGGTCTATCTGGCGCCGGACAGCGTACACCTGGGCGTTTCGAAGCGCTCTCGAATCGAATTGTCGACGACGTCGCCCGAGGAGGGATTCCGGCCTTCCATCAGCCACATGTTCAGGTCCGTCGCCAAGATGACGGGATCGTCGACGATGGGTGTTCTGCTGACCGGCATGGGGCAGGACGGCGTTTCGGGGCTTTTGGAAATTCATCGCGCCGGCGGGCTGACGATTGCCCAGGACGAGGAAAGCTGCGTCGTTTTCGGTATGCCGCGTGAAGCCATTCGTCAAGGCGCCGTCGATCGCGTTCTGCCGCCGACGGCCATCGCGGCCGCCGTCAAGTCCGTGGCAAGCGCACCCCAGCGAGTATCCAATGTCCGAAACTAGGCACCAATCGATTGCGGCGATCAAGGTCTTGGTCGCCGAAGACAGCCCGACCCAACGCGAAGAAATTGTTTTTCTTCTCGAAGGACAAGGCTTCTCCGTCATTCCCGCGAAGGACGGCATGGAGGCTTTAAAGCTCGCGTCCCGGGAGCATCCCGACCTG
>CAZDFF010000352.1:0-3463 GCA_964504425.1 uncultured Hyphomicrobiales bacterium
CAGGACCCGATCGCGCATGTCGACGATGTTTTCAACGCCATCGTGGTCGACGGCGATTTCGTCGATACGACCATGTACGAAGGCCGGGGCGCGGGCGCGGGGCCAACCGCGTCGGCTATCGTCGCCGATCTGATCGACATCGCGCGCGGGCGAGGCTTGCCGGCGTTCGGGGTGCCGGCGGATAAATTGATCAAACTGCCGTCGGCGCCGATGGAAAGCCATCGCGGCGCCTATTACGTGCGTTTGATGGTGGTGGACCGGCCCGGCATCTTCGCCGGTGTCGCCACGATCCTGCGCGATCATCAAATCTCCATGGAATCCGTGTTACAACGCGGCCGGTCGCCGGACGAGCGGGTACCGGTCGTCATGACGGTCCATGAAACCGACGAGGCGTCGATGAACCGGGCCATCATTCAGATCGCCCGAATCGAAGGTGTCGTCGAGCCGCCGCGCGCGATCCGCATCGAAAGTTTCGAAGCCGCGTCCGGCTAACGGGAGAACGGCCATGCCACTGACCGCCGCGATCGACCGCAATCTCGCGCTGGAAGCCGTGCGCGTTACCGAATCGGCGGCCGTCGCCGCATGGCAGATGATGGGTCGCGGCGACGAACGGGCCGCCGACCAAGCCGCGGTCGAGGCCATGCGCGAAGCGCTCGGTGCGCTCTCGATTACCGGTACCGTGCGCATCGGCGAGGGCGTCGAGGGCGCGGCGGAAAAACTCTACGTTGGCGAAAAAATAGGTACCGGCAGCGGGCCGAAAGTCGACGTTGCATTGAAGCCCATCGAGGGCGCCAGCATCATCGCGCGCGGTGGCTACAACGCGCTGTCGGTCATGGCGATGGCGGAAGAGGGCGGGCTTCCTCAAATTCCCGATATCTACATGGATAAGATCGCGATCGGCGGCGATTTGCCCGAAGGTCTTGTCGATCTCGACAAGGAACCCGACCAAAACCTGACGGCGTTGGCGAAGGCAACGGGCGTCGCGGTTCCCGATCTGGTGGTGTGCATTCTCGACCGGCCCCGTCACGCACAGCTGATCGCCAAGGTTCGCGAGACCGGTGCCCGCGTGCGGCTGATTCTCGACGGCGACGTCAGCGGCGCCATCGCCGCCGCCAGGCCGGAAAGCGGGGTCGACATCTATATGGGCATCGGCGGCGCACCGCAGGGCATTTTGGCGGCGGCCGCGATCGCGGGCCTCGGCGGGCAGATCCAGGGCCGCCTCGTTTATCGCAGCGATGCCGACCGCGCAGCCGCAGCCGCCGTCGGCATCACGGCATTCGACAAGAAGTATGCAATTGCCGACATGGCGGGCGGCAATGTCACCTTTGCAGCGACCGGTATCACGGACGGCCCGTTGCTCCGAGGTATCGAACGCGAGGACAGGGGCATCGTTTCGCATTCCCTGGTGATCCGTTCCAAGACGGGAACATTGCGTTTCGTCGAGGCCCATCACGTCGTCGACAAAAATCCACCGAAGGCCGCCAAGAGCCGGCGCAAAGGGAAATAGCCGATGACCGCCGGCGCGACCGAGATTCAGGCCGCCGCCGGATTCCTCGGCGTCGAACGGTCGCTGACCGGGCGACGCTGGCGATTGAGGCAGGGCGACGAACGGCTCGGCTTGGCCCTGTCGCAGCGTTTCGGCCTGTCCGAAATCGTCGGTCGCGTGCTGGCGGCGCGCGGCGTCGGGTTGGACGACGCGGCCGGGTTTCTCGAACCGACGCTGCGCGACGGTCTGCCCGATCCCAGCCATCTCAAAGGTATGGACGATGGGTGCGAACGGCTGGCGTCGGCGGTGATGCAAGGCGAGCAGATCGCCATCTTCGGCGATTACGACGTCGACGGCGCGACCTCGTCGGCGTTGTTGAAACGCTACCTGACGGCCGTCGGCGGTCGCGTGCGTGTGTATATCCCCGATCGCCTGAAGGAAGGATACGGACCGAACGCGCCAGCCTTGCTTCGGCTCAAGGACGAGGGCGCATCGGCGGTCGTCACCGTCGATTGCGGCACCGGCGCGTTCGAGGCCTTGGCCGAGGCGAGCCGCATCGGTCTCGACGTCGTCGTGGTCGATCATCACGAAGCCGAGGCGAGCCTGCCGTCGGCGCTGGCCATCATCAATCCGAACCGGCTCGACGACGAAAGCCCGCACGGCCACATGGCAGCCGTCGGCATCGCGTTCCTGTTGGTCGTCGGCCTCAACCGCGCGCTCCGGCGTGCCGGTTGGTTCAAGACCCGCACGGAACCCGATCTGATGCGTTGGCTCGATTTGGTGGCGCTCGGCACCGTGTGCGACGTGGTGCCGTTGATTGGCGTCAATCGCGCGCTGGTGATCCAGGGCCTGAAAGTGATGGCTGCGCGCGGCAACGTCGGGCTCGCCGCGCTCGGCGACGTCGCCGGCATCGATGAATTGCCGGGCGCCTATCACCTTGGATTCGTATTGGGGCCGCGCGTCAACGCCGGCGGGCGAATCGGCGCGCCGGACCTGGGCTCGCGCCTTCTGTCGACCGACGACCCCGCGGAGGCGCGCGAACTCGCCAAAAAGCTGGATGGGCTGAACCACGAACGCCAGGTGATCGAGGCCCAGGTGTTGGAGCAAGCGCTGGCTCGTGTCGAGGGCACGGACGCCGCCGACGGCTTGGCATTCGCCTGGGGCGACGGCTGGCACCCCGGCGTGGTCGGCATCGTCGCCAGCCGGCTGAAGGAACGCTATAACCTGCCGGCCTGCGTGGTCGCGATGGACGGGAGCGTAGGCACCGGCTCGGGCCGGTCTATTTCCGGCGTTGACCTCGGCGCCGCCGTGATTGCCGCCCGCCAGGCCGGCTTACTGTTGAAAGGCGGCGGCCATTCGATGGCGGCGGGATTCACCGTCGAGCGCGAGAAGCTGTCCGATCTTCGCGCCTTTATCGCCGAGCGGACCGCCGCGCGGATCAAGGAAGCGGGCATCAAGCCGACCCTATCGTTGGACGGCGCGGTCAAGCCCGGCGCGATATCGACCGAGATGATCGAGCAACTGGAAAAGGTCGGGCCGTTCGGTTCCGGCAATCCGGAACCGCGTTTCGTCCTGCCGTCGGCTCGAATCGGTTTCGCCGATGTCGTCGGGGATGCTCACGTTCGGCTGTCCATCGCCACGGACGGCACCGGGCGGGCCTTGAAGGCGATTTCGTTCCGCTCGGTCGAAACCGAACTCGGCCAGGCTCTGCTCAATTCGACGGGCGCGCCGATGCACCTTGCCGGGCGCCTTCGGATCGATTCCTGGCAGGGCCGCAGCCAGCCACAGTTGTTGATCGACGACGCGGCGCGGGCTTGGTGAACGCTCTGTCGCGATAGGGATGCCGCATGAACAAGTCCGTTTTGGCGCTTCGCCATGTGCCGTTCGAGGATCTGGGTCTGCTGACCGGCCTGCTGACGGAACGCGGGTTCGAAATCGAATGCCGAGACGCGGGGAAGGGCGGCTTCGATGGCGTCG
>CAZDFF010000353.1:0-3463 GCA_964504425.1 uncultured Hyphomicrobiales bacterium
GGGTGTCTGCTTCTTCATGATCCGCATGGCGTGCTGCGCGCACAGGAACGATCCGGTCAGATTGACGTCGACGACCGCCTTCCAGGTTTCGAACGGCAGTTCGTCCATCGGCACCGCCGGCGCGCCCGAGCCCGCGTTGTTGAACAGCAGGTCGAGCCGTCCGAATGCCCTTTCCACCGCGTCGAAGGCGGCCTTGACCTGGGCGGGGTCGCCGATGTCGGTCGGCAGCGCGAGGGCGGTTCCACCCTTGGCCTTGCCTTCGGCGGCGACGGATTCCAGCGGTTCCTTGCGGCGGCCGAGCAGTCCCACCTTGTAGCCTTCGGCCATCAGCGCCAGGGCGACGGCCTTGCCGATGCCCGAACCCGCGCCTGTCACAACCGCGACTTTGTCCGCCATTCAATCCTCCCCGCTTAAAGTAGGTTCAATATTCCAACGGTCTACGTTCTGATAGGGGAAAGCGCAAGGGCCAACGGGCGGTACCGGTTCGATCATTCCTTGAGCTTGACCAATGCGCGTTCGGCGCCCGCTTGATCGCCGATCCGGGCATAGGCCGTGGCGATGTGCCGCCAGATGCCGGGGTCGCCGCCGGCCCTGGTTTCGGCCTCGGCCAACGCGGCGGCGGCACGGACCGGTTGCTTGGCCGCAATCCGCGCTTCGCCGAGGGTCACGCGAATCCGGGCGTCGTCCGGCATCAATTCGATGGCGCGTTCAGTCGCGCGCACGGCGGGAAGCGGCCGTTGCAGCGTCAGATAGGCGAGGGCGATCTCATGCCACAGATAGGCGCCCTTCGGTTCGGCGGCCTCCGCGGCGGCGATCAAGCGCGCGATGCCGATGCGTTCGCCGGCTTCGATCAGTGCCGAAACCAGGCCTACCCGGACCGCCGGCGTCGGGTCGAGCGCCAGCGCGTTGCGGTAGCAGGTCACGGCGACGCCGGACCGGCGCCGCATGCGCAGTGCCTCGGCCAAGCCGCGCCAGTAGGATGGCGATACGCGCCGGGCGCGCCGAATCAGGGCGCGGACCTGGGCGGCCATCGTCGGCGCGGTGCCATCCGCCCGGACCGTTTTCAGGAAATCCGTCATCAGGTTCGCTTCGATCAACGGCATCGGTCCGACGCGAGAGCCGCCGGGATTGGGTACGACCACGACAGCGGGTCCGAGCGCGGCCAGCATCGCCGCGTGGCCGCGATCGATCGGATCGAGCGGGTCGTACACGACGAGTGCGCGACGACAGAGATCTCCGGCGCGGACCGTCATGCTGTCGTGGCGATCCGCATGAAAATGGCGTTGGAAGCGGCGATCGAACGATCCGACGGCGCCGGGGGCGATGGAAATTTGCGGCGAGAACGCGATGGCGATATCGCCACCAACGGCCCGGCCGTATTTCAACGCCGCGTATCCGCCCATGCTCCAGCCGAACGGAACGATCTTGCCGAAACGGGAAAGAACCGGCCGGGCCCGCTCGATCAACGGCGCCGTATCGGCGGCGAAGAACCAATGCGGCGACCGGGCGACGAACCCGAGCGCGGCGAGCCCTGCTTTCTGGAAGATCGGCGCGCCCCAGATGCGGCTCGGTTCGGCGCCGGCCGGGGCGTCGCAAAACACCACCGTAAGGGCGCCGCGCCCGCGGTCATCGAACAGCACCCGCGTATGCGGGCTGCCGGCGATCTCGACGGGCATGGCGACCATGAGAACTTGTAGCGGTCATCCGGGAAGACCGTCAATCGACGCCGGCCATATGGGACCCGTTTTCCGAGGCCGAAAATGCGTGAAATACCGGCTTTCGGGCGAGAGCCGCTGGCGGATATCATTTTTGCCGCAAACCGGCGGTTTTCCCGTGCCCGTCCGGGGTGGTCTGTGGAATTCTCCGACTGCCCCTTCATTACGAAAGCGGCGAAAGCTACAAGGAATTCCCATGACTGATCTCTGCAAGCTAACCGCCCGCGACATGGTCGCCCTTCTGAAGAAGGGCGCGGTATCGCCGCTCGAGGCCATCGACGCCGCCCTGGCGCGAATCGAGAAGACCAACGGCGCGATCAATGCGCTGCCGACCCTTTGCCCCGATCGGGCGCGGGACAAGGCGAAGAACTTGGCGCGCTCGGGCAAACCGACAGAAGCGCCAGGCTGGCTTGCCGGCCTGCCGATTGCGGTCAAGGATTTGAACGACGTCCAGGGCGTGCGCACGACATCGGGCTCGCTCGTTTACAAGGATCGGGTTCCGGACCGCTCCGACATCGTGGTCGAAGCCCTCGAACGCCACGGGGCCGTTGTCCTGGCGAAATCGAACACGCCGGAATTCGGCGCCGGCGCCAACACCTTCAACGAGGTCTTCGGCAAGACCCGCAATCCGTGGAACACGGCGAAAACCTCGGGCGGATCCTCGGGCGGGTCGGCCGCCGCCCTGGCGGCGGGGCAGGTGTGGCTCGCGCACGGCAACGATCTCGGCGGATCGCTCAGGACGCCCGCGTCCTTCTGCGGCGTGGTCGGCATGCGCCCGGGGCCCGGCGTGGTGGCGCGTGGGCCGCACAAGATTCCCTTCGACACGCTGTGGGTCGAAGGCCCGATGGCCCGAAACGTCGGCGATCTGGCGCTCATGCTCGATGCCATGGCCGGCAACAGCCCGGAAGATCCGATTTCGATACCGGCGCCGGCAACCCCCTATCAAGCGGCCGTCGGCCGGGGGCGCCCGAAGAGGGTCGCCGTTGCGACGTCCATCGCCGGCCTGCCGGTGGAAAAGGAAGTCCGGGATGCCGTGCTTGCGGCGGCCAAGAAGATCGCCGGGGAAGGGGTGATCGTCGAGGAAGCGGCCCCCGATTTTTCCGGCGCCGCCGAGATATTCTCGACGTTGCGCGCCGCCATGTTCGTCGCCCTGATCGGCCCGATGCTGAAAGAGCACCGCAACACGCTGAAAACCGACATCGTCTGGAACACCGAAGAAGGCCTGAAACTGAAGGCGGACGACATCGAACGGGCCGAACGGGAACGCGGCAAGCTGTTCCATCGCGTCGCCACGTTCATGAAATCCTACGATGCGTTTGTGTGCCCGACGGCGATCGTTCCGGCATTCGATGTCGACAAGCGCTTCATCGACGAGGTCGACGGCCACAAGTTCGAGAATTATTTCCAATGGCTGGGCACGACCTTCGCGATCACGCTCGCGTCGTCGCCGGCGTTGTCGCTGCCGTGCGGGTTCACCAGGGACGGCCTGCCCATCGGCCTGCAGATGATGGGTCGCGCCCAGGGCGACGCGGACCTGATCGCCGCCGCTTCCTTCGCCGAAAGCCTGTTCGGGCTCTCGGACCGGGTGCCGGTCGATCCCCGATCCTAGATTCTTAAGCCGCTTCGTCCTCGGCGCCGAACACGTCCAGGTTCGCCAAGAACTGGTCGATGCTGGCGTCCCAGGAAAATATTTCCGCATAGGCCCGGCAGATGGCGGGGTCGATGGTCAGCGCCTTCAGAACGGCGTC
>CAZDFF010000354.1:0-3453 GCA_964504425.1 uncultured Hyphomicrobiales bacterium
CCGGCCGGCAAAGAAGCTGAAACCGGGCGACGACATCCGCTTTGCCGAAAGCCTGACGGCGACCGTCGAGGCCAAGGGCCTGGGCGGCGAGGTCACGCTGCGCTTTCCCTTGTCGCATGCCGACCTGCTCGCGGCCCTCAACCGGGTCGGCATCATGCCGCTGCCGCCCTACATCAAGCGCCCGGCCGGGGGCGACGCCCGCGATACGGCCGACTACCAGACCCGCTTCGCAGATCGCGACGGCGCGGTCGCGGCGCCGACGGCGGGCCTGCACTTCACCGACCGCCTGATCGCCGCCGTCGCGACCCGGGGCATTGCTATCCACCGGTTGACGCTGCACGTCGGCGCGGGCACGTTCCTGCCGGTGAAGACCGAGGACCTTGCCGAACACACGATGCACGCCGAGTGGGGCGAGGTGACGGCGGCGACCGCCGACGCCGTCAACGCCGCCAAGGCCCAGGGCGGGCGCGTGGTCGCGGTCGGCACCACGGCGCTCAGACTGCTGGAAACCGCCGCCGACGCCGACGGCAAACTGCATCCCTTCGTCGGCGAGACCGACATCTTCATCCTCCCCGGCTACCGCTTCAAAATCGTCGACCTTCTGATGACCAACTTCCACCTGCCGAAGTCGACGCTCTTCATGCTGGTCTCGGCCTTCGCCGGACTGGGCCGCATGAAGGCCGCCTACGCCCATGCAATCCGATCCGGCTATCGCTTCTACTCTTACGGCGATGCCTGCCTGCTGGAGCGAAACCGGTGACCGGATTCCAACTCCTCGCGACCAACGGCGCGGCCCGGCGCGGCCGCCTGACCACGGCGCACGGCACGGTCGAGACCCCGGCCTTCATGCCGGTCGGCACCGCCGCCACCGTGAAGGCGATGACGCCGGAAGCCGTGCGCTCGACCGGCGCCGAGATCGTGCTCGGCAACACCTACCATCTCATGCTCAGGCCCGGCGCGGAACGGATCGAACGCCTGGGCGGCCTGCACAAATTCATGAACTGGCCGGGGCCGATCCTCACCGACTCGGGCGGCTTCCAGGTCATGTCGCTCTCGCCGCTCCGGAAAATGACCGAGCAGGGCGTCGTCTTCAAATCCCACGTCGACGGCACCGAGTACGACCTGACGCCGGAACGATCCGTCGAGATCCAGCGGCAACTGGATTCCGACATCACGATGGTGCTGGACGAATGCACCCCCTTCCCGGCGACCGAGGACGAGGCCGCCAAATCCATGCGGCTTTCCATGCGCTGGGCCGAGCGCTGCAAGGCCGCCTTCGTCGCCCGCCCCGGCTACGGCCTGTTCGGCATCGTCCAAGGCGGCGTTTACGACGCGCTGCGCCGGGAATCCGCCGAGGCCCTGACCCGCATCGGCTTCGACGGCTACGCGGTCGGCGGCCTCGCGGTCGGCGAGGGCCAGGCGGAAATGTTCCGGGTCCTCGACGCGACCGTGCGGTTCCTGCCCGAGGACAGGCCGCGCTACCTGATGGGCGTCGGCAAGCCGGCCGACCTGGTCGGCGCCGTCCTGCGCGGCATCGACATGTTCGACTGCGTGCTGCCGACCCGGTCCGGGCGCAACGAGCAGGCCTTCACCCGACGGGGCACCGTCAATATTTCCAACGCCCGGCACAAGGACGACTCCCGGCCCTTGGACCCGGACTGCACCTGCCCCACCTGCACCGGCTACGGCCGGGCCTACCTGCATCACCTGGCAAATACAAAGGAGATGCTGGGGCCGATGCTGCTGACGTGGCACAATCTGCACTACTATCAAGAACTGATGGCGGGCCTGCGGGCCGCCGTCGAAACCGGAACCCTCGGCGCGTTCGCCGACGCCTTCCACGCCCAACAAGCCCAAGGCGACATCGAGGCCTTATAGAACCATGGCGAAGACACCGCGCACCCGGACTCTCCAACTCGGCCGCCCGGCCGCGATCCCCGCCGCGCCCGACAAGGCGACGCTCGATTGCGTGGCGAACCCGCACCCGAAGGAAAAATACGCGGTGCGGTTCACCTGCCCCGAGTTCACCTCGCTCTGTCCCATCACCGGCCAGCCCGACTTCGCCCACCTGGTGATCGACTACGTGCCCGGCCCGAAGATCGTCGAGAGCAAATCCCTGAAGCTCTACCTCGCCTCGTTCCGCAACCACGGCGCCTTCCACGAGGACTGCACGGTGGCCGTCGCCAAGAAGATCGTCGCCGCGGCAAAACCGAAGTGGCTGCGCATCGGCGGCTACTGGTATCCGCGTGGCGGCATCCCGATCGACGTCTTCTACCAGACCGGCCGCGAGCCGACCGACGTCTACATCCCGGAACTCGACGTCGCGCCCTATACGGGACGCGGCTGACCTAACGCAGGCGAACCACAGAGAACACAGAAGACACAGAGAAGGCCAATGCGCGCGACGCGCGCAAAATGCGCTCTCGGTGTTCTCGGCGATCTCTGTGGTTCAAACTTTCTTGCCGGGTTCCTTTCTTATCGAAAACGACGGCCATGCGCCTACCCGTCCTCGCCGCGATAGACCGCGCCGGCGGTGCAAGTTTCCCACAGCTTTACCTGCGCCAAGCCCGGCAGCGACGGTTTCAGCCGCCGCCAGATCCAGCGGGCGATGACCTCGCTGGTCGGATTTTCCAGCCCCTCGATCTCGTTCAGGTAGCGATGGTCGAGCGCCTCGCGCACCGGCTCGTAGGCGGCCTTGATCTCGGCGAAATCCATGATCCATCCGGTGCGGGCGTCGATGGGCCCGGCGACGGCGACCTCGACCTTGAACGAATGGCCGTGCAGGCGCCGGCACTTGTGGCCGGGCGGCGTGTTCGGCAGGTCGTGGGCCGCCTCGAAGGTGAACTCGCGGAAGATTTCCATTAATCCGTTCTCTCAGGGGATGCCGAGCAGCTTATGGGTCTGGAGGCTCAAGCGCCACCGCGGATGGGCGAGGCAGTATTCGACGGCGAGCTTGGTGTTGGCCTCGCGCGCGGGCCCGTCCATCGGCTGCAAAAAGAAATGGTCGAAGCCCAGGCCCTCGAACCGTTCCGGCTCGGCGCCGGCCTGCGGATAGATCAATTTCAATTCGTCGCCCGTGGTCTGTGCCAATTTTTGCCCCGCCTTGGGGCTGACGCAGACCCAATCCAACCCCTCGGGGGCCGCGAGCGTGCCGTTGGTTTCGACCGCGATCTCGAATCCGCGCGCATGCAGCGCGTCGATCAGCGCGGGCGTCACCTGCAACAACGGCTCGCCGCCGGTCAGCACCGTGAACGGCGCCGCGCGGTCCGACGGCCACGCGCGATGGATCGCGTCGGCCAGCGCGGCCTCGGTCGCGAACGAGCCGCCGCCCGGCCCGTCGGTGCCGACGAAATCGGTGTCGCAGAAGGTGCATTGCGCCGCCGCCCGGTCGGCCTCGCGCCCCGACCACAGATTGCAGCCGGCGAAGCGGCAGAACACGGCGGCGCGGCCGGT
>CAZDFF010000355.1:0-3447 GCA_964504425.1 uncultured Hyphomicrobiales bacterium
CAAGGCGAATTGTCGTTTGCCCGGCCCCGGCGTATTCCCCCATCGCGGCAACGCGATTGTCATGAATATCGCGCGAAAGACCGATTCGCCGGTCGCCGGGCCGACATTCGCGATTCAACCCCAACCGCCTTACCCGAAACCCTTGTAACCCGGCCTCGATGGCGGCTTTTCGTTTACTATAACACCCCCAAGGCCGATACTGGCGGGCCGACAGGCGTGCCGGTGAAAATACGTATGCCGAAATTAATTCGGCTGGGCGGCGATCAGGGAGCAATGGCCTTTTTTCGAGGAATATCGCACCTGCGCTCCATGTTTGCCGGGGCGGCGATCATGCTCGCTTCGACCTACGCCTCGCCGGTGGCCGCCCAGGCCCTGGAAGAACTGCTGAAGCAGACGATCGAGCCCCACGACCGCGTCGCCGCCGCGCAGGCCGAGGTCGAGGCCCAGCGCAACAAGGCCCGCGAAGCCTTGGGGGATTGGTTTCCCACCCTGACGCCGACCGGCACCTACGGCTGGGAAAAGCAGAACAAGCCCGGCTCCATCGCGAACACGTCGACCGGATTCGGCGAGTTCGACTTGAAAGTGTCGCAATTGCTGTGGGATTTCGGCGCCACCAACGCGGCGGTCGAAAAGGCGCGCCTGCAACTCCTCGAAGCCGAGGTTAAACTGGTCTCCGCGCGCCAGGATCTGATGCTCGAGGCCGTGACCGCCTACGTGAACCTGCTGCGCGCGCATCAGGTGCTGGCCTACGCGAAACAATCGGAAGAAAACATCCGCAAGCAAACGGGCCTCGAAGAAGCGCGCGTCGAAAGCGGCGCGGGGCTTTCGACCGACGTCCTCCAGGCCAAAACGCAGTTGGCCGGCGCCGAGGCCCGCCGCATCCAGGCCGCCGGCGGGCTGGTTTCCGCGACCAACCGGTTCCGCGCCGTGTTCGGCCGGGAACCGGGCGGCGCCTCCAATCTGGTGCCGGTATCGGTATCGGAAGCGGTCTTGCCGATCGACCTCAACAGCGCGATCGGAATCGCCCAGGACAACAACGCGCAATTGATCCTGGCCAATCTCACGGAAGCGATCGCGCGCGAGGACGTCAACGCGACCAAGAGCAAGGAGTTCTTCCCCAAGGTCGAAGGCGCTCTCGAGCAGAAATGGAAGCGGAACGTCGCCGGCACGCTGGACAATCAGATCGAAACCGTGGCCAAGGTCGAGGTCAGCATTCCCTTCAATCTCGGCTTCACCGGCGTCAACAAGCTGCGCGCAGCGCAGAGTACCCTGATCGCGCGCACCCGGACCGTCGCCGACACCCGGCGGCGCGTCGAAGAGCAGGTGCGCAACGCCTGGGACCAACTGCGCACGGCGAAAGACACCGCCGCGTCGCGACGGACCCAGGCCAGTATCGCCGAGGCCTTCCTCGACCTTGCGCGCAAGGAACGCCAACTCGGTCAACGTTCGCTGATCGACGTGCTGTCCGGCGAAACCAGCCTGATCAACGCGCAAAGCGACGCGGTTTCGGCCGAAACCGACGTTCTCGTCGCCGCCTTCGGCCTGATTAAGGAGATCGGCCGGCTTGGTTACGATTCCTTCCGGCCGGCCGCCGGCGGCTCCGGCAAGGGCCCGGACGGCGACGACGCGGCCGCCACCGAGCCGCCACGACCGCGCGGCGACGCGAAGGCCCAGGCGCAGGCATTGACGCGCCGCTTGTCGCTCACGGGCACGGCCTACGAAACCTTCACGCCGATGACGCCGCGCAAGCCCGCGGGACTGCCGCCTAAAGCCAAATGGACCCAGCCGCCGCCCGAAGCGTCGGTCGCGCCGCTGGCCCCGCCGGAACCGAAATCCGCGCCGACAACCGCCGTCACCGTCGACACGGCCCCGACGGCCGCCGACCTGACACTGCCGCCCGGCGGCTTGGCGGCACCGGCCGAGGCGCTTCCGATCGATGCCCGGCCGGCCGGCCGCGAAAAGACCGATCGACCGACACCCGCGCGCCCGACGATGCCGCCGAAAGCAGCAGTCGTTCCATCGCCCGACGGCGCCAGGACCGAAGCGACGCGCTCGGCCAAGGTGGTATCGCTGCCGATCGATCCCGCGCCCGCAACGAAACCGCCGAGCGGCTCCGGGCGAGCGAAGTACACGAAACCGCCGGACACGCAACGGCCGGCCGACGAGCGGAATTTCCTAGCCCGCATTTTCTCGGGCGCGAACAAACCTCATATACCCGTCGCGACGGCCGAAATTGCCCCCCCGCCCAAGGCCGCATCGACCGAGGTGGCCGAGCGCACCCCCCAGCCGGACTCAACGACGCCGGATCGATCGTTCGGATTTAAGCCGCTGACCAAGGACCAGGATTTCTTCGTCTGGCTGTTCAGCCATGCGCAGGGAAGCGACGAAAATGCCGCGCGATCGGCGACGCCCGCCCCTTCGCCGCCGCCGGCAACCACCGCCGACCGCCAAGACCCGCCGGTCTCGGCAATGGCCGCTGCCAAGCCCCCGTCGCCGGCACAATTGAAAGACGAGCCCTCGCCGACGAAACCGGATCGGAGCGCGCAAGCTGCGCGGTCCGCGCCGCCAACCGAACCGGCCCCACGGTCGACGACCGCCGACAATCCGGTTGTCGCGTTGGTCGGCGGATTTTTCGGCGCGCTGGCCAGCCTGTTCACCGGCGAGGCTCCCAAGGCGCAGCAGTTCGATGTGCCGCCGCCGGCCGCCAAACCCGCGGCGGTCAAGGTCGCCGCGGCGCCCGCGCCGCCGGCGGTGCCGCAACCAGCCACGCCCGCCGAGCCCAAGGCGTTGACCAAGGACCAGGATTTCTTCGTCTGGCTGTTCAGCCATGCCCGCATGCCGGCCGCCGAGGGGACGCCCGACGCGACGCCCGAGCCGGCGTCGACCGGCGGCGCCGACGACGATCTCCACACCCCCGCCCTTACCCCGATCGCGGTCGCAGCGAAGCCGCAGGCACCCACGGAATCGAAAGCGACCGCACCACAGCCGCAGCCCGTGCCCTCGGCGCCGAAGGAGGCATCCGCAACGGGCGCAGGCCCCGACAACCCAATCGTAACCTTGGTCAGCGGCTTCTTCGGCGCGCTGGCCAGCCTGTTCACCGGCGATCTGCCGGCCACACAGGTGTCTTCGACCCCTGCCGCCGCGACGCCGCCGCCCAGCCCAAGGGAACCCAGGGCCGAACCGCCGGCCGCCATCGCCGAACGCACGCCCGTCCCCGCCGCCAAGACCAAGAGCAACGACCCGCTACTGGGCGGTTTGGTCGCCTTTATCGCCAACAACAGGGTTTTCGAGCCCACACCGGCTCCACCGAAACCTTGATTGTGGGCCGACATCAGCCCCCGCGCCATCTTCGAACAGGAACATTGTCTTCGCGCGCCTGATTTGAGATGATGCGCGCAAGGCCCCGGAATCGTTGAGTTCCTGCCCTCGGCGGCGGCAGGAGGGGGG
>CAZDFF010000356.1:0-812 GCA_964504425.1 uncultured Hyphomicrobiales bacterium
GTATTCGTGCTCGGGCGTGCAGAGATCGGCGCCGAGATCGAACAGGTCGTTTTGAACCCGCGCCAGCATCGCGTCGGCTTCGCCCTTGGTGTGCAGGCGCGCCAGTCCGACGACGCCGTTGGCCTCGTCGACCGTGCCGTAGGCCTCGACCCGGAGGTCGTGCTTCTTCACCCGCCGGCCGCTGCCCAGCGAGGTTTCCCCGGCGTCGCCGCCGCGAGTGTAAATCTTCGTCAAACTGACCATGAAACGGGTCCCGTCGTTTATTTCGTCGAAAACCAGACCGCCAGCGCGAAGACCGCGATGGCGATGCCCTGGAACAGCACGCGCAGGCGCATCAGCTTGTTCGAATACTTGGCGTTGAACTTGCCGCCGGCCGCGAACGTGACGATGCCGATGAACAATACCAGCAGCGTCAGCGCCATGGCGATGCCGAGCGCGAAGGGCAGGACCGCATCCATAGGAATCATATAGTCCTTGACCCGGCCGAGGTCATGCGAAATCGACAATCATTCGCGATTAGAAAGCCTTGCACCAATCCCGCCACAGGCCGCGATAGGCCGATTCCAGGCCCCGGACGAAGCCGTCCCGGTCCAGGAGACCGCCCGCCGCCAGCCGGTCGCGCAGCCCGGACCGCAGCGCCGCGAGGAGTGCCGCGTCCTTCGCCAGGCCGGCGGCGGCGGCGACGTAGGCTTCCACGCTCGGTGCCGCGAGGTCGGCGAGACCGGCGCGGGTGAGAAGGCTCAAGCCGACCCGGCCGGCGTGGGTGTCGCCGACGAGGCTTACCGTCGGCACGCCCATCCACAACGCCTCGC
>CAZDFF010000356.1:822-3412 GCA_964504425.1 uncultured Hyphomicrobiales bacterium
TTGGGCGCCGAACAGGCCGGCGATGCGATCCCGCGTCGCCGGATCGGCCAGCGCCTTCGCCTTCAATAATAGGCGCGAGCCCGGCACGGCCTTCAGCACGGCGGCCCATGCGGCGACGGTTTCGTCCGTTACCTTGGAAAGATTGTTGAACGAGCCGAAGGCGACGCAGCCGTTCTTGATAGAGGGCGGCGGCGCGACGGCGGGCGCCGCGTCGGACGGCCGGTAGCACAGGAACCCATTCGGCAGGCGCACCAGTTTTTCGGTATGGGTGGCGTCCGGCGTTCCTTCCGGATCGGTCCAGGCGTCGACGATCCGCGCGTCCATCTGCGCCATGCCGGTGGTGCCGGGATAGCCGAGGTACGCGACCTGCACCGGCGCGGGCTTGGACGCGAACGCGGGCAACCGGCTTTCCATGGTGTGGCCGCCGAGATCGACCAGCACGTCGATGCCATCCCGGCGCACCAGATCGGCGAGCGCGATATCCGTAAGTCCCCGAACATCGCGCCACAGATCGGCGACGGCGCGGATGCGCCGCGTCACCGCATCGGGCGCGACCACATCGGCGTAGCAGATCACCTCGACGTGGCGCCGGTCGTGAGCGGCGATCACGGGCTCGATAAAATAGGCGACGGAATGGCGGCGGAAATCGGCCGACACGTAGCCGACCCGCAGCACCCGGTCCGGGTCGGGCGCGTTGTCGTGGCGCACGGCTTCGGGCATCGGCGCGAAACGGGCGGCCCAGCGTCGCGATTCCTCGAACAGGTCCTGGCGCGACACGCCCGACACCGCGTTCAAGGCAAACAGAAGGTTCGCATGGATCGCGGCGTCGGTCGGGTCGATCTCGAGCGCGCGGCGATAGAACGGGATCGCCTCCGCCGCGCGGCCCTGTTCCTTCATGGCTTCCGCGACGTTGCCGAGCGCGCCGGCATAAAGCGGCTGGATTTTGAGCGCCTGGGCGTAGGCGTCGAGCGCCGCGCCGTAGAGCCCCTGGCGCTTCAGACCGTTGCCGAGGTTGTTCCAAGCCGGCGCGTAGTCGGCCCGGGCGGCGATGGCCTTGCGGTTGACCTCGATGGACGCCGCGACGTCGCCCTTGTCGATCAGCACGTTGCCGTAGTTGCTCCAGGCCTCGGCGTAGTCGCCTTTCAATTCGAGCGCGCGGCGATAGGCGCCTTCGGCTTCGTCGAGCTTGCCCAGACGATAGAGCGCCGTGCCCATGTTGTTGTGAACCTGCGCGTCGTTCGGCCGCTGCGCCAAGGCGCGGCGATAGAGCGCGACCGCTTCCTCGCGGCGGCCGAGGCTTGTCAGCACGTTGGCGAAATTGTTGAGCGCGCGGGCGTCGGTCGGCGCCAGCGCGATCCCGCGCGCCATCAGGGTCGCGGCCTCGACGGCGTCGCCCTGGCGGGCGCGGACCACGCCCAACAGATCGAGGGTTTCGGCATGCTCGGGGAAGCGCGCCAGCAAGGCGCGGCATTTTTCTTCCGCCGCCTTCAGGGCGCCCGCGTTCAACGCCTCGACCGCGCTTTTGAAGACGACGGGTGCGTCGGCGGCACTCAGCGGCGCGACGGCCTGCTTGTCTCCGCCCGCCCTCTTCTCGGTTTTCGCTTTCGCCCTGCGCTCGCGCCGGTTCATGGCCGGGAGCATAACGCCCGGCGGAAACTTAGGCGCGGCGAAAGTGCACAAATTGGAACCCAATTTCGCAAGGCACGTATAAGTTGCCAATGATGCCCGCAACGCTATGCTAGCGAACTTCCGCTATTGGACACTGGCCCAACCTAATGCTGTCCTTTCGAGATCAAATCGCAGCACTACCCGACGGGCCAGATGCCTTGCCATTGACACACATTGCAGATGTGGAAGGGTTTTTTAGAGCAGTTACGGACGGTAAAATTACCCAACGCACCCTATGCCAAGTATTCAATGAAAACCTCGTCTACACATTTTATGGGCGACCATCTTACAGATTAAACGCAGGAGGAGATGAGGCGTTCAATTCTCAATCGTATGCGCCGGTTTGTTTCATACTTGACCAAGATGCCACCCCACCAAAACGAGTTTTTCCGTTCGACAGCGGTGGGTTTAGTTTTTACGCGCAACATCTCCATCGCGATCACAATTTACAGACTTACGAAATGGATCCATCCATTTCGAATGCTCAAAAATTAGTTGGGAAGTTCTACGGGTCGAACCAAGCTTATTTGGACATGTTCCCGATCCAGGGACTTACGTTCTCTCCGCTTGAAACAACCCTTAGCAATTATTACGGCTTAATAGTCTCTCATGCTCAGGGGAGTGACGAGCGGCATTCAAGTGTCGAAATTCAATTCGATGCGCCATTTGATCTTATGGGAAAAATTCTCGCCGTCGTATTGCCGAGTGCCATTGCGGATGATGCGACAGTGCAAAAATCGCTCGCATCTTGGAATGCGATCCCGCTGCCGTATAAAATTCGAGGGCGCTTCCGACCTGTTGAATTTGTCAGCCAATTTTACGAACTAATTGAAAATTTTCTGATTTCTCGGAGCCTGCTATGACTGAGAATAGCATCGCCGAAAAATTCCAGTTTGTGGGATTTTACAATCCGACAAAATCG
>CAZDFF010000357.1:0-3406 GCA_964504425.1 uncultured Hyphomicrobiales bacterium
GACCGTCACCTGCAGGTCGGGAATGCGCTCATTCAGTGCCACCAGCCGCGCAATCGCCGGCGCGGACACGACAGGCGAGGTGATCAGCACGCCGCCAATGCCGCCCGCCGCCATCTCCTCGGCCTCGCCCAGCTTGGCGCAGCACACGCCCAGCGCGCCCGCCGCCACCTGCCGCCGCGCAATCTCGGCGCATTTGTGCGTCTTGGCGTGCGGCCGCAGGCGGACGCCGTTTGCCTTGGCGAATGCCGCCATCGACGCCACGTTGCGCTCAAACGCATCGAGGTCGATCACCAGCACTGGCGTGTTGAGCGACTTGCGGCTGCCCTGCTGGTTGATCAGGTGGGCATGGAGATCGCGGTCGTTCATGACTTCGGCCTGATGTCGAACAGCTTGGACAGGTGCGCGATGATGTCGGGCACCGGCCAGATCATTTCGGCGAGGTCGCCCTTCTGGCGCGGCTCGCCGTTGACGTCGAGCCAGATGCGGCCCTTCGACGGGTGGCCGATGTCGGCGGCGGCGCGGATCGCGGAACAAGGCGCGGCATGGTCGAACGCCTTGCCGACTTCCCACGGGCGCCCGGTCTTCTTGGCCTCACCCTGGAGGTCGCGCCGGGTCATGTCGAGCCCGACCGCGTAGCCGTAGATGTGGCTCAAGGCTTTATCGACGGGAATGTCGCGGCCGCCCTTCTTGATCGCGACCACCAGTTCGATTTCGTGGTGCACGTTCTGGGTGATCGACGGGTAGGGGAAGACCCCGCCGTCCTTGACCAGGCTGTCGGGGAATTTGGAGAAGAAGAACGGCAATTCGCGATCCGGGTCGTGGCCCATCTCGCGCGAATGTTCGGCGTAGTTGCGCCCGACGCAGTAGATACGGCGCACCGGGAAGCGCTCCTTGCGGCCGGCGACCGGCAGGCTGACGGCCTTCGGCGCGGCGATCGCGAACGCCTTCGCCGCGGCTTTAGGCGCCGCCTTTTTGGTCTTGGCGGCGGCCTTGGTTTTCTTCTTGGCGGCGGGCTTGCGGGATTTCGCGGCGGCCGGCTTGCGGCGCGCGGGTTTGCCTTTGGGCATCGGGTCTTCTCCTGAAGGGACGGTATCTCGGGAAACGGGAATGGATCGCATCCTGACTCTTGGCCGGGGCCCCGGCAACAGGGATCGAAGAACCGGCATCGAACATGCCCCGGAAGGGCTGGCAATGCCGTCCTCGATTGGTATAGTCGATACCAGAGGCCGACGCGTAACCGTGCGTACAGAATCCAGTGCCCCCGGACCGGCGAGAGATAGCTCGTCGATCCCAGGGGGAAACCGACAGGCCCAGACGGGCGATCCGGCAAGGTCCGCGGAGGGCGCGGCCGAGACGGGCGTTCGTCGCAGAATCCCGAGGGAGATAAAATTATGAACAGACGTACAGTCTTGAAGGCTGGGGCGATCGGTGCCGTCGGCGCGCTCGCCATGCCCGCCGTCGCGCGCGCCGCGACCAAATACAGTTGGAAGATGACCACGACCTGGCCGGCGCAATTGCCGTTCTACCAGGTCGGCCCCGGCAGCGCCGAGGGCATGGCCAAGAACATCGAGGAGATGTCCGACGGCCGCATCAAGATCAAGGTCTACGCCGCCGGCGAACTGATTCCCTGGAACGCGGGCTTCGACGCCGTGACCAAGGGCACGGTCGAAATGAACCACGGCGTCGCCTACTACTGGGGCGGCAAGGCCCCGGCGTCGCAGTACTTCGGCACGGTGCCGTTCGGGATGAGCTACCAGGGCCAGAACGCCTGGTACTACCACGGCGGCGGCCTGGAACTGTGGAACGAGCTTTATGCTCCGTTCGGCCTTGTCGGCATGCCCTGCGGCAACACCGGCGTGCAGATGACCGGTTGGTTCAAGAAGCCGGTCAATTCGGCCGCCGACCTGAAGGGCCTGAAGATGCGCATCCCCGGCCTGGCCGGCAAGGTCTACGCGGCCTTGGGCGTGAACGTGAAGCTGTTGGGCGGCGGCGAGATTTTCCCGGCGCTGGAACGCGGCGTCATCGACGCCGCCGAATGGGTCGGCCCCTACCAGGACAAGCGCCTGGGCCTGCACAAGGCGGCCAAGTTCTACTACACCACCGGCTGGCACGAGCCCTCCACGACGTCCGAACTGATCATCGCCAAGAAGGTCTACGATCCGCTGCCCAAGGACCTGAAGGCGATCATCCAGGCTGCGGCACGCGACGCCAACCTGACCAGCCACACCTGGGCCGAGGCCCACAACGGCCCGGTGCTGCACGAACTGACCACCAAGGAAGGCGTGACGGCCGGGCCGCTGCCGCCCGACGTGGTTCAGGCGCTGAAGAAGGCGACCGCCGACGTGCTCGCCGACCTGACAGCGAAAGACGCGATGTCCAAGAAGGTCCACGAGTCGTTCATGAAGTTCAAAACCATGCACGACAAGTGGAACAGTCTGAGCGAAGTCGCGTTCAACACCGCTCGCTGATGGGCGAAGGTCCCGCTCCCTTCGGGGGCGGGACCGCCGTCGCCGTCGTCGGTCGAACGTTCGTTCCACACTTCGGAGAGTATCCATGAACATGCCGCAAGCCGGCGGCCCGTCCGGCGCGGGCGCGCATTCTTCCGGCCTGATCCGGATTGCCGACCGCCTCGAGTCGGTGGTCGACGGCGTCGGCCGCGCCGTCGCCTGGGTCTGCCTGGCGATGGTCCTCGTCGTCGCCGTCAACGTCATCCTGCGCTATCTGTTCAACGTCGGCCCGGTGTCGATGCAGGAAATGGAATGGCACCTGATGTCGCCGATCGCCCTGGTCGGCATGTCCTACGCCATGCGACACGGCGACCACGTGCGCGTCGATATCTTCTACGACAAGATGTCTCCTCGGGCCCGGCGCTGGATCGATTTCGTCGCCGCGACGCTGACCCTGATCATCGCCGTCGTCGTGTTCGAACTGGCCTTGTGGTTCGTCAAGGAATCGTTCGACATCGGCGAGGTCTCGCCCGATCCTGGCGGGCTGCGATATCGCTGGCTCCTGAAATCGATCATTCCGTTCGGCTTCTTCCTGCTCGGCGTTCAGGCGCTGGCGCAGATGCTCCGCACCGGCGCTCTGATCCTGCGAGGCGACAATGGTCAATGAGGTCCTCGCCGTCCTGATGCTGCTCGGCTTCTTCGTGATGCTGTTCAGCGGCATCCCGGTCGCCATTTCGTTGACCACCGCGGGACTGGCGTTCGGCTATCTGGGTTTCGGCGCCGGGCTGTTCAACCTGCTGCCGCTGCGCATCTACGGCCTGATGGAAAACTACACGCTCATGTCCATCCCGCTGTTCGTGTTCATGGGCGTGATGCTGGAACGTTCGCGGTTGGCCGAGGAACTGCTCGACGTGATCGGCCACGTCGCCGGCAATCTCAAGGGCGGCATGGGCCTGGCC
>CAZDFF010000358.1:0-3357 GCA_964504425.1 uncultured Hyphomicrobiales bacterium
AAAACCGTTGTGCGTGCAAGCGTACCGTGGGTTCGAATCCCACCCTCTCCGCCAGTAAGCTTTAGTGCTGCATGAAAAGTTTGCGAGCTGCGCAAAGGTGGCTAGCAAATCTGTTATCCGGATGTCCATACGTAGTACCGGTTCAAGCTAAACGCTCCCGGACGCCATTCTGCTTGGCGATTCCCTGCCGTTTGATAAAATCTCCACTTACAACCATGAATAGCAACGTCGAGCTCGCACTTTGCTTCGGCGTCCTAAGACTTTCGGGGGAAGAGAAGATATGCAGCTTACAGGCAAGCAGACTGAAGCTGTCAATCATACGGACGGCAATCTCCAGCTAATCGCGTGCGCGGGGTCGGGCAAAACGGAGGTCGTCGCGCAGCACATCACTAAGCTGCTCACACCCTCCTCCGAGGGTGGGATGGGTCTGAAACCGGGCAACCTCATCGCCTTTACGTTCACCGAAAAGGCAGCAGCGGAATTAAAGCAACGTATTCTTGATCGATGCCGAGAGCGCTTGCCCGGTCTTGTAGGGCTGGCCGAAATGTACATAGGCACCATCCACGGCTTCAGCCTAGATCTTCTGCGCACCGAAGTTCCTAAATATCTCAAGTTCAATATTTTGAACGAAGTGCAGCAGGTTTTGTTCGTAGATCGCAATTCGGCCAAGAGCGGATTGACGGCGACCACGACTTTACAAGGTGCGAAGCTCAAACGCTACTTGGACACACGCCTTTATATCGAAGCTATGTCCGTATTGCGGGAATCCGACGTAGACTGGAACGCGCTGAAGGGCACGTCGGTACTCGATGGCTATCAAGCCTATACGAAATTGCTGAACGATCGCGGCGATCTTGACTACTCCGCCATTCTCCAATGCGCCGTGGAGGCGTTGCAGCAGCATGCAGACTTACGATCGCGGCTGGCGACCCGCGTAAAAGTCATTATCGTAGATGAGTACCAAGATGTGAACCCGGTGCAGGAAAGGCTCGTTCGTGAGCTGCACCAGCTTGGCGCAAAAATAAAGGTCGTCGGCGATGATGATCAAACGATCTATCAATGGCGCGGGAGCGACGTCAAAAACATCCTGTCGTTCGTAGATCGCTATAAGCCAGTAGAAACCATTAAGCTCGAGGCCAATTTCCGCTCCACCAAAGGCATTACCGACGTCGCGCGGCTTGTTATTGAGAAGAACTCTTCTCGGCTCAGCAAGGCCATGAAATCTGCCGATTCGCAGAGATATGAATCAGGCGATATCGTTGCTTTGCAGTTCTCTTCGCCGGATGAGGAGGCTGATTACATTGCAAAGACCTGTAAAGCCCTCCGCGGTACGATGATCGAAGACGGGGCAGTCGAACGGCCGATCTCGTGGTCGGACATGGCCGTTTTGGTTCGGTACACGAAATTCGGCGAACCTATTCGTCGCGCATTTTCTCGTGAGGGCGTTCCTTTCGTATCGCTTGGCATGGATACGCTTTTCGATGCACCAGAGGGCGAAGCTGCCCGCCAGTTGTTCTATTTCATGGCCAATCGCCTATCACGAGAAAGGGTATTGCAGGCGTGGCAAGCCGCCAATCTCGGCATCGCTAACGCCGTTCTGGACGCCGCCCTGAAGGAAGCTGAACAAATCCGCACGAAAATGGCCGTCGAAGATCAAGATGTTCGTTTCTCTGTCTACAACATCCAGCGTCAATTCATGGGCTTTCTCGAGCAGATCGGCTTGCGGGAGGAAGTTGTGCCGAACGGCCGCGGTCCGACCGTGTTTTACAATCTCGGGAAATTCAGCCAAGCGATCTCAGACTTCGAGAGCATTTATTTCCACTCGCGTCCCCTGCAGAAATACGAATCCTTTGCAAATTTTCTCCAATACCAGGCGGAAGACACCTACGGACAATCGACTGGCGCGGAAGAGAAATTCGTCGCTCTGGACGCCGTGCAAATCCTGACGATTCATCGTGCGAAGGGATTGCAATGGCCGGCGGTGTTCGTACCTCAGCTCGTGCGGAATCAATTTCCGGCTTCCCCGCGCGGCGGTCGGAACGTATGGCATATCGTTCCTTCGCAAGCCGTCGACGGACAGTCGCGTTTTCGCGGCTCGGAAGCGGACGAACGACGCCTGTTCTACGTGGCGGTGACGCGAAGCCAAAAGCATTTGCATATGACCACGGCTCCGACACCCGGCAACAAACGGTCGGTTCACCCATCGTCGTTCTTCCATGACGTGCTTGAATCCAAATTCGTCAAGCGGCAGAGAACAAATTACGATGCACGCAAACGCGGAGAACCGCGCTCGAAGCCCTCCATCTCCAACGTAAACCTGTCATTTTCGGATATTCGCTACTATTTTGAATGTCCGTATCAGTTCAAAATGCGGACCCTGTATGGCTTTAACGCGCCTTTAGCCGAAGCATTGGGCTATGGGAAGAGCCTTCACGACGCGTTGGCTGAGTTACATCAGCGTGCGATTTCCGGGGCTCCTATCCAACCGTCTGATGCCGACGAACTAGTCGATCGCCATCTTCACGTGCCATTTGCTTATCCGACATTGCGGGAAACGATGCGCGCTTCTGCGAAACGGACGGTCGCAAACTATATCGAAGCGCGGAAATCTGAGTTCAACAAGATTGAGTTTAGCGAAAAGGCTATTGAGGTAGCGCTTGAAGACGGGATCAACGTCTCGGGTCGCATCGATCTTGTTCGCCGTCGTGATACAGACTCCATCGCCATCGTTGACCTCAAATCAACTGAACGCGCCCAAGCCGAAGAATTGACGGAAGCGCAGTTGCACATCTATGCCCTCGGATATCGCGAATTGACGGGGAAAGACGCGGATTACGTCGAAACCTATGAACTTGATACACAGACCAGGAAGCCACGCGCCGTCGACGAGGATCTTATCACCGACGTCATCGGTAAGGTGAAGGCGACGGCCGATGCGTTGCGGGCCAACTCGTTTCCGGCCACGCCCAACGCAATCCAATGCGGTCGTTGCGATTTCTCGCGTCTTTGCAGTTCGTGCATATCGGCCAAAGGACTGGGGGAAGGCGCCAAATGACCGTCGACTACGATGCCCTCAAGAAGGAAAACGTCGTTCGTTATGGGACAGACATCGGTCGTATCGGCCAGATGCTTCTCGCGAACAGGTACGACAAGCGCACGCACTTCATCTACGAACTTCTTCAGAACGCCGAAGATGCACTCCGGCGCAGACCTGCTGCTTGGAGCGGTCATCGCAGCGTTGCATTCGATCTGTCGTACGACAAGTTGGTTCTCACCCATTACGGCAGACCTTTTGACGAGAGGGACGTGCGCGGCATCTGCGGTATCGACGAGAGCACTAAGGACATTACGTCGATC
>CAZDFF010000359.1:0-3299 GCA_964504425.1 uncultured Hyphomicrobiales bacterium
ACTCGCGCTTGTTGATCTGCAGATCGAGCGCGCGCCAGCACAGCACCAGCGCGCGCCCGGGTCTTGCCCGGGCTTCCCGTCGCACGGCGCGGAGCGCCATGAACGCACGGACGGCCGGATGCGGTTCGCGGCCGATGCCGCCGCGCGCGGGCCGGGTCATCGTTTCCAGCAGCGACGGCCCCTGGCGGCGGCGAATCATCTCCACCAATCCGAGGCGGGTGAACCCGGCGATCTCGACGCCGGCCGCGTCGCCGGCGAACGCTTCGCGCAACCGCTCGATCAGCCTGTCGCAGTGCGGGCGTTTGCGAAGCGGCAAAAAATCGACGACCATCAGGCCGCCCAATCGGCGCAGGCGCGCCTGCCTGGCGATTTCCTCGGCCGCGCGGAGGTTGACCGCCAGCCCCGTCTGCGTCTGGCCGCCCGCATTCGCATCGCCGCTGTCGACGTCGATGGCGATCAGCGCTTCGGTTTCCTCGATGGTCAACGCGCCGCCGCCGGCCAAAGGGATGCGTGAAGACAGCGCCGCTTCGATTTCGTCCTCGATGCCTTCCGTCCCGAAAACATCGGCCGTCGCGCGTTCGACCCGTGCGACCAGGTCGGGCCGGATCGGTTTCAGGGCGGCCGTCAGTTCCACGGCGGCGATTCCGTCGTCGACGGCGATCGGCGGCAAGTCATCCACGGGAAGGGCGATGAGGCGCGCGAGAATGGCGTCGGGCGGCGCGCGCAACAGTTTCGGTGGCCGAATGCCGGTAATGTCGATGGCTGTCTCGGCGTCGGTCCGCGCCGTCAGCTTGACGCCTTTATCGCCGATGGGGTCGCGCACGATTTGGACGACGATGGCATCGCCTTCGCGCACGTGGTCGGCGATGGCCCTGCCGGCCGTGCCTGCGGGGCGGGCCTCGGCTAAGGCCAGGAATCCCGGTCGGGATAGGCCGACATCGACGAACGCGGCGTCCAGCCCGCCGGCCACTTTCGTTACCCGGCCGAGCCGGATCTCGCCGATGCGGCTTTCGATGTCGGCCCGCACCTGGATGAGTTCCGCGAGCCTGCCGTTCTCGATGATCGCCAGGCGGCGTTCGCCCGGCATCGCGGAAAGGACCAGCCGTTCGATCGACATGGCCTAGTCGACCGGGAACCCGGCGCCCTGCAACAGCGCGCGGGTTTCGAACAGCGCGAGGCCGACGACGTTCGAATAGGATCCGTTGATCCACTCGACGAAACCGGCCGCACGGCCCTGGATGGCATAACCGCCGGCCTTGCCGTGCCATTCGCCGGAAGCGATATAGGCGGCGATTTCGGTATCCGACAGCCGCTTGAAGGCGACGCGGGTCTCGACGACGCGTAGCCTTGCCCGCCCGGCGGCGTCGACCATGCAGATGCCGCCGAATACCCGGTGCCGCCGCCCGGAGAGCAAAGAAAGGCAGCGGCGCGCCTCGGCCTCGGTCTCGGCCCGGGGCAGGATGCGTCGTCCGCAGGCGACGACCGTGTCGGCGCCGATCACGAGGGCGGGTTCATTCGTTGCCAGGCTTTCGGCGACGCGGCCTGCTTTCTCGTAAGCCAGGCGTTTCGCGAGATCGCGCGGCAGTTCCCGCTTGCGGGGCGTTTCGTCGATGTCGGCGGCCTGAACGGCGTCCGGTACGACGCCGAGTTGGCGCAGCAGGTCGAGCCGTCGCGGCGACGCGGATGCAAGGATCAGGCGCGGGCGGGCGGACAATGCGGTGGTCTCCTCGCCGTCTCGCGGCCGGGACCGGCGGCTCGACGCCGCGCCGGAACGAGCCGGCGCCTATTTGAAACGAAAGGTGATGCGACCCTTGGTCAGATCGTAGGGAGTCATTTCGACGTTGACGCGATCCCCGGCCAGGACCCGGATGCGGTGCTTGCGCATTTTGCCGGCGGTGTGCGCCAGGATTTCGTGGTCGTTGTCCAGTTTAACCCGGAACATGGCATTCGGCAGCAGTTCGATGACCGTGCCGGAAAATTCCAGAACGTCCTCTTTCGCCATGGAAGTCCTATTCGTCTCCTCACGACGCGCATCCCCATGCGCGGTGGCGAAGGATTGCGTCAAGCCCCGGTCGGGTCAAGTATTTTCGGCTGAATCCGGCGGTTTGTGGCGGTTTGCGCGGGTTCAAGTGTGCGCCGCGGCCTCCGTCGGGAAGCGTTCCTTGATGCGCCGCATCAGTTCGTCGCGGACCTTGCGATAGGCGGCCAGCCGCTCCTCGCGGCTGCCCTCGACGATGGTCGGATCGAACGTGTTCCAGAATTCGACGTCGCAGGCCATCACGCGAGTCATTTCGACCGCCTTGTGCTGGGCCTCCGGCGACAGCGTGATGACCAGGTCGAATGAGCTGTCTTCCAGCTGATCGAACGTCTTCGATTTGTGCTTGGTTAGGTCGATGCCGATTTCGTCCATCACGGCGATGGCGAAGCCGTCGATTTCGCCCTGCCGGGCGCCGGCCGAATCGACGTAGACGCGCTTGCCGTGAAGGTACTTCATGATTCCTTCGGCCATCGGCGAGCGCACCGAGTTCATCGTGCAGGCGAACAGGACCGCGCTCGGCAGGTCGGCCATCGCGTCAGGCTCGGATATGCAGCACGCATATCAGCGTGAACAGCCGCCGGGAGGTGCCGACGTCGATGTCGATCTTGCCTTCGAGCCGCTCGCGGAGAATCTGCGCGCCTTCGTTGTGCAGGCCGCGCCGGCCCATGTCGATGGCTTCGATCTGCGATGGGCTCGATTTCTTGATGGCCGCGAAATAGCTTTCGCAGACCATGAAATAGTCCTTCACGATCGAGCGGAAGGATGACACCGGCAACGTGAATTTGGTCAGATTCCGGTCTTCGGAATCGCGCACGTCGAAAACCAGGCGATTGTCCTCGATGCCGAGATGCAGATTGTAGGGACCCGAAAAATCGCCGATCGGCGCGAAATGGTTTTCCTCGAGAAGGTCGAAAATCGCGACTTTGCGTTCGTGCTCCACCTGCGGGCTGCGGCGGACGACCGAGCGCTCATCGAGGAAGATGTTGACGATTTTTTGTCTTTCGGACACGGCCCCGCCCGCCGATCGATCGTCAGTCGCCGGCCGACCGGTTCAGTCGGATGGCGACGGACAGTGCATGCGCATCCAGCCCTTCGGCCTTGGCCAACGTCACGGCGGCCGGGCCGATGGTGGCCAGGCCCTCGCCGTCGCAGCCGATCAGGGACGTGCGCTTCATGAAATCGAGAACGCCGAGGCCGGACGAAAAGCGCGCGCTTCGCGCCGTCGGCAATACGTGGTTCGGCCCGGCGACGTAATCGCCGA
>CAZDFF010000360.1:0-3294 GCA_964504425.1 uncultured Hyphomicrobiales bacterium
ACAGCACGGCAACGCCGCCCGCGACGGCGGCCCACGGCGGCAGGTCCAGGTGCGACCGCAGCAGCCGGTAGGCGAAATACCCGGCCAGAAAATACTGGGCGACGCGGGTGACCGCCGCCACCGCCCAGGCCGGCAGGATGGAAAACAGCAGGAAGAAGGCATCGAACGGGCGGAACCCGTTCGACAGCATGTCCAGCCCGCTCGCGGACAGGGGCCACCAGTAATGGATGCCGTGGCGCCCGACCGACTCGGTCAGCGCCACGTATCGGGTGACGTGGCTGTCCCCGAAATCGTACCAGGGCAGGAAGGAATAGGGGCCGAGCGCGAAATAGCCCGCCGACGCGATCGCGGCCGCCAGCAGGAAGAAAATCGCGGGGCGGTCGGTCGGGAAGGACAGCGCTCTGGACATGGGATTTCGACTTGCCGTCCGAATGGGGCGGAAGAAACGCGCACGCCGCGTCGACGTGACTGCGGCGCGATTCGCCGGATCAGACTAGCACTTTTCCCGCAGCCGGGGGACAAAACCGGCCGTCAGGCCCGGCCCGCCATCCGCTTCTCGAACGGATGCATCCGGTTCTCGACGATGCTGACCGGATCGTAATCCGGTTGCAACAGCATGTTGTGCACCTGGCGGCGGCGCACGCCCATGTTGCTGGCGTCGGAAATCGGCAATCCGATGGCGTCGCGCAGGTATCTTTCGAGCGGATGCGCCTTGGTGTAGCCGTTGACGCCCAAGAGGTAGATGGCGTCGCGGCACACCTCGACCGCCAATTCCGAACAGAAGATCTTCGACAGGATGGCGATTTCGGCGCCGTCGGCCTGGTGGGTGTCGACCCAATGGCACGCCCGCCACACCATGTAGCGCGCGGCCTCGATCTTCATGCGCATGTCGACCAGCATGTAGCCGACGTTCTGGTGCTCGACGATCGGCTTGTTGCCGCCGCGCTTGTTCGTGTGCGCGTAGTTCAGGCAGTACTCGAACGCCGCCTGCATCAGCCCGACCCCGCCGATGCCCAGCAGGCAGCCGCGCCAGCTATAGGCCCGGTTCATCATCAAGACGCCGTCGCCCTGCTTGCCGATCAGGTTTTCCTTGGGCACGCGCACGTTCTCGAACCGCACCTCGGGCTGCACGGTGCCGCGCAGGCCCATCTTGTCCTCGACGATGCCGACCGAAATGCCCGGCGAATTGCCCGGCACCAAAATCACGCTCAGGCTCTTTTCCGGCGGCGCCTTCAAATCGGTGCGGCAGAACATGACGTACAGCCACGAACCCTTGCGCTCCCACCCGGTGCCGTTGGTGGCGAAATACTTGGCGCCGTTGATCAGCCAATGGTCGCCCTTGTCCTCGGCCAGGGTCTGGAACCCGACCGACGGATCCGGGTTGTCGAAATTGGCGGCACCGTCGATGTCGGTGAACCCATAGGTCGCCAGGTACGGCCCGTCCTCGGCGGTCTGGCCCTCGCAATAGGCGGTCAGCCACTTCTTCTTCTGCGCTTCGCTGCCGAAATACATCAAGGGCGCCAGCGCCAGCCCGTTGGCCAGCATGGTCGACGGCACGCCCAAATCGACCTTGGTCATCTCCTCGCCGGCGATGGCGTAATCCAGCGTGCCCAGCCCGCCGCCGCCGTACTCCTTGGCGATGAAGCCCTTGGTGATGCCCAGCTTGGCCAGCTTGCGGTAAACCTCGCGCGTGCCGCGAAAGGCCTCCCACGGATCGTCGATCTTGTTCAGCTTGTCGGCGACGGGGCGCAGTTCCTTCTGGGCGAATTCGCGCGCGTTCAGGCGGATGCGCATCTGGTCTTCGGTCATCGTGAAATCGATCATGGTTCCCTCCCGAGGTGAGATCGCGGCGCCGATTGTACGGACCGGGCGGCGCCTTGGGATCATGCTATCCGGGGCGCGGGCGGCGCCGGTTACGGATTCTCTGCACCACCCGCTGCGGCGGCGGGGCGTTCGACGGGTGGCGCGCGAGGCGGTCGGTGGGGGAGGGGGATGGTTTAGCGGTCGGCGTTCTCGATGGATCGGATGCCTTGGCCAATCGCGGACGCCAGGGGGGAGGTGCATGGAGCGTTCATGCACTCGACTAAATTAGACGCAGCTGTGTGTCAAAATCGATTCCGAATATCTGCCGGAATAGAAACTCTTTTGAATCTACGCTTCGGAAAAACTTGTAATAGGATTTACCCTTGAACTTTCGAGAAACGTTTCGGGTAATTTCGATTGCTTCATCTATATGTGATTTTGCAGCATGAAAATCACCAAGGCGAACATTGTCTCTTGAGCACAACACGCTAATTACATAAAGAACGTGAAAGCTGCCCTCTAAAAGAAATTCGTTTTCGACATCACGAGTCAAGCCGCCGCGTATTGCACTACGCACCCCAGCCTTACGTTTAGTAATTTCTGAACTGAGTAGGACAGGGCAGAGCAATTCTTCAGGGGAAATATCGTTACTAAATATGCGCTCATACCAATCGCCAAAAATTCTGTTAGATTGAGTTTTCGCCTTGTCTGGCTCTCTCCCGTAATACGCCAGATAAACTTGTCCGGCATGAAGGGCATCAATCCGCTTCGACAGTGGCTTGTCGTGGTACTGTTCTTTTTTTCGTTCGTAGTAATAGCCAAGGATTAGCAATCCTTCTTCAAGACGCTTTTGAATAGGATCGTTTGATTTCAAATCTCTAGAATTGATTCGAGTTTGATTGTTTGTAGCAGCGGCAATTTTAAGCTTCAAATCTTCGCCGCCTGTTTCATAAATGCGGGCAAGAAGATATACGTTCTTTAAGTGCTCTGAATTTTGATGATAAGCCTCAAAAAGCGCATTCGCCGTTTGGCCCCCGTTCACAATTTGAAGATTCCGAAGCGCAACGATAGGGCTTGCAACGTCATTATATTTAAATTTTTCGCAGACAATCGTAATGCCATTATTTAGGTACCAAAATTCTCGGTTTTCTGCGCTCATGGCGGTCGCCAAAATTGACTTATTTACCTCGTTTCGATTCCCGAGATAGAGGCGAATATTTTCGTTGAACGCAGCTTTGTTAATTTGAGATCGATGGTTGGGGTCGGTTAGTAATTTCACCAGCTGTTCGGCGCTGATGGTGGCAATCAGACCGCGAATATTTCCGTCGATTCGAGGAAAATACTGCTCTGACAATAATTGCATCTCGCCATCAACCCGGACGTCCTTTGCTCGAATTATCTGCTCAACAATTTCATTAGTGTGCAGTTCCTTGATCGAGGTGAATGTGTATTTTTTCAGCTGCGCTTCAAATTTTTGACGAGCACTTGGAT
>CAZDFF010000361.1:0-3242 GCA_964504425.1 uncultured Hyphomicrobiales bacterium
AAAAAATACTGGAAGCGATCCAGATGGCTTGGCTCGACGAGCGCGACTGACCGCAATCGCGGCAGTCAATCCGACGGCAGGGCGGCGAACGCCCGCGGGTAGTCGACCGGGCCGCAACGCGCGAGCAGCGCGCCTTTTTTCAATTCCAGCGCCATGAAATATTGAATGGGGTAGGGCGTTTCGAATCCGATGGCCGTTTCGGACCTGAATCCGAAACGTTCGTAATAGGCGGGATCGCCAAGGACGAAGATCGCTTCCCAGCCCGCCGCACCCGCTTGCGCGATGGATCCCTGGATCAAGGCGGCTCCGGCCCCTTGCCGTTGATGGCCGGGCAGCACGGACACGGGCCCGAGCGCCAAGCTGCCGTCCGGCGAAATCAGGCGGGAGAGCACGGCATGGCCGACGATGCGCCCGTCCTGTTCGGCCACCAGGGCGCCCACGATGTCGCCGTTCTGGCGCAGCGCTTCGACCAGAACGGCCTCGCTTTCGCGCCCGAATGCTTGCTTGATCAGATCGTGGATATGGCCGTGGTCGGCTGCGCCTTCGTCGCGTACGTTCATGGTTGTTCCGAAAGACGGCCGCGCCGGGGCGACGAGGTTACTGGAATTCGTCGCCTTTTAGTTTCAGGTGCCACATCAGACCGACGACCATGCCTTTGATCGGCGGCAGCAGGCCCAGCACCAGCGCCATCGTGACCGCCGGCCAGACCGCCATATGCTGCCATGTCGGCGGCTCCAGCAGCTTTTCAGCTATGAGAATCAACGGCACGATGATGTGGCCGACCACCACGATCGTCAGGTAGGGCGGGAAGTCGTCGGCGCGGATCCGACCCAGCGGCTCGCCGCAGGACGGGCAATTCTCCGACAACTTGAGATAACGCCGATACAGGCCGCCCCGGCCGCAGCGCGGGCATGTCGCCAGCATGCCGCGCCACAACGCACGGCCGACGAAAGGCGCGGCCGTGGTCGGCGGCGGTCCTTCGGGTTTGTCGCCAGCATATCGAATGTCGAGTCCGGGCATGTCGGGCGCACCATACGGCAAACGAGGGACGGAGGGAAAACATTCGAAAGCGCCGAAAGCGCAGCGCGGCTATGTGATTTCCGCATAGCGCCGCGTAAGCGCGAACCGCCTACGTTTCGGGCTTGTTTTCTTTCGGGCGCCGGCCGACGGGACGTCCCGGCACGGCGGCGACGGTCTTTCTGGCCGATCGGTCCGCGGTCGCGCGCACGGAGCCGAAGCCAATGCGTGACCCGGACTCCGTTAAAAGGGAATCGCCCGCTGGGATTGTGGCGTCGGCGATACGGCGGCCGATCGTGACGGTGCCGCCGTCGGGCAGCTTCTGCTCGCGGACCGTGACGGCGACGCCATCCCTCCACCGGATGGTGAAAGGCTCCCCAGGATTGCGAAACCGGCGAAGCCGCTCTTCGATGAAGGCGTCCTCATGACCTGCGGCTTCGGGCAGCATCCCGGCCGCGATCAGGAAACGCTGGCGCGCTTCGAACGTAATTCCAGGTTCCAGGGCCTTGGGGCACGAGGCATTGAGGTCTCGGGTGCGACGGTTCGCCAAGATCAATCGTTCGTCGGCATCGTAGATCAGGAAGTATTCGTAAATGGCGTCGATCGCGGCCGCCAGGCGCTCGAGCGCAAGCTCGGCCGTGCGGCGTTCGGTGATGTCGTGACGAACGACCAGGGTGCCGCCTTCGCTCGTTCGATACTCGTCGGTAGCGATCCATCGGTCGTCGAACTTCTGATGTAGGACCACGCTTTTGGCTTGCCGATGCGCATCCATCCGGCTGGTCAGGAACGCCTCGCGGTCCTTCACATCGGTGAAGAACCCCGCGTCGACGAGCGCGACGAGGATGTCGTAATACTTCAAGCCCGGTTTCAAGCGCTTGATGACCGGCGCCAGGTGGTTGCGGAAATGGCTGTTGAACAGCACCAGGCGATCGTTCGCGTCGTAAAGCGCCAGCCCGTCCGCGATCGCCTCGACGGATTCGGTCAATCGTTTCCGGTCGGCTTCCGCGCGTGCCTCGGCCTCCTTGATTTCGCCGATGCTAATGCCGACGAACAAGATCGATCCGTCGGCCAGGCGTTGCTCGCGACATTGCCGCGTCCGGCCGTGCGCACCGCGCATGATGAAGGTTTCGCCCGGATTGGCGTGGTGCCGGAAACGCTCTTGAATGAACGCTTCTTCGCGGCCGATCGCGTCGAGAAACAGGCCCGCCTTGACCTTGGCGCGGAACAGCGTCTCGAAAGCGATGCCTCGCTGCGCCAAGCGCTCGATCACCGGATGGTTCATCCGGTACTCCTTGTTGCAAACGACCAGGCGGTCGTCGGAGTCGTAGAGAGCAAGCGCGTCGGAAACCGCGTCGATCGCGTTCAACAACAAGCGCTCCGACCGGATGGTCCGGTCTTCAGCCTCCCGTTGCGCCGTGACGTTGCGGGTGGCGCCGCGATAGCCGAGGAACCGCCCGTCGCCGTCGAAGTACGGCTTGCCGCTGATCCGCAGGCGCAACAGTTTGCCGGCGCGACTCATGCGGGTGACCGGCACGTCGTGGAATCGAAGGCGCCGGCGAACACGCTCTTTCCAAGATTGAAACGCGTCGGCGTCGTGCGCTTCGGGTCCGACGATTCCGTCGAGCGGACGGCCGATGAACATTTCGTCGGGATCGCCGGTGAGATGCCGGCAGCCTTCCGAAATCCAGGTCACGCGGGCCTCGAGATCGGTCTCCCACAGCCAATCGCTTCCGGCTTCGGCGAAATCGCGGTAGCGCTCCTCTGATTCCTTGAGGGCATCCTTGGCGAGTCGAAGCTGCACCGCGGCGCGGGTTTCAATGACTTCCTTGAAATCCTCGAACGCCTCGGCGACGAAACGCTCCAGGATGGCGCAGTAGGGATCGGCGAGCACGATCGAGGCGCGGCGGCGGTCGCGCCCGTCCTGGGTGCGCTTGACGATGCCGAGTTTCGCCAGCAGATCGACGCAGCGAATCGCGGTTGTTTTCGCGACCTCGGCTGCCAGGTACACGTCGGTGATCGACGCTTCCTCGCCGCGGAAGTAGCACTCGGCGAGAAAAAAGATCACGTCGCGCGCGGTGCGCCGGCTCTTTTCGTTGATGGCGCCGCGCCCCGACGCCGCGAGCGTGGTCAGAAATCGCGCGAACAGGCGCGGTTGGCGAACCAAACGATATTCGATGATGTATTTGACGACGTCGCGGCGCGTGGCCGCATTCAACGACGGTAAC
>CAZDFF010000362.1:0-3185 GCA_964504425.1 uncultured Hyphomicrobiales bacterium
CGGTTCCATCATCAAACACCTAAACCAAGTGTCTTTGGAACCGGCAGCAGGCCAGTCGGAGTTTGGGGATCGCGCATGGTTTATATTTGGTACGCGGTATTGATCGTGCCGCTCGGACTTGTGTGCATTTGGTCGCACAAATCATTTTGGAAGCACCGAAATTAGGTGCGTTTCGTCGTCAAGTTTCGGGAGTTCTTTGATCTTGGCGACATTGAATCGTGGATGCTGTAACTACGATTTTTTGGCGGACCCCGAAATATTTTCACCTAGAGCCTCACGAAGAACATCCTCGGCTTTGCCGTGGTGATGTTCGATGGTGTCAAACATGATCAGTAGAATCTTTGTCGTTAGCAAAAACCAATTTTTGTTAGATAGATCCAGCTTGTGATCGGTTTCTCGTTCCACAGATTTAATTGCATTGAGCATTCGCAATGATTTGACCTCGCGCGCAACAAGCTCGTGGTCGAATGAAAGAGGCACTTTTGCATGAGCGAACGCATTTCTGATTGCTTTTAGAGAGTGCAATTCCTGAGCCATGTTGGGCGTTATGATGCCGGTAGCTTCTGCGATGAGAAGTTTTGAATGCAGGTCAGACAGTGGTCCACGATTAAGGAATATCTGTCCTATCAATTCTCGATTGCGACGAGAAAAACGAGATACAAGCAGCCGTTCGAGCGATGCTTCGATAATTGAGGTCGCGGTAATTGCGATTGCTAAATCGGTTTCATTTCGCAAGGACTCCATGATCGCTTCAATCTCGGGAGGCGTAGGAAATTTCCTGCTAAGTTTTCGTAATGCATCGCGGTTTGACATCAGTTTCGAGCCCCATCAGCGAGGGAAAGCATGGCAATCACAAGCTTAGCTCTCGCTGCACGCGCAGGTGGCGTAATTCTTGACTTTCCGTATTTCCTAATATAGGATCAAAGTCACCATTTTGATATTCTCGGCGCGGCGCGTCCATCGGGAGCGCGGCGTCGTCGTGCGCCTTGGGCGTGGGCACGAAAGGCGCCGAAGACGCCGTTTTGACGATTTTCGACGATAAAAGATCATGAAAGGTTATGCGGTTTTCGCGGTTTTGTACGTATTCAACGGGTTAGGCCGAAAAACCGCACATAAATCGAACAAAACCGAACCGAAATCGACCGAAACCCGACGCAACCGAACCGAAACCGAACCGGAGCGCAGGCAGACGTGAGTTTATCCCGACCCGGCTTTGAGCCGCCCGAGCGCCCAGCGGGCGGCGGTTTGCACCAGGGGCGAGGCGTCGGCGGCCAGCCGTTCGAGCACCGGCGCCAGCGCCGGGTCGCCCGAATTGCCGATGGCGGCGGCGACGTTTCGAATGAATCGATCCCGCCCGGTGCGCTTGATCGGCGAGCCGGCGAACAGGGCGCGAAACGCCGCGTCGTCGAGGGTGGCGAGATCGGCCAGGCGCGGCCGGTCGATCTCGGCGCGGGGGCGGAAGGCGTCTTCCGCCGTCGGCGGGGCGAATTTGTTCCACGGGCACGCGGCCAGGCAATCGTCGCACCCGTAGATGCGGTTGCCCAGGCGGGCCATCAGCGCGGGCGGGATGTCGCCCTTGTGCTCGATGGTCAGGTACGAAATGCATTCGCGCGGTTCGATCCTGTAGGGCTCGGCCAGGGCATCGGTCGGGCAGGCTTGGCGGCAGGCGTCGCACGATCCGCACAGGTCGGCGTGGGGTTCGTCCGGCGACAGGTCCAGCGTCGTCAGCACCTCGGCCAGGAACAGCCACGAGCCATGCTCGCGCGAGACCAGATTGGTGTGCTTGCCCTGCCAGCCGAGACCGGCCCGCGCCGCCAGCGGCTTTTCCATCACCGGCGCGGTGTCGACGAATACCTTCACGCCGGCGCCGGTTTCGGCAGCGATCCAGGCCGCCAGCGTCTTGAGCCGCTTCTTGAGGACGTCGTGGTAATCCCGGCCCTTGGCGTAGGCGGCGATCCAGCCGCGATCCTTGTGCGCCGCCTGATCGCGCGGGTCGCCCGTGGGGGCGTAGTTGGCGCCCAGGCACACGGCGGTCCTGGCCTCGGGCCACATGGCGGCGGCGTCGCCGCGCACGCCCCGGACGTCCGCCATCCATCCCATGTCGCCGTGGCGGCCCATGGCCAGGAATTTGGCCAGATCGACCTTGTCGGACCCGGCGCCTTGGGCCCGCGCGAAGCCGCAGGCGGCGAAACCCAGTGCCCGCGCCTTGTCCGCGATCTTCTTTTTGACGTCGCCGTCGTCCATGCCGCCCTCGCCAGGGCCGGGACCCATATGCTATGGACCCGCCGACCCCGACGTCCCAGGTTTCAGAGCCAAAGGTGCCACGGAATGCGGCCCGGTTGCACGTTTCCATATCGTCTTGCAGGGCGCCGATGACGCGGGCGAACGCCCCCCGGAATGCGGTGGTGCTGCTCAGCGGCGGGCTCGATTCCGCGACCGCGCTTTATTGCGCGAAACGCGACGGCTTCGCCGTCCACGCCATCACCTTCGCCTACGGCCAGCGCCACGCGGGGGAAATCGACGCCGCCCGGAAGATCGCGTCGGCGGCGGGCGTCGCCTCGCACGTGGTCGACCGGATCGACCTGCGCGCCTTCGGCGGCTCGGCGCTGACCGCCGACATTCCGGTGCCGAAGGATCGCGACGCGGCGGCCATCGGCACCGGCATCCCCGTTACCTATGTCCCGGCGCGCAACACCATCTTCCTCGCGCACGCCCTGGCGCTGGCCGAGGTGAGGGGCGCGCACGACATCTTCATCGGCGTCAACGCGCTGGATTATTCCGGCTATCCCGATTGCCGGCCCGAATACGTCGCCGCGTTCGAGACGATGGCCAACCTGGCGACCAAGGCCGGCGTCGAGGGCGGGCGGGCGTTGAAAATCCGCACGCCGCTGATCGACCTGACCAAGGCCGGCATCGTGAAGCTGGGCACGGAACTCGGCGTCGATTTCGGGCTGACTCTGTCCTGCTACGATCCGGTTTCCGAGAACGTCCATTGCGGGCATTGCGACGCCTGCCTGTTGCGCAAGAAGGGCTTCGCCGAAGCCGGCGTACCCGATCCGACAAGGTGGGCTGCGCCATGACGCTGGCGGTGAAGGAAATCTTTTTCACGTTGCAGGGCGAGGGCGCCAATACCGGCCGCGCCGCCGTGTTCTGCCGCTTCGCCGGCTGCAATCTGTGGTCGGGGC
>CAZDFF010000363.1:0-3161 GCA_964504425.1 uncultured Hyphomicrobiales bacterium
GGCGGTTCGCAGTACGGGTCCATGGTCGGCGGGATCGGATCCTTCAAGACCAACAAGCGGGTCCTGACGCCGGGCAGCATGTATCCTTACGCGCCGATCCTGTTCGATTACGTGCGGCGCGCCATGCCGATGGATTCGCCGCAGACCCTCTCCAACAACGAGGTCTACGCACTGGCGGCGTACATCTACAGCCTGAATGGCTTGGTGAAGGAAAATGCGACGTTGGATGCGAAGTCGCTGGCGGCGATCAAGATGCCGAACCGCGACGGCTTCATCCGCGACGACCGGCCCGATACCAACGCCGTGCGTTGCATGAAGAACTGTAACTGAGAGTCCTCCCTGACCCGCGGTTCGGGGCCGTCACGATATCGACGGCCCCGGGCGCGGCTTCCTCGAGTATCGATACACACTTGAAGCGGGCCCCCTCCGGGGCCCGTTTTTTTTTCGTGCACCGGCCTCTATGAAGGCCCGCCCTTGAAGATCGAATCGACGACGAGCGGTAGGTCGTCCCTTTCGACGCGCGCAAGCGCGTGGGTCGGAACGACTTTATCGCTCGGCGGGAAGTTTCGAGCCGGTGGTTATTGAGCGGCGGCGCGGCGGCGGGGTCGCTGCGCGAGTAAAAGCGCCGGATTGTCGCCTAGTTTTTTCGCCAAGAAGTCAATGAAGGCGCGAATGCGCGGCGCCATGTAGCGGCGGGTCGTGTGACAGACATACACGGCGCGCGACTGCGACAAGAAATCAAGGAGAACCGGCCGCAGCTTTCCGGCAGAGATCAACGGCGCCGCCAGGAATCCGGGAATTTGCCCCAATCCGCGCCCGTCGACTACCGCGTCGCAAATGCCTTCCGGGTCATTCAAGACCAGGGCGCCGGGGACGGACAGTTGGAAAGCCTTGTCGTCGTGCTGGAATTCCCATTGCAAGACGCGCCGGTTGCCGACGCTGCGAAAACGGATGCAGTCGTGTTCGAGCAGATCCTCCGGCCGATGGATCGGCGCGCGGCGTTTCAGATAGTCTGGCGATCCGCAGACTACCGCCTGCACCGGTACCAGCCGGTCGGCGACCAACGTTCCTTCCGGCGCGATGTCGATGCGGACGCTGACGTCAAAGCCCTCGTGGATCATGTCGACGAAACGATCATCGAGCATTACGTCGAGTGTCACTTTCGGATGAAGAGAGGCGAATTCGGCCAGCAACGGCAGTACGTGACGCCGGCCGAACGTAACCGCCGACGTGACGCGCAGTACACCCGTCGGCTCGCGGCCGCCCTCGACTACGGCGTCGACAGCATTCTCAAGATCCAGCATCGCACGCCGACAATGTTCGAAGAAGACGCCTCCTTCCTCCGTCAGCGCGAGCCGGCGGGTGGTGCGGTTGAGCAGCCGGACTCCGAGCCCCTTTTCCAGATTCTGGACGCTTTTGCTGACTGCGGCCGGCGACACGCCCAGGGATGCCGCGGCGGCCGAAAAACTCCCTTCGTTAACGGTGCGGACGAACGCGACCACGTTGCGTACGTATTTCATCGCAGTTACTTTCAAATAAAAATTGAAATTATTGTTACTTTAAGATGGCTAAACTTCAACAGTCATCTTTGTTAGCATCGCCGCCCTTAAGCCCGCCCCGAAGCTTGCAAAGGGCCACGCACGAACACGAAAAGGATTTACACGTTATGAAGCACACGCCGCTGTTCGACCGTCACATGCGCGACGCCTCGCAGGTGATCAACCTGAAGAACTTCGCCCGCGCCATGCACTACGCCGGCCACGTCGCCGAACACCTCGCGACGCGGCAAGGCGTTACGCTCTGCGACGTGTCGCACATGGGTGAATTCGACTTCCGCGGGCCGGACGCGCTCAAGCTGGTGCAGAAAATCATCACCAACGACGCCGGCAGGCTCGCGGTCAACCAGGCGCTCTATTCGGCGATGTGCAACGAGAGGGGCGACGTGCTCGACGATCTGCTGTGCTATCGCTTGGGCGACGACCACTTCGTCTGGGTCGTCAACGTCACCAAGACCGACGACGATTTCCAGTGGGTGCTGAAGCACGCCGACGGCATGAACGTCGAAATCGCCAACATAGCGACCGATACCGCGTTGCTGGCGCTGCAAGGCCCGTCGTCGCGCGAGGTGCTGCAACGGATCGCCAAGGCCGACCTGTCGGCGTTGAAATATTACTGGCTCGTGCAGACGGCGGTGATGACCGGCGCGGGCGAAATTCCCTGCATGATCAGCCGCACCGGTTATACCGGCGAGATCGGCTACGAGGTCATGGTCGCGCGCGACCTGGCGCCGGCGGTGTGGGACGAGCTCTTGAAGGCCGGTCGCCCGCTCGGGATCGTGGAGCATGGCGTCGCCGCGCGCGAAAGCCTGCGCACCGAGGCGGGTTATTTGCTCAACGGCAACGACATGGACGGCGTGACCAACCCCTACGAGGCCGGCATCGGCTGGACGGTCAAGCTGTCGAAGGATTTCATCGGCCGCGACGCGCTCGCCAAGCTCAAGGACGGGCCGTATCGAAGAAGGATGGTCGGCCTGGAGATCGACGGCGACACGACCATGCGCAAGGGCTATCGCATTTTCCGGGGTAACAAGGATGTGGGCGAGGTCACCAGCGGGCCGATTTCGCGCGCCATCGCCGGGCGCAACCTCGGCCTCGGCTACGTCGCGCCCGATTGCGCGGCGCTCGGCACCGAGATCGAGATCGACATCCGCGGTCGTCGCCGCAAGGGCCGTGTGGTGGCAATGCCCTTGCGGGAACGGCGCTGCAAGGACGAACCGGCCGTGCGCACGCTGTCGCCCTACGGCCTCAAATTTTCCGAGGCGCACATGTGGGCGGCGCCGGTCGACGGCAAGCCGGGGATCGTCGCCGTCGGCCTGTCGGACTTCGGCCAGCGGATTCTGGGCGACGTGCTGTGCGTCGAGCCGCCTAAGATCGGCGACAAGATCGCCAAGGGCCAGGTCGTCGGTTGGGGCGACAGCTACCGCCGCGCGTTCGACTTGATCTCGCCGGTCGCGGGCGAGGTCGTCGCGGTCGACGAGGCGCTCGCCAAGAACCCGTCGCACCTGAACGCGTATCCTTACAAATGCGACGGCGCGTTTCAGGTGCGCGTTTCCTCGCCGGCCGATCTCGACGCCCTGATGCCGCTCGATCGCTACATGGACC
>CAZDFF010000364.1:0-3148 GCA_964504425.1 uncultured Hyphomicrobiales bacterium
ATGGTCCCGATGGTGTAGGCGATCTCTTCGGACTTCGCCTGCACGACCGGCGCCGCGGCGACCGCCGCCGACACGCCGCACACGCCGACGCCCGCCGACAGCACGCCGCCCATCGAGTTCGGGATATTGCGGCGCGTGCCCATCCACAGGACCATGCCGACCGAACCCAGCACGAAGAAGCCGATCAGCACCACCGACAGCTTGCCGAGATTGGCGAGCTCGGCCAGGCTGTAAAGCGTCCCCAAAAGAATGACGCCGGTCTTGAGGCCCAGGCGCGAGAGCCGGATGCCGTTCTGCGCCCAAGATGGAATACCGACGAAGTTGACGATGACCATGCCGGCGACGATGCCGATCACCACGTAGTTCAGGCCCAGCACTTGATGTAGGTACTTGTCGGCCATCACCGGGCCGAGCATCTTGCTCAGCACCGCGACCCACGGCGCCAGGAACCACTTCACGATCATCGCGACCGAGAGAATGAAAATGCCGCCGGCCGCCGCGGAGGAGTAGTAGTCGAGGCTGCCTTCCTTGTGGGTCCCGAACAGGTGCCAAAGCCCGACGACGACCGAGCCGGCGCCGAAGTAGAGCGTGAACGTCTTGATTTCGGGAACCGCCCGGGCGATGCCCAGGTACTTGACGAACCCATCGGCATAGCCGCCGCCGATCAGGTATCCAACGGCCAGCATGACCAAACCCATGATCAGCAAGGCCGGATGCTTCTTCGTATAGACCATGACGCCTAACCCCCGTTTGTTTGTCGGTTATGACTTCGCTGGCCGGCGTCGGGCGCAAGGGTACCGACCCGCGCGCGGACGCGCGGACGGACGCTCCATCGGAGCGGAACGGTCATCGTCGGTTAAAAAACGGAAGGCACGCGAAAACGCATGCATCCGGACGTTCCCCCAAAACCCGAGCACGGGTTAACCCACTTCCCGCCCGTAGTTTGTGTAGGTCTTTGAATCGGCGCAACCAATTCAATTAGATTATTGGAATATTAGGAGAAATCGATTTAATCCACCGATAGGTGAATAAATCTACCAAACTACGCTTCGATTCTGGAATTGGTATACCAACTACAATTCCTTGATCCAAAAAGTCATGCGCTTGGCCGTTTGCTCGGTTTCGTCCAGGTCCCGCCAATGGAAGGTGGCCTCGAGTTCCGGGACCGGGCGGTAGCCGCGCTTGGTCCAGAAGGTGTCGAGCGGCACGTAATCCTTGGGCCGGCGCGGGTGGTCGGCGGGCCGGACCACGCCGCAGAACGAAGCGAAGTGGAAGCGGCCGAATTTCCGCGCCCAGGCCTCGCGCCCATCGAAGAAGGCGACGCCCGCCCCCTGCCCCCGATATTCCTTCAGCAGCACCGATTCGCCGAAGTAGAACACGCCCGCAGGGTCGTAGCCCAAGGCGCGGAACGGCTCGACAATGTTCGCGGTCTCGTGCGCCAGCGGCAGCGCGGTCGAGGCGCCGACGACCGCCTCGCCGTCGAAGGCGATGACGATCACGCTGTCCGGGCTTTCCGTATAGGTGCGAAGGTAGGTCCGCTCGTAATCCTCCGAACCGTCGTACAAATACGGAAAATCGCGGAAAACCCGAATCCGCAGGCGCGCCAGTTCGGGGATGAAGCGGCGCGCGTCGGCGCCGGAAAAGCTTTCGATCTTCAAGGCCATGGCGCGGCACCTTAACCGCCCCGCCGTTGCCCGCCAAGCCGTTGAAGAGTATGGTCGGGCCGACGCCGGACGCCGGTTTAGCTCAGTTGGTAGAGCACCTGATTTGTAATCAGGGGGTCGCGGGTTCAAATCCTGCAACCGGCACCAGCGTTCCCTTTTGCCGCGATGAAAGCGCCCCCTGCCGTGAACCGGGAGACCGTCCGCGCCCGCCCCCTGAACGTCGGCATCGTCGGTGTCGGCCCGGCCGGGCTGAACCACGCCCGCGCGGCGCTGGCCGCCGGACACCGGGTCGCGGTCGCGGCCGCGGCAAGCCCGGCGTCGCCCCGCTTGGCCGCGTTCCGCGACGCCGCGCCAGGGGCGCGAATCGAAACCGGGCTCGACCCGCTGCTGGCCGACCCCGGTCTCGACGCCCTGATCGTCGCCCTGCCGTGGAGCGCCATGCCGAACGCGCTGCCCCGCCTGCTCGCCTGGCCGAAGCCGATGCTGATCGAAAAGCCGCTCGGCCTCGACGCCGGCACCGTCGCGGCGGCTGTCGCCACGCCCGGCGCCAAGACCGCGAACAAGCTGGTCGGCTTCAACCGCCGCTTCTACGCGACCGCCGCCCGAATGCGCGCGCGCCTGGCCGAAGGCGGCCTGAAGGCGGTGCATGTCACGATCTCCGAGGACCTCGGCCGCCAGTGCCGAGCGCACGGCGATGCGATTCTGCCGCATCTCATAACCTTTGCGTCGTCGCACACGCTCGACCTTGCGACCCATCTGCTTGGCCCCCTTGCCGTCGTCAAGGTCCGCGGCACGCCGGAACCGGACTTGCCGTTCGTCTCGATCAACGGCCTGCTCGAAACCGCCGATGGCGTGCCGGTATCGCTTTCGCTCAACGCCAGCGATCCCAGTCCGGCCGGCCTGCGCTTCCTGTTCGACGACCGCACGACCTGGGCGCTCTCGCCGCTCGAAACCCTGACGGTCTTCGACCGTTACGAGATCGCCGAGCCGGCGCCTGGCACGACGGTTCGCCGCTACGTACCTCATGCCGCCGAAACCCTATGCGAGCCCGCCGACCTGAAACCCGGGTTCCTCGCCCAGATGCAGGCGTTCCTGGCCGGCGACTTCGGCCCCGGCGCGACCGTCGAACAGGCGCTGGCGTTGCAGCGTTTCATCGACGGCTTGCGGCGCGCCGCCGGCGACCCCCAAGCCCCGGAATCCATGCCATGACCGCGCCCGCCGGACCGCACGGCCCCTCGGCCTATCGCGACCCGCACCTGGAGCACCGCAAGGCCCAGGAACACGCCCATTTCAAGCGCGTCGCCGCCGGCGACGACCCGATGGCCAGTCTGTTGACCGTCGAGATGAACCTGACCGAGCTGTGCAACCGGCGCTGCGTCTTCTGTCCGCGCGTCGATCCCAAGGTCTACCCCAACTGCAACCTGAACATGTCGATGGGTCTGGTCGAACGGGTGGCCGACGAAATCGCCCGCACTCCCGGCCGG
>CAZDFF010000365.1:0-3118 GCA_964504425.1 uncultured Hyphomicrobiales bacterium
CGCCGGCTGCCGTCGTCGCGCGGCTCGGCCTCGATGGTAATGGCCTGGGCCGGGCAGATCGCCTCGCACAACTTGCAGGCGATGCAGCGTTCCTCGCCGTTGGGATAGCGCCGGAGCGCGTGCTCGCCCCGGAAGCGCGGGCTCAAGGGCCCCTTCTCGTAGGGATAATTGAGCGTCACCTTGGGCCTGAAGAAATAGCGGAGCGTCAATCCCAGTCCGGCGACCAATTCGGTCAGGAACACGGTCCGGGCGCTGCGGTCGAGAATACCCATGCGCGACCTCCCCTTACCCGACCTTCGGGGTCATGTCGAAGGCGACCAGAACGCCCGCGACGACAACAACGGCGAGCAGCGATACCGGCAGGAAGACCTTCCAGCCGAGGCGCATCAACTGGTCGTAGCGATAGCGCGGAAACGCCGCCCGGACCCAGATGAACACGAACAGGCACGCCGAAATCTTCAGCGCCAGCCAGACCGGCCCCGGCACCCAGTTGAACGGCGCGACGTCGAACGGCGGCAGCCAGCCGCCCAGGAACAGCACCGACGTCATCGCCGACATCAGGATCATGTTGGCGTATTCGCCGAGGAAGAAGAGCGCGAAAGTCATCGCCGAGTATTCGACGTTGTAGCCGGCCACCAGTTCCGCTTCGGCCTCCGGGAGGTCGAACGGATGACGGTTGGTTTCCGCCAGCGTCGAGATGAAGAAGATTACCGCCATCGGGAACAACGGCAGCCAGAACCAATTGAACATGCCGTAGGGGCCCTTCTGCGCCAGCACGATCTGGCTCAGATTGAGCGACCCGACGCACAAAAGGACGGTGATGATGACGAACCCCATGGAAACTTCGTAACTGACCATCTGCGCCGCCGAGCGCATGGCGCCCAGGAATGCGTAACGCGAGTTGCTGGCCCAGCCGGCCATGAGGATGCCGTAGACGCCCAGCGACGAGATCGCGAACAGATAGAGGATCCCGACGTTGATGTCGGCCAGCACCATGCCCTCGCCGAACGGAATGACCGCCCAGGCAACCAGCGCCAGGACGAACGTCACGCACGGCGCCAGAACGAACACGCCGCGATTGGCGCCAGAGGGGATGATGGTTTCCTTGAGAAACAGCTTCAGGCCGTCGGCCAACGGCTGCAGCAATCCGAAGGGTCCGACCACGTTGGGCCCCCGGCGCAACTGGATCGCGCCGATGACCTTGCGCTCGGCATACGTCAGGTACGCGACCGCGAGCAAAAGCGGCAACACGATCACGAGGATCTTCATGACGATCCACGCCGTCGGCCAGATGTATGCCTGCCAGAGTTCAGCCATCGGTGCCGGTCTTCCCCTTGGGTGCGTTGAACAACGCGGAACACTCGGCCATGGTGATCGAGGCACGGCTGATCGGGTCGGTACGATAGAAATCCCGGATCGGCGAGCGGAACGGCTTGTCCTCGGTTTCGCCCGCCTGACCGAAACGGCCCCATGCGGCGGGCGTGACGACGCCGATGGCCGCGAACACCGGATTGGTCGCGCGCATCGCGGCACGGACCTGATCCAATGAATCGAACGGCAACGGGCGGCCCATCGCCCCCGAAAGCGCGCGGACGATCGCCCAGTCCTCGCGCGCGTCGCCGGGCGGGAAGACGGCCTTGGCCGCGCGCTGCACCCGACCCTCGCTATTGACGTAGGTGGCGTCCTTTTCCGTATAGGCGGCGCCCGGCAGGATCACATCGGCGCGGTGTGCCCCGGCATCGCCGTGATGGCCTTGATAGATGACGAACGCCTTGCCCAGGCCGCTCATGTCGATTTCGTCGGCGCCGAGCAGATACAACACCTCGACATCGCCCTTGGCCGCGCCGGCGACGATGCCGGCGACGTCCTTGCCGCCTTGGCCCGGGACGAACCCGAGATCGAGTCCGCCGACACGCGCCGCCGCCGTGTGCAGCACGTTGAATCCGTTCCAACCGTCCTTGATGAGTCCAAAATCATCGGCGATATGATGGGCCAGCGTCAGAACCGCTGCACCGTCGGGCCGCGCCAGGGCGCCCTGGCCGAGGATCAGCATCGGCCGCTCGGCCGACTTCAGAGTCTTGGCAAAAGCCAGTTCGCCGGCGACCATTGCCTTCAGGGACGCAGGCCCTTCGCCCAAGTGCTCGTACGGATAGGTCAAATCGGCGCGAGGACCGATCGCCGCGATCTTCAGTTTGCCGGTCAGGAACCTCTTGCGGATTCGCGCGTTCAGCACCGGCGCTTCCTTGCGCGGATCGGTGCCGATCAACAACAGTGCGTCGGCCTGCTCGATGCCGGCGATGGTCGAATTGAACAGGTATCCGGCCCGACACGACGGATCGATCTGGGCGCCGTCCTGACGACAATCGATGTTTTTGGATCCCAACTGTTCCATCAGCGCCTTCAGCGCGTACATCGACTCGCAATCGGCGAGGTCCCCGGCGATGGCTGCGATCTTGCCCGCCGACGTGCCGCTCAGTTTCGCAGCGGCGACCGCGAGCGCTTCTTCCCACGTCGCCGGCTTCAGTTTGCCATCCTTGCGTACGTAAGGCGTATCGAGACGCTGGTTCCGCAGCCCGTCGCAGGCGAAGCGGGTCTTATCGGAAATCCATTCCTCGTTGATGTCCTCGTTCAGGCGCGGCATGACCCGCATGACTTCGGGCCCGCGCGCATCGACACGAATGTGGGATCCGAGCGCGTCCATGACATCGATGCTCTCGGTCTTCTTCAATTCCCAGGAACGCGCCATGTACGCATAGGGCTTCGACGTCAGCGCGCCCACCGGGCAAAGATCGATGATGTTGCCGCTCAGTTCGGACGTCAGGACTTTCTCGACGTAGGTGCCGACTTCCATGTGCTCGCCGCGCCCAGTGGCGCCCAGTTCGGGCACACCCGCGACCTCGGTCGCGAAGCGGATGCAGCGCGTGCAATGGATGCAACGTGTCATCCAGGTTTCGACTAACGGCCCCAGATTTTTGTCTTCGACGGCGCGCTTGTTCTCGTGATAACGGCTGCGGTCCATGCCGTAGGCCATCGCCTGATCCTGCAGGTCGCATTCGCCGCCCTGATCGCAGATCGGGCAATCGAGCGGATGGTTGATCAGCAGGAATTCCATCACGCC
>CAZDFF010000366.1:0-3118 GCA_964504425.1 uncultured Hyphomicrobiales bacterium
CCCGCCGGCCAGATAGCTGATGCTGGTCCGCGCCGCCGAACCGGCGCCGGGCAGGCCGCCGAACGCGGCCGATGCCATGTTGGCGACGCCCTGGCCGATCAGTTCGCGGTTGCTGCGATGCTGGGTGCGGCCGATGGTGTCGGCGTGCACCGCGCTCAGCAGCGACAGCACGGAGGCGAGCAGCGCCAGGGTCGCCGCCGACCCGACAACGGCCGGCAGCGCCTGTTTCAGCCCGGCCGGGGAGGCGAGCGCCCGAAACGCATCGCCGATCCCGTCGGGCAGCGACGGGTGCGGCGGAATTCGGCCGATGACGCCGCCCGCGAACGTCGCCGCGTCGCCCCCGCCCAGCATGAAGTGATACGTCGCCGCGCCGGCGATCAGGCCGATCAACGGCCCCGGAATCGCCGGCATGAAACGGTCGACGCCGACCATGACGACGATGGTGACGGCGCCGACGGCGACCGCCTCGAATCCGATTGCCGTCAGGGAATCGAAGCGCATGCCTTGCGATAAGCCGAGAAGGACCGGCGCCTGCTGCAGGACGATGACGATGGCGAACCCGTTCATCAGCCCGGCGACCACGGCGTGCGGCACGAATTTCACCAGGGTGCCGAGCCTGAGCAGGCCGAGCAAAATTTGGAACGCGCCGGCCAGGAACGCGGTCAGCACGATCAGGGCGAACACCACCTCTCCCTTGGCCGCACCGTCCGGCACCAGGTTCGGCGTCGCCATCAGCGTCGCCGCCAGCGCGCCCAGGACGACCGCCAGCGAGCTGCGCGGACCGCTGATCTGAAAGCGGCTGCCGCCGCAAAAGGCGGCGATGACAGTGACGAAAACCCCGGTATAGATGCCGGCGGCGACGCCCGCCGAAACGTGCGCCGGCCCGAGCGGCGCGAACGCGAGCAGGCCGCAGCTGATTGCCGTCGGCAACGCGACGATGCCCGCCGACACCCCTCCGGATACGTCGCCGACGATGCGGCGCCAAGGCGAGGCGGGCGCGCCCCGCTCCGTCCTCCCTGCTTCGGTCATCGCCCGTCCGCTCCCCGAAGAAAAGTCGGAACGGGCCGATATCGCAGCCGTTTTCCCATCGGAATTGTGTATACTAACCGCCGCGGGGCGCGCCATTGCTTTCGATGCGCTCCGGGCGGCTGGGCGCCGCTCGGCCGAAAGCGAGCGTGGGAGAACGACAACTGCACGAACTGCCGAGGTCCATCGAACCGCTTCTGGCGAAAGCCCTCGGCGGCACGGGCGACGACCAATCCCTGATCGACATTCTGACGGAACGCGAACGCGGGTCGGTCACGGCCGGCCTCTTTGCCGGCGACCGCGCGACCCTCCGCGCGGTCATCGCCGACCGTCTGAAGGTGTATCGTGCCATCGCGGGTGCGGTCGTGAACGACGCCATCCGGGCCGGCGTGGTCGGCCTGACCGCGACGGCCATCTGGGACGTGCATCTGGCACTGGCCCAGCACCTCGCTCGCCTGCGCACGCGGCCCGGCGAATGCTTTGTCGTCGCCGTGGTCGGCGGCCCCGGCGCGGGCAAGACCACGCTGACGCGCCTGCTGGCGACGATCCTGACGCAAGGCTTCGGCCTGCCGACGGCGACGATGTCGTCGGACGACTTCTATCTGCCGAAGGCGGTGCGCCGGTCGCGCGGCCTGCGCTGGCGCGGCATGCCCGAAACCCACGACATGAACGCGCTCATCGACGCTCTCCTGGCCTTGAAGGCGTCGCGCGAAATCCCCGTGCTGCCGCGTTTCGACTTGGGCGCGGACGATCGCATCGGCTTCGAGGCGGTGCCGGGGCCGCTGTCGTTCTGCCTGTTCGAAGGCTGGATGACCGCGGCGTTGATCGGCGGGCTCTCGGCCGATCTTCGGACGTTCGTCGATTACACCGTGTTCCTGAAGGCCGACGTCGATTTTCTGCGCCGGGCCAGACTCGACAAGGAAGCCCGCATCCGCGCCGAGAGCGACCTTCGTCGCGGCTTGGCGCCGGACGAAATGCGGGCGTTCTGGGACGATATCATTCGGCCCGGCCTGGATTCCCATGTCTTTCCATTCGAAGAAACGGCCGACCTGACGGTTCGGATCGGCGCCGGTCACGAGGTGGTCGCGGTCCACGCCCGTTGAACGGCCGCGCCGTCCCTATTGGCCGATCGCGGGCACGGGGAACGGGCTCGCGGGCGGCGGCGGTCCGCCGATAGGCGGCGCCGGAAACGGACTCGCGGGCGGCGCCGGCGTGACCTCGGGCGCCGGCATGGCCGGCGGCGCGGGCGCGGCCGACGGATCGGCGGGCGGCGCCCCTTCCGCCGACGGCGCGGCCGCCGCCGCGGGTTCGGCGGGCTTCTTCGCTTCCGGCTTCTTGCGGACGTCGCACGCGCCGGTCTTGCCGTCCGGCATCTTGGCGTCGCAGAAATCGGTCTGGAACCGCAATACGCTGCTCATCTTGGCATCGGTCAGATCGGCGTCGACGAACTTGGCGTTCTTCAGGTTGGTGCCGTGGATGATCGCGCCGACCAGCTTGGCCCCCGACAGATCGGCCTCGGAAAAATCGGCGAAGCTGAGGTTCGCGCCCGACAGGTCGGCGCCGCGCAGGTCGGTCTTGGACATGTTGGCCATGGTCATGTCCGCGCCCTTCAGGATCGCGTTCGCCAAATTGGATCCTTCGACGACCGCCTGGCGCAGGTTGGCCTCGGTCAGGTCGGCGTCTTCCAGGTCGGCGCTGCGGATGCGCGCCCTGTTGGCGAAGATCTGGCGCATCTTGGCGCCGGCGAGGTTCGCGGTCGTCAGGTCGCCGAGCGTGATTTCGGCCGCTTCCAGGTTGGCGCCGCGGAATTGCGTGAACGTCATGTTGGCGCCGCGCAGCGTGGCGCCGTAAAGATTGGCCTCGGTCAAATCCGCCTTGGACAGGTTGGCGCTGCTGAGGTCGGCGCGCAGCAGCTTGGCCAGCACCAGGGTCGCGCTGCTGAAATTCGCGCCTTCGAGCTTGGCGCGCTCGAAATCGGCGTTGAACAGGTAGGATCCCGTGAAGTCCGCGTTCGTCAGATCCTTGCCCGCGTAAATCCGATAGCGAAGATCGCACATCTGGCATTTGATCGGGTCCGCGGCCGCCGCCGACG
>CAZDFF010000367.1:0-3109 GCA_964504425.1 uncultured Hyphomicrobiales bacterium
GTTGCGGAAGAAGGCCAGCAGCAGCGCAAACGTCAGCGCCTGGGTGATGATCGACAGGTAGACGCCGGTGACGCGCGAGCAGAACGCGAACCAGCCGAACAGGAACGCCAGCGCGCCGGGCGCCAACACCACCATGACGGCGGCGAACCAGAACATGTCGAAGCCGTACCAGTACCAGGGCAGTTCCTTCCAGTTCAGGAACACCATGAAGTCGGGCAGGATCGGGTTGCCGTACACGCCGCGCGTACCGATCTGGCGCATCAGGTACATGCCCATGGCGTAGCCGCCGAGCGCGAAGAAGGCGCCGTGGCCGAGGCTCAGGATGCCGCAATAGCCCCATACCAGATCGACGCTGAGCGCCAGCAGGGCATAGCAAAGGTATTTGCCGGTCAGGGCGATCACATAGGTCGGCACGTGCAGCGCCGAGCCCTTTGGAAACAGCAGATTGCCCAGCGCCATCAGCAGAATGACCACGCCGATGACGGCCAGGGTGATGCGCGTGGCGCGGTCGGCGCCGATCAGGTACTTGGCGAAGATCATTGTTCGACCGCCCGGCCGCGGAGCGCGAACAGCCCCCTCGGGCGCTTCTGGATGAACAGGATGATGAACACCAAGATGAAAATCTTGCCCAACACCGCGCCGGCGTAGGGTTCCAAAATCTTGTTGGCGATGCCCAATGTGAGCGCGCCTAAGAGCGTCCCCATCAAATTGCCGACGCCGCCGAACACCACGACCATGAAGCTGTCGATGATGTAGGCTTGGCCGAGGTTGGGGCTGACGTTGTCGATCTGGCTGAGCGCGACCCCGGCGATCCCGGCGATCCCGGAACCGAGCCCGAAGGTCAGCGCGTCGATGCGTCCGGTCGGAATGCCCATGCTGGCCGCCATGGTGCGATTTTGCGTCACGGCGCGCATTTGCAGGCCCAACGGCGTCAGGCGCATGACCATCGCCAGCCCAACCAGGACCAATGCCGCGAAGATAATGATCGACAGGCGATTGTAGGTGATCTGAAGGCCGCCCAGTTCCATCGCACCGCTCATCCACGACGGCGTGCCGACCTCGCGGTTCGACGACCCGAAGATCGAGCGCACGGTCTGTTGCAGCATCAGGCTGATGCCCCATGTCGCCAGCAGGGTTTCCAACGGCCGGCCGTAGAGGAAGCGGATGACGCCGCGCTCGATGGCGACGCCCGTCGCGCCGGCCACCAGGAACGCCAGCGGAATGGCGATGAACAGGGAATAATCGAACAACCACGGCGCCGACGTGCGTATGACGTCCTGCACGACGAAGGTCGTGTAGGCGCCGAGCATGACCATTTCGCCGTGCGCCATGTTGATGACGCCCATCACGCCGAAGGTGATGGCAAGCCCGATCGCCGCCAGCAGCAGCACGGACCCGAGGCTGATTCCGTAGTAGACGCTCTGCGCGCCGGTCCACAGCGCCAGGCGGGCGTCGATGGCCTTGACCGCCTCGGCCGCCGCCGCGGCGAGCGCGGGCGAGGCGCCGGTGCCCAAAGAGGAGAGCAGCCCTTTGACTTCCAGATCGCCGCGCTTGGCGACGACGGCGACGGCCTCGAGCTTGTCCTTTTCCGGCCGGTCGGACGCGAGCACGGCGGCGGCGCGGGCCTGTTCCATCACCTTCTTCACGCCGGCGTCGGTTTCCTTGGCGAGCGCGCCGTCCAGCAGTTCGATGGCGCCGGCATCGCGGCTTTTGAAGACGGCCTCGGCCGCCTTCTTGCGCACGTCGGCGCTGGGATTGAGCAACGAGAGCGAACCGATCGCCGCCGTAACAGCGCGGCGCACCCGGTTATTGACGCGTACCGCGCGCAGGCCCTCGGCCTTGTCGCTGGTCACCGCATCGCCGGTCCTAGCGTCGAATGTCTTGTCCGAGGCGTCTTTATAGACGATTGCTTTGTCGGCCTCGCGCACCATCAGCTTGCCGGCTTCCATCGCCTCCAGCATGGCGTGGGCGGTCGGATGGGCGCTGGCGATCAGGGTCTCGATGGCCTTTTCGATGTCGTTGTAACTGGACGACGCGAAGCCCGCGAGGGCGTCGTCGATGGGCGCCGCCTGCGCCCGCCCGCCGGGCAGCGTTGCCGCCGCCGCGAGAAAGGCGACGAATAAGAATCGTAGGATCATGGACATCGCCGGGAACCCGCCGTTGGGTTTGCACGAGGCCGGGAGACGGAGCCGCCTTGCTCCGCCTCCCTTGCCCAGTCGAGTGTCAGGCACGTAAAGCGACCCTCGGGATCAGGACCCCTTGCCGCCGCACTTGCCACTTTTGACGTTGAAGTTGCCGCACGACATCGGCTTCCGCCAATCCGCGATCAGGTCCTTCGAACCCGGCAGGAAGTCGGACCATTCGTCGCCAACGACCAGGCCCGGGGTTTCCCAGACGGTGTTGAACTGACCGTCCGCCTTGATTTCGCCGATCAGCACCGGCTTGGTGATGTGATGGTTCGGCATCATCGTCGAATAGCCGCCGGAAAGGTTCGGTACGGACACGCCGACGATTTCCTCGATCACCGCGTCGGGATTGGTGGTACCGGCCTTCTTCACGGCCTCGACCCACATCTGAAAGCCGATGAAATGCGCTTCCATCGGGTCGTTGGTCACGCGCTTCGGGTTCTTGATGAAGGCTTGCCACTTCTTGATGAAGTCCTTGTTGACCGGCTTGTCGACGCTCATGAAGTAGTTCCAGGCGGCGAGGTGGCCGACCAGCGGCTTCGTGTCCAGGCCCGCGAGTTCTTCCTCGCCGACCGAGAACGCGACGACCGGAATGTCGGTTGCCTTGACGCCCTGGTTGCCGAGTTCCTTATAGAAGGGAACGTTGGCGTCGCCGTTGATGGTGGAAACCACGGCCGTCTTCTTGCCGGCCGAGCCAAACTTCTTGATGTTCGACACGATCGTCTGCCAGTCGGAATGGCCGAACGGCGTGTAGTTGATCATGATGTCGCTCGCCGCCACGCCCTTCGCCTTCAGGTAGGCTTCGAGGATTTTGTTGGTGGTGCGCGGATAGACGTAGTCGGTGCCCGCCAGGACCCAGCGCTTCACCTTCTCTTCTTTCATCAAGTAATCGACGGCCGGGATCGCCTGCTGGTTCGGCGCGG
>CAZDFF010000368.1:0-3066 GCA_964504425.1 uncultured Hyphomicrobiales bacterium
CACGGCGGCGCCGGACTCCGCTTCCGGCGCGAGCCCGTAATGCATTTCGAACGCCGCCGGATCCGGATCCCACGCGGCGGAGTCGGCGCCGCGCCGCCAGTCGCGGCGAACCCGCGCACGGGCGTCCGGATCGAGACGCGGGTCGTCGACATAAGCGGGCGCGGCGACATCGCGCGACGGCGCGACGCGGGCCGGGCGCCGTTCCGGCCGGCGCGGCGAATCGAGCCCGAGCAGCTTGGCTTGCAACGCGATCGCGCGAATGGCGGCGGAAACGTTGTCGCCGATCATGCCGCGCTCGTAGGCCGCCTCGGCTTTCGCGAGGCAATCGATCACATCCGCCGCGTCGAGCGCGACCATATCGATGCGCAATTCGCCGATCCGCGCCCGCACGTCGGCCCGGGCCAGCAGGCGGAAGGCGTGATTGGCGGCGCTCGACGGCTTGTACCCGGCGAGCCGGGCGGCCTTGGCGCCGACGCCGCAGGCAACGTAATGACGACAGAACAATTCTCGGCGCCGGCCCAGCGCGCGCGGGCGCCTCTGCGGCGGCGGGCTCGCGGCCTCGGCCGAAGCGGGGGTTTCGGCGGTTTCCATGACGGCCTCCCTTGACATTAGGAACGATATAGAGTATATATTCCCTTGTCTAGGAATGTCAAGGAAACTCCGCCCTGATGGAATGAAGGCACCGCATCACCGCATATTGCATGATCAAGATTGCGCCGTTGCCGCCCCCGCGCCCCGTCGTTAGAGTCCCCGCGATCCTTCAGGGATCCCCCGAGCCCGAGAGGACGCACGATGAACGAAACGAAATTTCCCGTCTGCGCCCAGAAGTCCCCCTACGGCGTGGCGGTCGAACAGGGAAAGAAGTATTTCTGGTGCGCCTGCGGCTTGAGCAAGAAGCAGCCGTTCTGCGACGGCAGCCACAAGGGCAGCGGCCTCGAACCGGTGGCGTTCACGGCCGAGACGGCCGAAACGGTTTATTTCTGCGGTTGCAAGGCAACCAAGACGCGGCCCCGGTGCGACGGCACGCATTCCAGCCTATGATCCGCCTCGCCGCGATCCGACATGCGCGCCGCCTCGCGACGGTGGGCGCGCTGGCGGCGCTGCTGCTGTCGGTCGGCGCGTGCAGCACGAAGAAGCCGGTGTCGCCGGGCCCCTGCCCGAACGTCCGCATCCTGGCCGACGCGTCGCAGCTGACCGGATTTCGCGACGGGCCGGGGCGCGACCTGATCGACGTCGACCATTCCGCGCGCATCACCCGGGTCGGCGGCACCTGCGTCTACAAGATGGACAAGCCCGCCGAGAAAGACAAAAAGCCGGAGACGGGCACGCTGACCATGACGATCGGGCTGCTGATCGCCGCCGAGCGCGGGCCGGCCGACGCCGACCACAAGGCCCGCTTCGAATATTTCGTCACCCTGGTCGACCGGGATCGCCGGCCGATCCAGAAGACCGTGTTCCCGGTGACGGTCGATTTCCCCGGCAACGTGACGCGCGCCACCGCCGAGGAATTCCCGATCGACCTGAAAATCCCCTTGAAGGCGAAACAGACCGGCGCCGATTTCGTCGTGTTCGTCGGCTTCCAGCTGTCGCCCGAGCAGGTCGAATTCAATCGCCGCCGCGAGCGCGAAGCGCGCGGCCGCTGAACGGGTAGTTGCAATTCCACCCGAACGGGCTAGACTGACCGCGCAACGCAAAACCTCGACTTACCGTTGCGGGAGAGTTCGGATCGCGGCCTTCGGGGCGCGGATTCGGCGCCGAAGGAGCAACCGCCCCGGAAACTCTCAGGCATTCGGACCGCAACGGGATGAGGCTCTGGAAAGCGGGCGCCGGTCGGATTCTCGGGACCGTCGCCTCACCGAAGATGTAACCGGCGGCTCACAAGCCTGCCGGGAATCTTTCAGGTACAATGACAGAGGGGGCAGTTCACGCGACCGGGGACGGTCGAGGGAGCTGCCGTAATCGTATCCGGGGAGCCAATGCGTGACCGAAAACACCGATCATAACGTCAGGAAGACGCCGCTCGATGCGCTGCACCGCTCGCTCGGCGCCAAGATGGTGCCGTTCGCGGGCTACGCGCTGCCGTTGCAGTTCGAAAAGGGCATCGTCGCCGAACACCTGCACACGCGCGCCAAGGCCTCGCTGTTCGACGCGTCCCACATGGGGCAGATCGTCGTGCGCGGCGACGGCGTGGAAGCGGCGCTCGAATCCCTGATGCCCGCCGACATCAAGGCGATGGGCACCGGCATGATGCGCTACACCGTGCTGACCGACGACAAGGGCGGCATTATCGACGACCTGATGATCGTGAAACGCGGCCATCACGTTTCGATGGTGGTGAACGCCTCGAGGAAGTCCACGGTGCTGTCGCATCTGCGCGAGCGCCTGAAGGGCCGCTGCGAGGTCATCGAACTGACCGATCGCGCGCTGCTGGCGCTGCAAGGCCCGGCCGCCGCCGAGGTGCTGAGCCGCTTCGCCCCGCCGTCGCGGTTTCTGGTCTTCATGACCAGCGAGAAGCTGACCCTCGCCGGATCGCACTCCTTCGTCACCCGCTCGGGCTACACCGGCGAGGACGGCTTCGAGATCGTGCTCCGCGCCGAGGACGCCGAGGACATCGCCCACATGCTGCTGGACGAGCCCGAGGTCGAGCCGGCCGGGCTCGGCGCGCGCGACACGCTCCGGCTCGAGGCGGGGCTTTGTCTCTACGGCAACGACATCGACGAAAAGACGACGCCGATCGAAGCCGGGCTCGGCTGGACCATTCCCAAGCGCCGCCGCGCGGAAGGCGGCTTCCCCGGCGCCGAGATCATCCTCAAGCAACTGGCCGACGGCCCGCCGCGGATGCGCGTCGGCATCCGGCTCGACGGCCGCGCGCCGGCCCGCGCCGGCACGCCCATCGCCGCCGCCGACGGCAGCCCGATCGGCGCCGTCACCAGCGGCGGCTTCGGCCCGACCGTCGACGGGCCGATCGCCATGGGTTACGTCAAGGCCGCCCACGCCAAGGCCGACACCGAAGTGAAACTGTCCGTGCGCGGCAAGGACCTGACCGGCCGGATCGTCCCCCTGCCG
>CAZDFF010000369.1:0-3065 GCA_964504425.1 uncultured Hyphomicrobiales bacterium
GGAACAGGTGCTCAATGGCGCGTCAGAAGGAATCGAAATCATACTGTCCTGAGTGACGCCGCACCTTGTCGCGCTCGCCGTTCAAGATGCGCCCGCCGTGAAGCATAAGGCAGTTCTGATCGGTGTCGGGATCATGGATCAGAGTTGGCAACTGCTCGGCGGCGTCCATTGGATGTTTCGCGGCTTCGCTGACTTTCTGGCAATCGACATCCAAGGGCGTCCGGGGGTTGAGCAGCAAAGGCGAATTAAGCTCGCGGTTGGTTCATTGATGACCGGTAAGCGCCGTCGCGCGCTTTCGTTCTGGACGGACGCGGCGCATCAAGAGGCGCATCCGGGCGATAAATTTTTCGAGCGAACGATGAAGTATTCCCAGCAGATTCAAAAGAACTGGCCCAAGTTCTGAATGCTTCCGCATTTTCTCGCTGGCCTCGCTCACCGGAAATGGGAGTGGGGGGAGACGGATTGCACGCTCATCACATCGGATTGGCTTTCAGTCCGATACGGGATTGATCCCCTCGCAAGGTATCGCGGAACGTATGCGACGGCGCTGGAATGCGCGCGGCTTGTGCGGCGTAAAGGCGGGCTGACGCGATTGCTCGATACCGCTCTATGCGGCGCCGGCATGACGCGGGTCGCCAGTCCAGAACGCGAAGATGTTGGAATCGTCAGCGTTCGAGGCGGCGTTCGAGGCCGACTTGTAACGCGAAATCTCGGCGCGATTTTTCTGGCGCCTGATCGCGTTGCGGTGATGACGGGTGGAGGCGCGATGTTTTTGCGAGGCCCTTCCATCATCGCGGCGTGGGGCGTCCGCTGATGCCCTTCATCGCCGCGTTCATAGGAGAGATACTCCTGACAGCTTTTGGCTTCGCGGAAGTTGCGAGCCTGCCGTTCCTAGGCACAACCGTGGCTGCCGTTGTCGGCCAAGTTATCCTAACTGCAATTTTCGTCGGCCTCGCCTTTGCTCTTCGCCCAACTCCTCCCAAGCCGGGCGACGGCCATCAAGCGACGCGGCAGGAAATCCCGCCTAAAATTTACGGCTACGGCCGTGTCAGGATTGGAGGATACTACAGCCTCTATGAGGCAAAAGATGACGCATCCGTTGATGTTATCGGTCTTGTTGATGGCTACGTTCGAGGCTTCGTCAAGTTCTTCCTGCATGACGATGAAGTCATTCTCGACGCAGTCACCGGCTATGTCATAGAGGCGGTCGGCCATGACGATGAAAGGTATCTTCTTCATGTTTACCTGAAGCGCCGCTACGGGTTGCCGACAGAGACGGCCTACACGTAAGCGACGACGCTTCTGCCGACGCTCTGGACAAGCAATCACAGGGGCGACGGAACAGCGACCCTCTTGCTCGTTTCGCGCGGCGCCAGCGCCGAAGGCTTCCCGATTGCATACCCGCTCGGCCTGCCGGTCCCTTCCGCCGTGCTGGACATGCCGGCGATCTGGGACCCGCGCGACGCGGCGCAAGACCCGGACGATTCTGAAACATGGGTCGATTATCCGGTATGGGATGTTGGCGACACCTATGCGGCCGGCGACCGCGTTCTCTACACGCCTGACCCGGACGGCGGAGGGGCGGTCTATTACTCCCGCGTCGGATCGAACATCGGCAATGTTCCCGACGAGGCGCTGAACAAATGGTGCCGGGTCGACACGAACCCGGTCCTGATGCTCATCGACAAGCTCACATCGCAGCATCATGGCCTTGGCCTGCCGCGCCAAGTCATTATCGATCCGGTCATCAATGTGCTCATGGCCGAAGCGGATATCTGCGACGAACTCGTCCAGCTAAAGAGCCTCGAATACGAGCCGCGCTACGCCTGCGCGGGTTGGTTCACGCTGGATACGGAGCCGGAGAAGGTCGTCACGGCGATCCTTCCGTCGTGCGACGGATGGATGACCGAAAATGGCGATGGTTCGATTACGCTGACGGTCGGGAAATATCGGGCGCCGTCGCCGCTCGTGTTGGGTCCGGAACACATCACCGCCTTCGCGCCGCGCTACGGCATCGAGGACGAAAACGCGATTAACGAACTTAGTTTCCGCTACACCGCGCCTGCGCACAAATACAAGGAGGCCCCCGGCCAAGCGCTGCGGGATCAAGAAGACATAGACGCACGCGGGAAGCGGCGCAGCCAAGTCCTCGACCTGACATGGGTTCAGTCTCATTCGCAGGGCCGGCGGCTCCAGAAGCGCGCGCTGGACCGGGCGCGGACGCCCATGCGCGGCTCCATGACGACGACGCTCTATGGCCTCGCCTTCCTCGGCAAACGCTGGATCAGGATCAGCTATCCAGATGTAGAGGGCTGTGAGAATCTGATTGTCGAGGTGACGCGCTGCGAGCGGAGCCTTCTACAGGGGCGCATCACCTGGGAATGGCAGGTCATCAATCCCAACTCCATCGACGCTTGGGACAAGGACACGGAAGAGGGCGAACCGCCCGTTGTCGCGGATGATGCGGAAGACGATATTCTCCCCGTCCCGCAGGATGTTCAGCTAGAGCTGGTCGGCTCGGAAACCACAGGGTTCAGCGTCAAGGTCAGCTTTGACGACCCGCTCCGGCAAGACCTCACCTATGTCATGCGGTTCCGACTGACGGAAGACCCGACGAACCCCGGCAATCCCGGCCCCTGGATCGAGCAGCCAGTTTCCGAGTTCACGACGGATGGAGACCGGATTTCGCTCTCGACCACCGTCCTTCCGACCGATCAGGAATTCGTCTTCCAGGTCGCCTCGGTCGGAACGCGCGGCGCGCGCAGCGAATGGTCGGATTCGGAGAACTGGTCGACGACCTCATCTGCTTTGGACTTCTCCTTGCCGCAGAACAGCGGCCTTCTCGCTCTGCTTGAGGACATCTAATGGCGACGATGGACGTCAAAAACGCCTCCGGCGGCACAGAGACAATCGAAAAACCACTGGCGCCTGGACGCGCAGCTGCCGCTTCTTCTCGGCCGGTTGCGGTGTCGACGGAAGACAAGGCCGTGCTTGACGCGATCGCCGCCTCGGCTTCCGTGCTTGATGACTGGGACGAAAGCGACCGCGCCAAGGTCAATCCTATC
>CAZDFF010000370.1:0-3051 GCA_964504425.1 uncultured Hyphomicrobiales bacterium
CAATTCGCCTTGAAACTCGGCGCCGGAGGTTGCCTAATAAAGCCTTGGCCGTCCGCGCCTTTTCGGTCGCGACGGTTTGTTTTCGTGGCGCCTGCGGGGGAGCGAAGGGGCGGGCGCGCGGGAATAGGCGATACCGGCCGGCGGGGGCGCGGTTCGCCGTGGGGGCAGCAGATCGGCATGAAGATCCCGAATCTCTCGAAACTGACGAAGCGTCAGGCGTTCATCGCGATCCTGGTCTTTCTCGGCCTGTTGAGCGTGATCTTTTCGGTCATCACCCGTTTCACATTCATCATGGATCGGCCGGAAGAAGCGCTGCGCATCGCCGTGGTGGGGCCGATGAGCGGGCCGAACGCGGCCGCCGGCAATTCGATTCGCCAAGGCGCGGAACTTTACGCGCAGACGTTCAACGACGCGGGCGGCATCGGCGGCAACAAGATCGCCATCGAGGTTTTCGATGACAAGGACGATCCCGAAGAGGCGGCCAAGGTGGCGACCGCGATCGCCGCAAAGACCGACGTCGTCGCGGTGATCGGTCACTTGTCCGACGCGGTCATCGCCAAGGCGGGGCCGATTTACGCCGCGCGCAAGGTGCCGTTGATCGCGCCGACCGCGGTCGGGCCCAAGACCCTCAAGGCGAACGAGTGGCTGTTCAGCGTCGTTTTCAACGACGAACGCCAAGCCATGTTTCTTGCCAACTACACCCGCAACGTTCTGGGCCACCGGCTGGTGTCGATCATCCAGAACAAGCCGGCCTACGGGGCGACGCTGGCCGAGCCGTTCGCTGAAACATACAAGCGATTCGGCACGGCGATCCGCTACACGTTCGATATCGACCCGGCCCAGGCGAGCGTGCAGAGCCAGATGCGCAAGATCGCCGACGATCTGCGAACGAAGCAGGATGCCGGAGTCATCTTCCTGGCCATGGACGGAATCGAATCGGCGCGCATGCTCGCGATGCTGCGCGATTCCGGCGTTCGCAATCCGGTCGTCGGCACCGACAAGCTGGCGACCCACGCCTTCATCAATGAAATTGTGCGGGTCGCCGAAAAGCCGAACGATCTCGCGAAGTACACCGACGGCATCTTGGCGACGACGCCGCTTCTGTTCGACACGGCCAACGAAGTCGCCCAAGGTTTCCGCAGCCGCTATCTTGCCGCCAACAAGACTCATCCCGACTGGCTCGCCGCCTACTCGTACGACGCCGTGCATATCGCGCTCGCGACCCTGAAAAAGATCGTCGGCGGGAAAAACGACGCCAATGCGCAGATCGCGGCGAAGCGCCGGGCATTGAGGAACGATCTGGCCGCGATCATGACGCCCGAGCAATCCGTCATGGGCATCAGCGGGCAGTTGTTTTTCAATCGCGACCGCGAGGGCCAGAGCCCGATCTTGATCGGAATTTACAACGGCAAGAACATGATTTCCGCGCTGACCCAGTTGCAGCGCATCAAGGGCACCGGCGCGGCCAACTACATCGAGGAACTCAAGCGCGGCCGCGTTCTCTACGTCAACGACCGGTTCATGTACAAGACGAACGTCGTCTACACCGGGTTGCAGGTGAAGGAAATCACCGACATCAACCTGGAAAAGAATACGGCCGTGATCGATTTCGTCATCTGGTTCCGCTTTCGCGGCAATTTCCGGCCCGAGGATCTGGTCTTCACCAATGCCGCCGAATTGATCCCGTTGGACGAGCCCGAGGACGAAATGAAGGTCGGCGACATGACCTACAGGCTCTATCGCGTGAAGGGCCTGTTCAATATGAACTTCGCCAAGACGCTGCGGCCCTACGGCAGCCAACTGGTCGGCATCACGTTCTCGCACCGGACGCTCAGCCATAACAACCTTCTGTACGTCGTCGACGTCTTGGGCCTGGGCCTCGAGTCCGGCCAGACGCTTTTGGACAAACTGAAGGCCGGACAAGTGCTCGGTCCGCGCTCCGGATGGGATCTCGCCCGCGCGTGGCTGTCGCAGGACGTGGTCGAAAAAAGCACGCTCGGCAATCCCTCCTACGTCGGCTACGGCTCGGTCGATCCGGATTTTTCGAAAATCGACCTCGGCGCCATCATCCGGAAGGACGAAATCGCGGTGCGCGATTTCGTGCCGAGCGAATATTTCATCTATCTCGGCATTTTCGGCGTTCTGGGCGTGGTCTTCTCGATCCTGATGGATCGCAAGGAGCGCGGACGGTTCTGGAGCGTGCAGTCCTGGGGATTGCGTGTGGTCGCCTGGCCGGTTCTGCTGCTGGCGGCGGGCAATCTGCTGCTCGATCTCGCGTTCCAACGGCTGCCGACGTCCTACATCGACCTAATCGTCATGGTCTATTCGATCCTGTGGTGGCTGGTTCCCGCCCGGTTGCTCGGCATGGCCGTCGAACGGTTCATCTGGCAGCCGTTGGAGGACCACACGGAACGCAACATCCCGAACGTGGTTCGGGTTTTCGTGTCGGTCGCGATCTACAGCTTCGCGTCGTTCGGCGTGATCGCCTTCGTCTTCGATCAGAAGATCACCAGCCTGCTGGCGACGTCCGGCCTTCTGGCGATGATCGTCGGTCTGGCCGTTCAGGCCAACATCTCGAACATCTTTTCCGGCATCGTCATCAACATGGAACGGCCGTTCTCGGTCGGCGATTGGGTCAAGATCGGCGGCATGGACGAAGGCCGTGTCATCGACATCACCTGGCGCACGACCCGCGTCAAGACGCGCAACGGGTACGTCATCAGCGTGCCGAATTCGAAAGCGTCCGAGGCGGAAATCCACAATTACGACAGCTTCGACGTGGTGCGCCTCGAACTGCCGTTCTATCTCGATGCCCGGTTCCCGATCGAGGACGTCGCACAATGGATGTCAGACGGCTTGAACAAGGCGCCGAACGTGCTGGAAACGCCCGAGCGGGAAATCCGCTTCAAGTCGATCGAATTCACTTTCGGTCTTTGGATCGCCAAGTACGAAATCCAGTTCTGGATCGACAATTACGGCCGGCGCGAGGAAATCGAGGAAAAAGTGCTGGCGTGCGTCTGGCACGAGTTGCGGAATCACGGCGTGTCCACG
>CAZDFF010000371.1:0-3051 GCA_964504425.1 uncultured Hyphomicrobiales bacterium
AGGTCGGCATGATTACGACGCTTTCCTTGAGCGCCGCGCTCGGCGCCGCCTGGTATTTGGGGATGGCGTGAGACGGTAACACTTTGTTAGCCAACGGCGGCTAATCTTCCCCGGCGTTCGTTTCGTACGCCGGGGACCGCAAGACCATGTGCCGCTGGCTGACCTATTTCGGCCGTCCGATTCATCTGGAACGGCTGCTGTTCGAGCCCGAGAACTCCCTCATCAAGCAAAGTATGAAGGCGCGCCACGCCACCGTCACCACCAACGGCGACGGCTTCGGCGTCGGCTGGTACGGGGACCGCGAAATTCCCGGCGTCTACCGCGAAATCCTGCCGGCCTGGAACGACCCCAACCTGAAAAGCCTGTCGCATCAGCTTTCCTCGCGGCTGTTCTTCGCCCATGTGCGCGCCTCGACCGGCACCGAGACCTCGCGCGCCAACTGCCATCCGTTCACGTTCGGCCGCTGGCTGTTCATGCACAACGGCCAGATCGGCGGCTATCCGGCGGTGCGGCGCAAGCTCGAGTCCCTGATTCCCGACGGGCTTTACATGCAGCGGCGCGGCACCACCGATAGCGAGGTGTTCTTTCTGCTGCTGTTCGCGAACGGCGTCGACGACGACCCCGAGGGCGCCATCGTGCGTACCATCGGCCAGGTCCGGCGCGCCATGCGCGATTGCTTCGTGACCGAGCCCTTCCGCATGACCGCCATTCTTTCCGACGGCGCGAAGGTCATCGCGGTTCGCTATTCCTGCGACCCGAACCCGCCCAGCCTGTTCTGGGACGACAAGGCCGAGGACATGCTGATCGTCTCGGAACCGCTCGATTTCGACGCCGGCCACTGGACCGAGGTGCCGCCCGCGCACCTGCTGGTGACCGACGGCAAGGGCCCGCCGACGGTCAAGGCGTTCCAGCCGGCCTGATTTTCCCTCGTTGCTTGCTTGCTTTTCGCCATCTATCGTCGTCTTTCCTGACGAGGCAGGGTGTCGCCGTGCGGGCATTGCGGGTTGTCGCATTTCTTTGGATCGCTTTCGTCGCTGGCAACGCGGCGGCCGAGGGGGTATCCGGGTTTCTGCCCGGCACCAAGGGCGCGACGCCGCTTCAAGGCACCTACCAGGGCACGCCGCCGCCGGTCGCGATCGCCGAGCCGAAGGGCAAGGTCGTCGTCATCTACAGCCACGGCACGCGCCGGCCTCAGCACGTGGAAGATTGTTCGAAATCCGCGAACCGGGTGCCGCGTTCGCTGATCGACGGCTTGGGTGCGCGCCGGGACGGCGGCGCGCTGATCTATTACCTGTGCTCGGGCGCGTCGGAACGCACGACGCGGACCACGGCGGGCGAATACATCTATAAGCGCATGGCCGAGGTCGAGCGCATGCTCGATCAACTCGCCGCCATCGGGATCGATCCCAAGCGGATCTTTCTCGTCGGCCATTCGGCGGGCGGGTGGACCTCACTGATGATGGGCCGCCATGCCGGGAAAAAGTTCAACGCCGTCGTCGCCTTCGCGCCGGCATTCGCCGGGCCGCGCAACGAAACCGAAAAGTATCCCTGGTGGCGCAAGGTGGCGCGGCCGAAGCAGATCGAGGAAATGCTCAAGCCGCCGCGCCTGGAAGCGCTGGTCTTCGCCTATTCGGAAGATCCGTTCAACCGGCCCGAGGATATGGCGTTTCTGACGAAGCGTTACCCGCAGTCGGTGAAACTGGTGGGCTACGCCTGTCCGTTGGTCAAAAACAAGCATCTGACCCATGTGAACGACTGCCGCGAGGATCGGACGGCGGCCACGATCCGCGATTACGTGAAGCGTCGGTTGGGGGAATAAGGATCCGAAAGAGAGGGTCTTGACAGGCAGCATCGGGGCCTGTATTTAACCGATTAGTTATTTAACGGATTGGTTTAATGAAAGTACCCACGGACCATCTGAGCGCCACGCTTTCGGCTCTGGCCGATCCGACCCGGCGGGCCATCCTGGCCCGGCTGGCGTCCGGCGAGGCCTCGGTCACGGAACTGGCCGAGCCTTTCGACATGAGCATGCCGGCGATCTCGAAGCACCTGAAGGTGCTCGAACGGGCCGGCCTGATCGCGCGCGGCCGCGAGGCGCAGTGGCGCCCGTGCCGGCTGGAGGCGGCGCCGTTGAAGGACATCGCCGACTGGCTCGAACACTATCGCCGCTTTTGGGAACAGAGCTTCGACCGGCTCGAGGAATACCTGCGCGAGTTGCAGTCCAAGGAGGACAAGAATGGCCGCAAACGCAAAAACTGACGCCGCGCGGGAAGACTTCGTCATCGAACGTACGTTCGATATTCCGCGCGATCTGATGTGGAAGATGTGGACGGACCCCGCGCATTTGGCGCGCTGGTGGGGGCCGAAGGGTTTCACCGTCAGCCACTGCAAGGTCGATCTGCGGCCGGGCGGCGTTTTCCATTATAGCCTGCGCGCGCCCGACGGCCAGGAGATTTGGGGCAAGTTCGTCTATCGCGAAATCGTCGCGCCCGAACGGATGGTCTACGTCGTATCGTTCTCGGACGCGGACGCCGGCATCACCGTCCATCCGATGAACCCGGCCTGGCCCCGTCAGATCATCAGCACCACCGCGTTCGCCGAAAAGGACGGCAAGACAACGGTGACGGTCCGCTGGTCGCCGTTCGAGGCGACCCGCAAGGAGGTCGAGACGTTCGAGGCCGGCCGCGAGTCCATGCGCCAGGGTTTCACCGGCACGTTCGACCAACTCGAAACCTACCTGGAAAGCCTGTGAGGAACCGCCATGTCCGCGAAAACGAAAACCGACGCAAAGCCCGCCGAGAATGAACTGGTCATCGAACGCACGTTCGATGCGCCGCGCGAACTGGTGTGGCGGGCCTGGACCGATCCCGCGCATTTCGTCCGCTGGTGGGCGCCGAAAATCTTCACCACGCCCCATTGCACCATCGACCTACGGGTCGGCGGCGAACTGCACTATTGCATGCGCTCGTCGGAAGGCGAGGAGGCGTGGAAGAAGGGCATCTGGGGCAAGGGCGTGTTCAAGGAGATCGTGCCGCCCTCGCGCCTGGTGCT
>CAZDFF010000372.1:0-3021 GCA_964504425.1 uncultured Hyphomicrobiales bacterium
ATGCCTTGCGCGGCATCAACGAACTGGTCTTTGCCCTGATCTTCGTGTCGGCCGTCGGTTTGGGACCGTTCGCGGGCGTGCTTGCGATCGCGCTGCACGCGACCGGGATGCTCGCGAAATTCGTTGCCGAGGAAGCCGAAGGCATCGACCGCGGTCAAGTCGAGGCATTGGAAGCAACCGGCGCGGGCCGGATGCAGATCATTCTGTTCGGCATCATCCCGCAGGTCATTCCTGCGTTCATCAGCTACACGATCTATCGTCTCGACGTGTCGATCCGTTCGGCGACTATTTTGGGACTGGTGGGGGCGGGCGGTCTCGGGTTCTCCTTGATCAAGACCATGAAATTGTTCCAATACCATCAGACGGCGACCTGCATCCTGGTCATCTTCGTCCTCGTCCTGGTTTCCGATTGGATTTGCGCGCGCCTCCGCGCCAGGGTCATCTGAACGGTATTCGATCCAACCGTCATTCGCTATGATGTGCGCCCGCAACAACGAAACCGGGGGTTTCGAGTCATGACCATGCGTTCCCGCTTCGCCGCCGCCCTCATCGTTCTGCTGGCCGTTTCCGGCGGACTTCTGGCAGGTGCTTGCGAGGACAAAAAAGCGGCCGCCGACACCCACGTGAAGAAGGGAACCGAACTGGTTGCCCAAGGCAAGTTCGACGAGGCTATCGTCGAATTGAAAAAGGCCGCCGACCTGAACCAGGACTCGATGCAGGCCCGCCTTCAGCTCGGCAACGCCTATCGCGGCCTGAAAAAATACGACGACGCGTTTGCCGCCTACCGCGACGCGAAGAAAGTCGACCGCTACGTCGTGGCGCCGCATATTGCCCAGGCGGAGATGCAGATCGAACTCGGCAAGGTCGACACCGCGACCAATGAGTTGAATCACGTGATTGAATTGGAACCGACCAACCTTCAGGCGTTGATCCTGCTCGGCAAGGTTTCGATGATGCCGCTCGCGGGCGCCACCGCACCGGCCCCGTTGTCGGTCCAGCGCGCCGAATTGAATCTGGATGCGGCGGCATCGCTCGCGCCCGACAATATCGAGGTTCATTATCACCTGGCGAAGGCCGCCGAGATGCTCGGTCACAAGCCGAAGGCCGTCGCCGCATGGACCAAGGTGGCGGACCTCGCCAAGGGCAAGCCCGGCGCCGAGAAGATGGCCAAGGATGCTGCCGACGCGCTCGCCCGTCTGAAATAGCGAATTCGATCGACCGACGAAAAAACCCCCGGCGGGGACGCCCCGCCGGGGGTTTCGTCGTCCGTACCCTCGAAGAATTACGAGCTGTAGTACATCGCGAATTCGATTGGATGCGGGGTGTGCTCGAACTTGTAGACCTCTTCCCACTTGAGGGCCATGTAGCCGTCGATCAAGTCGTCGGTGAAGACGTCGCCCTTCTTCAAGAAATCGCGGTTGGCGTCGAGATGACCGAGCGCCTCGCGCAGCGAGCCGCAGACCGTCGGCACGGTGGCCAGTTCGTCGGGCGGCAGGTCGTAGAGGTTCTTGTCCATGGCATCTCCGGGGTGGATCTTGTTCTGGATGCCGTCGAGGCCGGCCATCATCATCGCCGAAAACGCGAAATAGGGGTTCGCGATCGGGTCGGGGAAGCGGATTTCGACGCGCTTGCCGTTCGGACTGGTCGCGAACGGAATGCGGCATGACGCCGAACGGTTGCGCGCCGAATAGGCGAGCAGCACCGGCGCCTCGAAGCCCGGGATCAGTCGCTTGTAGCTGTTGGTCGTCGGGTTGGTGAACGCATTCAGCGCCTTGGCGTGCTTGATGATGCCGCCGATGTAGTAAAGCGCCGTGTCCGACAGATCGGCGTAGCCGGAACCGGCGAACGTCGGCTTACCTTTTTTCCAGATCGACTGATGGGTGTGCATGCCCGAGCCGTTGTCACCGTAAACCGGCTTCGGCATGAACGTTGCCGTCTTGCCGTAAGAGTGCGCGACCATCTGTGTCACGTACTTATAAACCTGGACGTTGTCGGCGCTTTTTACCAACGTCGAATAGGTCAGGCCCAATTCGTGCTGGCTAGGCGCCACTTCGTGATGGTGCTTGTCCATGTTCAGGCCCATTTCGCGCATCACGGTGACCATTTCGGCGCGCAGATCGTGCGACTGGTCGACCGGCGGCACCGGGAAATAGCCGCCCTTGACCGGCGGGCGGTGGCCGAAGTTGCCATTCGAGAACGTCTTGCCGGTGACGTAGGGGCCTTCCTCCGAATCCAGTTCGTAGGACATGTGGTTCATCGAGGTGTTGTACTTGACGTCGTCGAACACGAAGAATTCGGGCTCGGGTCCGAAATAGGCGGTATCGCCGATCCCGGTGGTGCCGAGGTAGGCTTCGGCGCGCTTGGCGCAGGTGCGCGGGTCGCGCGAATAACCCTGGCCGGTCGAGGGTTCGATGACGTCGCAGAACAGGATCATCATCGACTGCGCCGCGAACGGATCCATGACCGCCGTCGCCGCATCGGGAACCAGCGTCATGTCGGATTCGTTGATCGCCTTCCAGCCGGCGATCGACGAGCCGTCGAACATGATGCCGTCGCTGAACGATCCGTCCTCGATGAAGCTCGAACACATCGTCAGATGCTGCCATTTGCCGCGCGGATCGGTGAAGCGCAGATCGACATAGGGAACGTCGTTGTCCTTGATGGCCTTCAGGACATCGGCGGGAACCTTGCAATTAAGAGACATGGTCGGACTTCCTTTTCCTCGCTGGGTATTCGATTGGTAAACGTGCGGTAGAACGGATTTTCGCCGCGGCCGTCAGATCGCATCCTTGCCGCGTTCGCCGGTGCGCACGCGGATCGCTTCCTCGACCGGCGAGATGAAGATCTTGCCGTCGCCGATGCGCCCGGTGTAGGCGGCGCGCTGGATCGCCTCGACGGCGCGTTCCAGCATGTCGTCGTCGATCACGACCTCGATCTTCACCTTGGGCAGAAAATCCACCACGTACTCGGCGCCGCGATAGAGCTCGGTGTGGCCCTTCTGCCGGCCGAACCCTTTGGCCT
>CAZDFF010000373.1:0-3010 GCA_964504425.1 uncultured Hyphomicrobiales bacterium
CGGGATTGCGTTGATCGACGGCCCGGATCGCATACCGATTCCGTACCGTCAAATGGCCTTCAAAACGTTCGATGAAAAAATTGAGTTCTACGGGTGGTTTTTTCGAAAGTTTTTCCAATCTTGGAAGGTCTATATTTATGAAATCGACGGCGTATTGCCGCGTGTTTTTGCCGCGGCTCGTATCGTGATCGTCGACGACACATTAGGCACCGTCCCTTATCACGACAAAATCGAAGCCTTGGCGTCGAAACGAACCGTCGTCCTGAGACGAACTGACGCTCGCAGGCTTGGTTTCGACCACGACCATGATGCTCTGTATCCGCAAAGCATCGGGTTCAAATTGATCGATGACGGGTTCGCCGTCGATTGGGGCGGCGGCGGCGCCGGCGTTCTCGTCATCAATGCCGCCCATCAACGCTTCTTCAAGGCGTACGTTGACGGTCGAGAGACCGCGATCGTTCCCGCCAACGGCATACAAATGGCGATCGCCATACCTAAGGGAGCGAATTCCGTGCGAATCGAATACCGTCGTCCGACATTGTTTAGCGGTCACCGGCGACCTTAACCGGCAAGCGGCATCCGTCTGCCAGTCGATCCTCCCATCGCTACAAATGCAAAAGCATCGGCGCGAACCAGCCAAGCAGCGCCAGCACGGTGCCGAGTACGCCCAACCCGCCCGCGATAAAAGCCAGCGCCATGACACCGGTGACCACGGAGGCTGAGGCCAGCACGATCGCCAGCTGGAACGCCGCCGAACCGAATTCGAAATTGTGGTAGGCGGCAAGTGCATGGTCGCGCTTCTTTTCGGCGGCCTTGGCGCGCGCCGCCAGTTGCATGCGGCCTTCCCCGGTATCCGGCTCGTCGTTGTAGCGCTGCGCCGTCGCCTTCCATTTGGCGACCTGTTGCGTGCGCTTTTCGGCGTCGGCCGGCGACGCCAGGGTTCCTTCCACCTCGGATTGTTCGGCGGCCGTCCGCAACGTCGTCATGCGGATAGTCTTGGCCTGAAAGAAATTCCAGAAGTTGGCCGCGTCCTGGTTGCTGATGAGCGCGGTGTTCTGGGCGTTCTTGCCGCCCATCTCGACGACCGCCAGCAAGGCCGCAAGCACCGAAATCAAGACCGCGACGCGCTTCGAGAAATCCTTCTTGGTCGGATCGGCTTCGTGGCCGTGGTCGTCGTGGCCGGCGTGATGATGATGGACGGACATCTGCTTCTTTCTCCATGGAACGACGCCCGGCGAACACGCCGGGCTGACGGACGGGTAAGATATCGGGACGGATGCACGCTCGCGGGCGTGGATGCTTTTTGCCGGATCCGGTAGCCGGACGAAGAGTACAGCAAATCGGATTGGACGGTGCGTCTCTTTTATGGCCCCCTTCCCGTGGCGCGGCATGCCGCCATTCGCTAAACTTCCCGGCGACCACGATACGAGAACGCCGATGACCGCCCAGCGCCGAGGTTTTCGCTATTACGACCTGGTGCTCGCCGGATTCGTCACGGTCTATCTCTGTTCCAACCTGATCGGCCCGGCCAAGGCCGTCGAGGTCGCCGGCTTTACGTTCGGCGCGGGCGTTCTGTTTTTCCCGATTTCCTACATCTTCGGCGACATCCTGACCGAGGTATACGGCTACGCCCGGGCCAGGCGGGTCATCTGGGCTGGGTTCGGCGCCATGATCTTCGCCACCCTGATGGCGACCGTGGTGGTGGCGCTGCCCCCGACGCCCGGCTGGCCGTTCCAGGAGGCCTATGCCACCGTCTTCGGCCAGACGCCGCGCATCGTCCTGGCCTCGCTGATCGCTTTCTTCTGCGGCGAATTCGCCAATTCCTACGTGCTGGCGCGCATGAAGGTATGGATGGAGGGCCGGCGACTTTGGATGCGGACCATCGGATCCACGATCGTCGGCGAAGGCGTCGATTCCCTGATTTTCTACCCGGTTGCGTTCCTGGGGGTATGGGACGGCGCGCTGATTACGGCCGTCATGCTGACCAACTACGTGCTGAAGGTCCTGGTCGAGGTCGCTATGACGCCCGTCACTTACAAAGCCGTCGGATGGCTGAAAAATGCCGAAAACGAGGACCATTACGATCGCACGACCGATTTCAACCCTTTCACCTTGAAAACGTAGGGGGGCCGCACCGCGAATTAGGTCGCGCGAGTCACCCGATTAGCGGTGCGGCATCCGGTCCGGGGCTTGTCCGGAAAATGCGCACGGCCTAGGTTGTCAACCATAGAGGGGAACGCCCGCACCTTGGAAAACACCCGGCCGACATGGCCCCAACTGCCGTCCGGTTCGATCGATTGGGATCGCGTGTTCGACGATCCCGCGGTGGGCCTGACCGCCCTGATCCGGAGCGCCCGGACGGCCAGGGCATTGCGCGATTCCACCGTCGTCGTCATCAAGATGCTGTACACCCGCGACGACGACCCGCCCGAGGTCGAGCGGTTGACCGCCGAAATCACCCGGATGATCCCCGACGACGCCTCGGACGCGGTGTTGGCCAAGGCCGGCGAAGCGGTGACCGCTGTTCTTGGGCAGATCAAGGGTTATCGCAAGCAACAGGTCGCCGAGTACGAAGCGAACAAAAAGGAAAAGGCCGACGCCGAACGGCGCGCCGCGACGCTGCACTCCCGACCCGAGATTGCCAACGCGACGCCGGCGCCCCAACCCGAAACTCCCAAGTCGCCGCTGGCGCGCAAGCCGGCGTTCCTGGACGACGAGGATGAAGAAGAAACCAAGAAACCCGTGCTGATCGGGCTGGGTGTCGCCGCCGCCGCGGCGGCCATCGCCGCCGGCGCTTATTTCATGGCGTTCCGCCCCGGCGTGCCGGAAAAAAAGGCGCCGAATCTGGTATTGATCGACCAGATGAAGGAAGCCGCCGAGAGCAAGACCCCCGCAACCCACGTCTTCGGCGGGCAAATCAAGGTCTCGACGCTGGCCGGACGGACCGCCATCATCGCCGAAGGAATTCCCGAGGACGCGTGTGCGAGCGCCGCCTGGGTGTTCGTCAACC
>CAZDFF010000374.1:0-876 GCA_964504425.1 uncultured Hyphomicrobiales bacterium
CGAAACCAAGCCATCGTCCATCCCGGCCGGAACGGCCGTCGGCCGGGCCCGCCCGCGCGGCCTTGCCGCAGCGCGAAAAAGCCGCGCCGGGCGGTACGGCCTGGCTTTACGGCACCCATGCCGTCCTGGCCGCGCTGGGCAACCCGCAGCGGCGCTGCCTGCGCCTGCTGGTCACTCCGAACACGGCGGAAAGCCTGGGGTCGCGCCTGAATCGGGCGATTCCCGGGGGCCTCCAGGCCGAAACCGTCGATCGAACCGAGATCGAGCGAGCGTTGGCCCCCGGCGCCGTGCACCAGGGAATCGCGCTCCTGACCTACCCGCTCGCCGACGAAGACCTGGGGTTGATCCAGACCCGCCTGGGCGAAGCCAAAGCCGGCATCGTCGTCGTACTGGACCAGGCGACCGACCCGCAGAACGTCGGCGCCGTCCTGCGTTCGGCCGCTGCCTTCGGGGCTTTGGGCGTCGTGGTGCCCGACCGGCACGCCCCCGAGGCCGGCGCGGTCATGGCCAAGGCCGCCTCCGGGGCCATGGAAACCGTGCCCCTGATCCGGGTCACCAATCTGGCCCGCGCCCTGGAGGACCTGAAAAAGATGGGCTTCTGGTGCGTCGGCCTCGACGGCACCGCCGCCGAAACCCTGGCCGAAGCCGATCTCTCCGGCCTGATCGCCCTGGTCGTCGGGGCCGAGGGGACGGGGCTCCGGCGCCTCAGCCGCGAAACCTGCGACCGATTAGTGCGAATCCCCATCTCCGGGGCCATGGAAAGCCTGAACCTGTCGAATGCCTGCGCCGTCGCGCTTTACGAGCTCGCACGGCCCAAGGGATAAGGCGGCTACCAGAAGCGCAGGCGCTGCTGCCATTCCATGGCGAAAATCAGAA
>CAZDFF010000374.1:886-2996 GCA_964504425.1 uncultured Hyphomicrobiales bacterium
AGACCGCCAGAAAGGCGACGAACTCGAGCGCCGTGATGACGATCACCATGAAGGCGACACGACGCGCGCGCGGCTTCATCGGCTGCCAGACCCTGGCCATGTACCAGCACCAAGCCTTGAAAGCGGACCAGCGCCGCCATTGTTCCAGATAGCGGTGCAGGTCGTTGCCCCAGTAGACGAGGCTCTTGTCGATCTCCGCCGCACGCGCCGACCGCTCGGGTACGGGCGTGCCGGAGTAGTCGTCGGTGACGATCAGATTGGCCCCCTGCGGGCCGGCTTCGACCTTGAACCGGGTCCGCGCCTTGAGACCGGCGCCGTAGGTCAGTTCGACGCCGTCGGCGTGGCGCACGACCGAGAACGGCACCTCCAGCGTTTGCCCGTTGCTCAGATTGTGGATTTTCATGACATACGAGTCCGAACCGGTCTCGCGCCAGTCCTCGAACTCGTACATCGAATTGATCCGCAACAGCCGCTCGACGTCCCGGCAAAAGTCGACTACCGCCGATACCGGCAGACGCGTCGGTATCGTGACCCAGGCCGCGTCCTGAAGCGCTTCGCCGTTCATCGCTTGGGATGGGGCACGATCAGCAGCGGCCGGCGCAATCCCTTGGCGAGCGTGTCCAGCACCATGCGCGACCGGTAGCCGGTTTCGCCCTTCGGCCGTGGGCTGCCGATGACGACGAGGTCGAACTCGCCCGCCTCGGCGGCCTCGATCAGGCACTCGGCGGGTTTGCCTTGGCGCGCCTCGGCCGTGTAGGAAATGCCGCGCGTCTTCGCCTCCATCGCCACCTTTTCCAAGTGCTCCGTGATTTCGCGCTCCAACTGGTTTTCGACGTAGCGACCGAAGCGAACGTGAACGACCGCGTTGTTCAGCCAGTCGTCGCCCAGCATTCCCTTCCAGAAGTCGGGCACCACGACCAGGTGATGGACCGTGCCACCGCCGGCCGCACGATCGAACGCCATCCGCTCGGCCGCCGCGGCGCCCATCGTGCCGTGGCTAGCAAGAAGGATTCGTTGTCCCGTCATGAAATGCGCGCCGAAAGCGGCTTCGGCCCGGCGCCCAAAGGCGACGCCGGGCCGAACGACCGTTGCATCCGCCGCTACGTCACTTCACCAGGACGTAGGTGAAGAACGCGATCAAGAGCGCACACACCAACGCGACAAAATCCTCGCGCCGGTCGGTGCCGAAGATCGAGAGCGCCGAGCCGCGATGGTACTTGAAGCCCGCTTCCTCGCGGGCGTCGATGTTCTGGCTGTTTTGGTCGGCCATTTTCGTATCCTCCGATTTCAGATCGTTTCGCGGACAAACAGCATGATGACGATCAACGAGAAGACCGCCTTGCAGGTACCGACGATACCGCCGATCACCAGCGGTTGCCCGCCGGCCTGCTTCATCGCCGCGATCGTGATCTGCATGCCGAGTCCCGTGAGTCCAAAGGCGAACAGCCAAGTGATCCAATTGCGGAACGTGCTGATCTTCTTGGCGGTGTGATAGACCGCACCGTGCGACTTCTTCAGCACGGCGGTCGCGCCCTTCGACAGCGCGCCGGAATTAGCGAGCCCGCGAAGCGCAGTGTCGTCCTCGATGCTCATGACCTTCTTGTTTTCGATCAGGCGCGCCAGGGCCTCCTTCTGGGCCTTGGGCTGAACCTTGCCGGCCTCCGCCGCGACGGTCGCCAAGTCCTTGGCCGACAACAGCTTGTCGGCCTTGACGTTGTTGTCGAAGTACTTGCCTTGGTAGTGCTGCGCCGGAGCGAAGATGCCGGTCGAGGACAGCGCGAACATCAGGATGAAGCCCAGGACGAAGACCGGGAACTTCTCGAAAATGACCCGGGTCGTGTCGACCTGCTGGATGTCCTTGCTGCCGGCCGCTTGTTCCTTGCGGACGTACCAGACCGCGAGCCACAGCACGATAATCGGCAGGAACAGCACGCGGGTGATGTTGAAGATCTCGGCGACCTTCAGCGTCTCGATACCTTGCGGCTGGAATGCCAGCGCGGCACCCGCGACCTGTGCCGAATTCAAGATGCCGGTGCCGGCCCAGGCGCCGAATTGAATGTACCCAATGCCGAGGATATGGCCGATCACCGGGAAGATGAACATGCAACCC
>CAZDFF010000375.1:0-2975 GCA_964504425.1 uncultured Hyphomicrobiales bacterium
TTGTCCAGGAAACCTAAGCCGGCCGGGCGAACACGCAAATCGGCCGCGAAGAAAGCTAAGGCGAAATCGCCGACCCGGCAGGTCCTAAAGCCTGTTGCCGCTTATCGCGACTTGGTTGACGGCGTCGCGAAAGGCGAAGTCCGCGCGATCGCGCGCATGATCTCGCTAGCCGAGGCCGACAAGCCCGAAAGCCGCCCGGCGCTGGCGGCGATCTTCCGGATGGCGGGGCGCGCCCATGTGGTCGGCCTCACCGGCGTGCCCGGCAGCGGCAAATCGAGCCTGATCCGGGTTCTGGCCAAGGCGATCCGCGCCGGCGGGCGCCGGGTCGGCATCGTCGCCGTCGATCCGTCGAGCCCGTTCAGCGGCGGGGCGATCCTGGGCGACCGCATTCGCATGACCGATCTTTCGGGCGACCCCGGCGTCTTTATCCGATCCATGGCGACGCGCGGGGCCTTGGGCGGGCTCACCGCCGCCTGCCACGATGCGATCGACGTGCTGGATGCCGCCGGGTTCGACGTGGTGCTGGTCGAAACCGTCGGCGTCGGCCAGGACGAGGTCGAAATCGTCCAGGCGGCGCACACGGTCGTCGTGGTCTCGGCGCCCGGTCTCGGCGACGACGTCCAGGCGATCAAGGCCGGCGTGCTGGAAATCGCCGACATCCACGTGGTTTCGAAGTTCGACAAGCCGGATGCCGCGCGCACGGCGGCCGACCTGAAAGGCATGCTCGGGCTCGGCGCGCGAGGACATCGCGCCGGCGGTTGGCACGTGCCGGTGGTACCGACCAGCTCCGAGCGCGAGGAAGGCATCGACAAGCTGGTCGCCGCCATCGACGACCACCGTCGGCACTTGATCGAATCCGGCGAGATGGCCGAGCGGTGCCGCCGGATCATGGAATTGCGCGTGCTGAAGACGGCGGAAGACATCGTCCGCGACCGCTTCCGCAAGGGCCGGGAAGGGCGCCTGCAGGCCGCCCTGAAGAAGGTCGCGGCGCGCAAGACCGATCCGCGTTCGGCTGCGGCGGCCCTTCTCAAGGCAAAATGACGCCTGCCGTCAGTCGCCGCTGCCGTTTACCGTCCTTTTACGATTGCTCGGCAAGCTGACGATCGGAGAACCATGTATTTCCGAGGACTCGACTCATGGGTACCGTGCTTGCCGTATTTGCGTTCATTCTGTCGTTCGGAGCGCTCTGGTTCACGAGCGAAATCTTGAAGCGCATCGACGGCCATACCGAAACCGCGATCAAGCCGCACCTGAAGGCGTTCGAAACGTCGCTCGGCAATCACACCGACGCGCTGGATCGTCTTTCCAGGCGGATGGATACGTTAGAGGTCGATGTCCGCACTTTGAAAGCGCAGGGTCAGTCGACCGCTGGATTGGACCACGAGATGAAAAGCCTCGGCGCCGTCCTGTCGGCAGCCGAAGCCAAGCGCTTCGCGCCGTCGATCCGCTTGAACGGCTGAGCGGGCTTCCGGATCGGCTTAAGCGCTAGCCGTCGGCGCGCATCTTTACGTAGGTCCCGGGCGCGTCGCAGAGGGCTTTCAACTTGCCCTTCGCGGGATCGCGGGCCGGGACTTCCTTGCCGCCGAATTTCTTGACCCAGGAATCCCAGTCGGGCCACCAGGAACCTTCCTTCTGGGCGGCTTTTTCCAGCCACTTGTCGGGGTCCTTGGGCAGATCCTCGTTGATCCAGTGGCAGTATTTTCCGGCGGCGGGCGGATTGACGACGCCGGCGATGTGGCCCGACGCCGCGAGCACGAAGCGGATCGGTCCCGAATAGAGCTGCGTCGCCCTGTAGGTCGCCTTCCAGGGGGCGATATGATCCTCGCGGGTCGAAATGATGTAGCAGGGCACCTTGATCTTGCGCAGATCCAACGGCACGCCCGCCAGTTCGATTCCGCCCGGCTTCACCAGCTTGTTTTCCAGGTACATCTTGCGCAGATAAAAGCTGTGCATCGCCGCGGGCATGCGGGTCGAATCCGAATTCCAGTACAGCAAGTCGAACGGGAAGGGATCCTTGCCGAGCAGGTAGTTGTTGACGACGAACGACCAGATCAGGTCGTTACCGCGCATCATGTTGAAGGTGTTCGCCATCTCGCTGCCCTCGAGATAGCCGCGTTCGTTCATCTTGGCGTCCAGGTTGTCGAGCTGCTTTTCGTCGACGAAAACGCCCAGTTCGCCCGCTTCCTCGAAATCGACCATGGTCGTGAAAAAGGTCGCCGAGCGCACCCGCTTCGCCTTGGCCGCGTCCTTGGCCGCCATGTAGGCCAGGGCGCAGGCCAGCAGCGTGCCGCCGATGCAGTAGCCGATGGCGTTGACTTCGCCCTCGCCGGTGGTCTTCTCGATGGCGTCGATGGCGGCGAGCGGACCTTCCAGCATGTAATCGGCGAAAGATTTCCGGGCCAGCGTGGCGTTCGGATTGACCCAAGAGATCACGAAAACCGTGTTGCCCTGATCGACCGCGTACTTGATGAACGAGTTCTCCTTGCGGAGATCCAGGATGTAATACTTGTTGATCCACGGCGGGATGATCAGGAGCGGGGTCGAACGCGCCTTCGGTGTCGAGGGCGTGAACTGCAACAGTTCCATCAGGTCGTTCCGGAACACCACCTTGCCCGGGCTGACGGCGATGTTCTCGCCGACCTTGAAGGCCTCGTAGTCGGTCATGCTGATGGCCAGCTTGCCCTTGCCCCGTTCCAGGTCGGTGAGCAGATTCTGCAGGCCTTTGACTAGGTTTTCGCCGCCCGATTCGATGGTGGCCCGGATTGCTTCGGGGTTTGTCACCAAGAAGTTACTTGGAGACAAGGCCTCGACGAATTGGCGGGTGTAGAAATCGACCTTTTGGGCATCCTTCGATGTCATGCCGGACACGTCCTTGACGGTCGACTGCAGCCAGCGCGACGTCAGCAGGTAGGACTGCTTCATGAAATCGAACACCTGGTTTTCGCTCCAGGCGGCGTCCTTGAAGCGCCGGTCGC
>CAZDFF010000376.1:0-2958 GCA_964504425.1 uncultured Hyphomicrobiales bacterium
CCGTGGCGCATTTCCAGCGCGCCGAACTTGGCGGTCTTGTCGGCCAGCACGAAATCGCAGCCCATGGCGAGCGTGAAGCCGCCGGCGACCGCGTAGCCGCGCACGACCGCGACCGACGGCTTGGTCATTCGGCGCAGGCCTTGGAAAATCTCGGTCCAGGCGTCGTCGTCGGCGAGCACGGTTTCGAGCGTGCGCTGGGTCTTGGTTGCGCCCAGGTCGCGCCCGGCGGCGAAATGATCGCCCGCGCCTTTGATGACCAAGCACCGGCAATCGTGGTCCTTTTCGGCGGCGGCGACGCCTTCGGCCAAGGCATGGACCATGTCCCAGTCGATGGCGTTGCGCTTGTCCGCCCGGTCGAGCAGCAGGGTCGTCACCGGGCCTTTGCGTTCGGTCTTGATCATCGGCGGCTCACATCTGTTCCCAATATTCGGCGGGATCGCACAGGGCATCGATCACCGTCAGGCGGTTGGATGTAATCGCCTCGTCGAACGCCTTCTCGAAATCCGCGATCGTTTCGACGCGAATGCCCTTGGCGCCGAAGCCTTCGGCGATGACGTCGAAGCGCGGGCTTTTGAAATCGACCGCCTGGGCGGCCATTTTCATCTTGCTTTGCTTCAGCTTGATCAGCGCCAGCGCCGCGTCGTTCAACACGACGATGACCAGCGGCAGGTCCAACTCGGCGGCGAGCGCCAACTCGCCCTGGGTCATCAGCATGCAGCCGTCGCCCAGCATGGCGACCACCGGGCTCGCAGGCCGGGCCAGTTTGGCCCCAATCGCCGCCGGCACCGCATAGCCCATGCAGCCGAGGCCGTTCGATTGCAGCAATTGCCCCGGGGCGCGGCACCGCAGCACGTGATTGGCGAGAATACGATGCGCGCCGACGTCGACCGTCATGATCCAGTCTTCGCGAATTCGCTTGTCGACGGCATGGAACAGGCCGGCCGGGCTGATGCCTTTCTTCGGTTGCCGCGCCCGCACGACCTCGGCAACTTTCGCCTTCAGAGGATGAAAGGCGTCGTTGGGGGCGGGCTTGGCGGCGGACGGCGTCAACTGCTTCAGGATTTCCGCGACGTCGCCGACCGCCTGCCGGCCGAGCGGAAAGATGCGATGGGTCTCGGCGGCCCAATCCACGGTCAGCACCGGTTTCGCGTGCGGCCAGGCGTCGAGCCAAGCGTCGCGCAGTTCGATGGGGTCGAAGCCGATCAGGACTAGCAGGTCGGCATCCGTCACCGCTTTCTGGTTTTCCGCGTCGACCACGGGCGACAGCCCGACGCTGCCGAGCGATAGCGGATGATGTTCGTCGACGAGCCCCTTGGCCTTGTAGGTCGCGAGGAACGGCATGCCCCAGCCTTCGAGGAACGCTTGCAGCGGCCCCCGCATGCCGTCGCGGAGCGCGCCGCGGCCGATCAGCGCGAGCGGCTTCTTGGCCGTCTTCAGAAGGTTGGTCGCGTCCTTCGCCGCGGCCTCCGAAAGGTCGGCGGCCAACACGGTCGACGGATGGAACGCGGGTGCTTGGGCCGTCGCGGCGCGGCCGTCGTCGGCGGGTACGTTCAACAGCACCGGCCCGGCCGGGTGCACGGTGGCGATATCGAGCGCGCGGGCGACGTGCTGGGCGGCGCGCTGGCGGTTCAGGGTCGCGGCGTATTTTGTCACCGGCGTCGCCAGGGCGACGTGATCGAAGACTTGATGGTTGTAGATGCCGCTCTGCTTCGTCGCCATCTCGCCCGACAGCACCAGCATCGCGGTTCGTTCCATCAACGCGCCCGCGACCCCTGAAATCGCGTTGGCGATGCCGGGGCCGAGCGCGGCGATCAATGCGGCCGGCTTGCCGGTGACTTGATAGACCGCGTCCGCCATGAACGCGGCGGATGGTTCCGCCTTGGCCAGCACGAAACGGATGCCCGCATCCTCGCCGGCGCGCACCAATTCCAAAACGTCGTTGCCCGGGATGCCGAACGCGAATTCGACGCCGTAGGCCTTCATCGTGCGGGCGATCGAATCGGCGACGGTGCCGCTTTCCGTGGTCGGCGCGGCCATCGGCCGGGTGTCGTTCATGGGCATCTCCTCGCGGGCGTGTGCGCGGCTACGCTACACGAGCGCGCGGGCGGGGATCAACGCCGGCCGACGCGGCCGTTCAGTGAACCAATCGGTATCCCGGGTCCGGCGACGGGACGCGATGCTCCTCGATTGGCGAATCGGTCTCGTGGGGCCGCAGCGGCACGACCAGCCGGACACGCGCGAGTGCGGCGGCGACGCCGAGCAGAGGACCGTAGGCCAGCCGTCGCGCCGCCGGCGGCAGCCAGTTCGTCAGCACGCAACCGAATCCGGCCTCGCGCCTGTGCTGCATCTCGGCGACGGCGGCCAGCAGCAAGGCCTCGTCGATGCCCAGCTTCGGACAATCGAACGGATGGACCTCAAGGCCCCGGTTGAGGGCGGTGGCGACGATTCCGAACAAACGGTCGAATTCAGCGATCCCGTCTTCGTCGATGCCGGCATGGAGGCAGCCCTCGCGCCAGTCGCCGGCGGCGCGCTCGGGCGCGACCGCCGCCTGCACCCAAAGCCGCACCGACAGCACCAGGAACAGTTCCGCCGTGCGCAGGCCGCGCAGGGATGTTTCGGGCGGGTAGGGCATGTACGGGCAGGCGTCGGTCATGGGCGAGGGCCTCTCGGGTGGCGGTAAAACCGTGGCGGCGAAGAATTCGGCGGGAGCCTAAAGAATCATGCTTGCAAGTGCAAACCATTTGCATTATCAGTATGAGCATCGGTCGCCTGCCAGAGGGCGGCCGAATCTTCGCCTTCGCCCCAGGGGGCGCCGCAGTCTTCCGTACCCGATGCGGGCGGCTGCGGCGCCCCCACCCGCGACGGGGCACCGGTTTTTAGCATTACCAGCCCCTAAAGATCGGAAGCGAAGCCGCTTTTTCCCATAATCTAGAATTATTCTAAAACAGTTGACTCGCC
>CAZDFF010000377.1:0-2859 GCA_964504425.1 uncultured Hyphomicrobiales bacterium
CATCCGCACCTGGCAGACGGCCGATAAAATGAAAAAGCAGCGCGGCCGTCTGCCCGACGAAAAGGGGGACAACGATAACCTGCGCGTCAAACGCTACATCGCCAAGTACACCATCAACCCCGCCATCGCGCACGGCATGGCGGCGCACGTCGGCTCGGTCGAGGTCGGCAAGCTCGCCGACTTGGTGTTGTGGAAGCCGATGTTCTTCGGCGTGAAGCCGGACATCGTGCTGAAATGCGGTACCATCGCCGCCGCGGCCATGGGCGATCCCAACGCCTCGATCCCGACGCCCCAACCGGTCCATTACCGGCCGATGTTCGGTGCCTTCGGGCGGTCGTTGCAGGCCAGCGCGGTGACGTTCGTTTCCGCCGCCGGGCTCGCGGCGGGATTGGATAAGGCGTTCGATCTGCGCCGTCCGCTCCTCGCCGTTTCCGGCACGCGCACGGTGACGAAGAAGGACATGATCTTGAACGGCCTGACGCCGAAGATCGATGTCGACCCGGAAACCTACAAGGTGCTGGCGGACGGCCAGCACATCACCTGCGAGCCGGCCAAGGAATTGGCCATGGCGCAACGCTACTTCCTGTTCTGACATGCGCCGGGCGGTTGCTGTACTGGCGAAAGGCGGGTGGCCGGCGGAACGCGCCACGGCGACGGTGACGCTGGCGTTCGACGACCGCCATCGGCGGCGCATTCTGATGAAGGACGACGCAGGCGGTGAATTTCTGCTTGATCTGGCCGAGGCCCGCGTGCTGAACGACGGCGACGGCCTCGAACTCGACGGCGGACAAGGGTTGCTCCGCGTCGTCGCCGCGCCCGAAGCGGTGCTCGACATCGAATGTCGCTCGCCCGCCGAAACCGTGCGCCTCGCCTGGCACATCGGCAACCGGCATACGGCGATCCAGGTGCTGGGCGACAACCGGCTGCGCATCCGCGACGACCATATATTGAAGGATATGATCGAGGGACTCGGCGCGACCGTGACCCGGCGCCGGGCGCCGTTCCAGCCGGAATCCGGCGCCTACACCAAATCGCCAGCGGGACCGCACGATCACCACGCACACGGCCATCGCCATGCCCACTGAAACGCCGCTCGGCGACGCGCAGCTCTATCGCCTGATGACCTGGCTGTCGCCGTCGTTTCCGGTCGGCGCCTTCACGTATTCCCACGGCATCGAATACGCGGTCGAGGACGGCTTGGTGAAGGACCATGAAACGCTGGCTCGCTGGATCGGCGCCATCGTCGAAAAGGGTGCGGGGCGGGTCGACGCCATGCTGTTTGCCGCCGCGCACCGGGCGGCGGCCGATGGCGACAACACGGCATTGGATCGCACGGTTGAGCGGGCTCACGCCACGCGGGCGAGCCACGAAACGGCCCTGGAGGCGACCGCGCAGGGCGTCGCGTTTATCGAAACCGTGCGCCGGGTCTGGCCGGATGCCCGGATCGAACCGTGGCGCGAACGCATGGCGGCGGCGGGTCGCCAGCCGACGCTGGCCGTCGCCGTCGGCACGGTTGCCGGTTTCATGGGCTTGCCCGCGGCGCTGACCTTGGTCGGCTATCTGCAATCGTTCGCGGCCAATCTGGTTTCCGCCGGAGTTCGCCTGGTGCCCCTGGGTCAGACCGACGGCCAGCGGGTCATGGCGCTGCTGGAACCCGTCATCGTCGCCGCCGCCGCGCGGGCGCCGGAAATTCCGCTCGCCGATCTGGGCGGGGCCGCCTTCATGGTCGACTGGACGTCGATCCGTCACGAAACCCAATACACGAGGTTGTTCCGCTCATGACATCCCCATTGCGCATCGGCGTCGGCGGCCCGGTCGGTTCGGGCAAGACCGCGCTCATGGACAGGCTGTGCAAGCGGCTGCGCGACGATTACCGCATCGCCGCCATCACCAACGATATCTATACCCGCGAGGACGCCGAATTCCTGCTGCGCTCCGGCGCGCTGTCGCCCGACCGGATCGTCGGGGTCGAAACCGGCGGTTGCCCGCACACGGCGATCCGTGAGGACGCGTCCATCAACCTCGCCGCCGTCGCCGACTTGAATGTGAAATTTCCCGACCTGGAAATCGTGTTCATCGAATCGGGCGGCGATAACCTGGCCGCGACGTTCTCGCCGGAACTGGCCGATATCACGCTTTACGTCATCGACGTGGCGGCGGGCGACAAGATCCCGCGCAAGGGCGGGCCCGGCATCACGCGGTCCGATCTTCTGATCATCAACAAGATCGACCTGGCGCCCATGGTCGGCGCCAGCCTGGAGGTCATGGACCGGGACGCGCGAAAGATGCGCGGCGAGCGCCCGTTCGTGTTTTCGTGCCTGAAGACGGGGGAGGGGCTGGAAACGATAATCGCCTTCATCCTGAAGGCGGGCGGGCTCGACGTGCGCGGGGCCAAACTGGCGGGCTAGGCGCCGCCGCCGATCTTTTCGATTTGCTGGGCGAACGTGGCGATGTCGATCGGCTTCGTCAGGTAGGCGGCGGCACCGCCGTTCAGCGCCTTTTTCTGCCAGATCGGGTCGGTGAGCGCGGAAACGGCGACGATTTTGGTGTTCTTCAGTTCCTTGTAGCGTTTCAATTCGGCGAGGAACTCGATCCCGTTCAATTCCGACATCATGATGTCGACGATCAGGCAATCGGGCGGTTCCTGGCGCAGTACCGGGATCGCATAGACGGCGGCGATGTCTTTTTTCACCTTGTGGCCGCGCGATTCCAGGACGGCGGCCATGATCTCGATCATCTCGTGATCGTCGTCGACGATGTGAATGTTGAGGGGTGTCGTCGCCATTGTCGCGCTGTCCGTGTCCGTTTGCGTTAGAGAACGAATGCGTCGCGTTCCTTGGGCGCGAGGCATTCTGTTTT
>CAZDFF010000378.1:0-2857 GCA_964504425.1 uncultured Hyphomicrobiales bacterium
TGCCGCTGCCGCAGACCAACACACCGCGGCTCGCCTTGCCCGCCTTCAGGGCGCCGGCGAGCGCGAAGCCGAAGTCGGGATAATCGACGGACTCCTTCGACACGGCGCCGAGATCGAGGACGCCGAACCCCATCGTCTCCAGATCCTTCTTGAGAAGGCTCTTGAGTTCGAAGCCGGCATGATCGCTGGCGATCGCGATGGTCTCGGTCGGCATCCCCCGTGGCGTTCCTAATTTATTGAATTGTTGATAGTTTCTCGGCCGTTCGCCGGGTGCATCCAGGCGCCCGCGACCTTGATACCATATGTCGAAACGCTCTGCCAACAGGACACAAAGGATCGCGCCAATAACCAGACCTCGCGGCTCCTGGGAAACCAACGCGGTTCGTGGATTGCGTCATGCGGCAACGGTGCCGATGCCATCGGTCATTTTCGCTGGACTCCCGTCGCCGAATGCAAGGATCATCGACGTCGGCGCTCGGGATGGGGGTCCCGACGGCGCGACGACAAGGGGGTAACGATCATGTCCGAACGGCCGCAGGATGCGACGCATTCGTCCAAGGACCGCCCTTCCCTCCTGCGCCTGAGCGCGCGCATCGTCGCCGCTTATCTCGCCGGACACGAAACGCCCACTCAGGACATCCCCGGTTTGATCGCCACCGTGCACGGCACGCTCGCCGAATTGGCGCGTGCGCCGGCCGTCGAGGCGGCGCCCGGCCGTCCGGCTTCGGCCGTATCCGTGCGTCGTTCCGTGACGCCCGATTATATCGTCTGCCTTGAGGACGGGCGGCGGTTGAAGATGCTGAAGCGCTACCTGCGGGCGGCCTATGGCATGACCCCGGACGAATACCGGGCGCGCTGGAATCTGCCCGCCAACTACCCGATGGTCGCACCCAACTACGCCCGCCACCGCTCCGAGTTCGCCAAGAAAATCGGCCTCGGCAAGCGTATCGATCCCTGATTGCCGACACCGCAACGAAAAAGGCCCGGCGCATGACCGGGCCTTTCGTCGTTATGCGGAAACGGGCCTCAGGAACCGGCCTTCAGATAATCGTACTTGCCGTTCTTCCATTCGTAGAACACGTAACCCGGCGCGGTGACGTCGCCTTTCTTGTCGAAGCCGATCTTGCCCAACACCGTGTCGACCTTGCCCTTCTTCAGTTGCGCCGCGACCTTCTTCGCGTCGGTCGACTTCGCCGCCGTGACGGCCGCCGCCCATGCCTGAATCGCGCCGTAGGTGTAGAGCGTATAGCCCTCGGGATCGTAGCCCGCTTTCTTGAACTTCGCGACGACGGGCGCCGCGACCTTGTTCTTGCGCGGGTCGGGGCTGAACGTCATCAGCGTGCCCTCGCCGGCGGCGCCGGTAATCTTCCAGTATTCGTCGGTCACCAACGCATCGCCGGAAACCAGCAGCGGCTTGTAGCCCTGTCCATAGGCCTGACGGATGATCAAGCCCGCCTCGGTGTGATATCCGCCGACGTAAACCACGTCGATACCCGCCGCTTTCAGCTTGCTGACCAACGCCGAGTAGTCCTTCTCGCCCGCGGTAAAGGCTTCGTACATTGCTTCCTTGCCGCCGCGTTTCTTGAATTGCTTCAGCGTTTCGTCGGCCAAGCCCTTGCCATAGGGCGTCTTATCGTGAAGGAACGCGACCTTCTTGCCCTTCATTTTATCGGCCAGGAAATCGCCGGCGACCGTGCCTTGCTGGTCGTCGCGGCCGCAGGTGCGGAACACGTAAGGCAGTCCCGCCTCGGTGAATTGAGGATTGGTCGAGGCCGGCGATATCTGCAGGATGCCTTCCTCGTTATAGACCTTCGATGCCGGGATCGAGGAGCCCGAGCAGAAATGCCCGGCGACGAACACGGCCTTCGAACTGGCGATCTTGTTGGCGACCGCGACGGCTTGTTTCGGATCGCAGGCGTCATCGCCGATCGTGAGTTTCAATTTTTTGCCGAGAACGCCGCCCTTGGCATTGATGTCGGCGACGGCCATTTCGGCACCGCGCTTGAATTGATCGCCGAACGAGGCGTATTGACCCGTCATCGGGCCGGCAACGGCGATGTTGATGTCGGCCGCGTGGGCCGGCGCGAACCCCGCGACGGCGACAAGGCCGGCCGCGAGCAGCATGGCTTTCGATGTGCGCATCGGTTTCTATCCTTCCCTGACGGTTTGCGGCCCCCGGCTTCGCGGCCGGGGTGCCTTGCGGAGAGGCGCGGTCGATCCCGAAACCGTTCCTCCAACCTTCCTTTTTTACCCCATTCGAGGCGATTGTTACAGACCCGCGATGCACTTATGACGGGTCGCCGGATTTCATGCGCCAGGAGAACAGGCCGGCCCGATCGTAAAGCCAGGGATATTGGCTCACCATCTTACGCGCCTGGGTAACCCGGTAGGCGAAAAGCGCGATGGCCGCGAGCACGGCGGTATCGAGGGCATAGGCCGCAAGCGAGAGTAGATGCCCCTTGAATAATGCATACGATAGAAACCGGTCGGCGACGCCGAGCAAGGCCGCGTAGACCATCGCCTGCCATGCCGGGCGCCACGTGTTGGCCAGCGCCTGGCCGGTCATGAAGGCGGCGAACCCCATGACGACGAGCGTCAGCCAAAAGAAAACCAGCCCGCCGGTACCGAGGATCGCGCTCATGGCGAGACGTCCTCGACTCCGGGCTGCTTGGCCGCCTGCCCGCCTTCCAGATAGGCCGCGCGAACTTCCGGATCGGCCAGCAGACCGGCCCCGGTCCCGCTCATGGTGATGCGGCCGTTGACCATGACGTAGCCGCGGTGCGCCAGCTTCAGCGCGTGGTAGGCATTCTGTTCGACCAGGAACACGGTCAGACGCTCGCTACGATTGATCTCGTCG
>CAZDFF010000379.1:0-2849 GCA_964504425.1 uncultured Hyphomicrobiales bacterium
GAGCAGAAGGTACATCAGCGGGATCATCGCCCGGTAACGGATCAACACGACGATGCCGAGGAGGCACAGCACGAAAAGTATCAGTCCCCAACTCGCGAAAAGAAACATGACGGTGGATGCCGCCTGCGCACCGAACGATTCGAGCGGGATACGGTCGGCGGTCTCGGCGATCCATCGGTTGTCGATCCACGGGTTCAAGCCCGCGACGTTGAATCCCATCACGGTCTTCACCAGCAGGATCGGGACGAGAAGCCAGATCGCCAACGTATGGCCCCGGTAGTTGTTGTCGATCTGCGGCGGAAAGAGGTGGCTGAGCATTGGAGAATGTCCGTCGGAAGAAGTTCGTCGATCCAGCATGCCGGCGCGAACGGCCGGCGAGGCGAAACGTGGCGCATTTCGGGCGCAGCCGCGCGAAGCGTTGCGGCCGTCGTGCGCGCCCCTTAGGTTGTGGCGTCCAACCTATCGGCGGCAAACGCACCCGACCATGACGCAACGCCGCAAAGACTTGATCGCACATGGCAGGCGGCGCCGGGATGGCTGAATTTACGGTTGCCGCGGGCCTGGCGCGCGGCGTGATGGACTTTGCCGCAACGAAAGGGGTCGATGCCAACGCGCTGGGCGAGCGGTCGGGCATCGACCTGCGCGACGTGGCCGATCAGGACAATCGCATCCCACTGGCGAAGTACCGGGCGCTCCTGCGGGCGGCCAAGGAGCTGAGCCGCGATCCCGCCTTCGCGCTTCACTTCGGCGAGGCGGTCGATCTTTCCGAGATGTCGGTCGTCGGGCTGATCGGCCGCGCCGCCCAAACGATGCTCGAGGCGTTCGTGCAACTCAATCGCTATGGAGGTCTTGTCGTCGAGGTGGATTTGGGATCGCCGGATCGCTTTCAACTCGCGCCCGGCGACGGCGGGCTTTGGTTTGTCGACACGCGCCGCAATCCGAACGACTTTCCCGAACTCACCGAATCCACCATGGCCCGCGTGACCGGCGGTTGCCTGCGCATGATCCTCGACTCGGGCTGGACCGGCGAACGGCCGTCGGTGAAGGCGGCGCATTTCACCCACGCGGATCCGGGATACCGCAGCGCATACGAACGGATCTTCGGCACGCACGTGGTCTTCGAAGCCGGCCGGAATGCTGTTCTGGTCGACGCGGCGTGGCCGGCCCGCAAACTTGCGCCGCAACCGCGCTATGTCTTCGGCGTCTTGAGCCGGCATGCCGATGCGCTGCTTGCGGGTCTCGCGTCGTCGAAAACGATGCGGGGCCAGGTCGAAAGCCTGTTGCTGCCGATCCTGCACACCAGCGACATCGGCAAGGAGGCGATGGCCGACAGGTTGGGGATGAGCGGCGATACGCTTTTGCGCCGCCTGAAGACCGAAGGCACGACATTCGAAGCGGTGCTCGACGACCTGCGCCACAAAATGGCGTTGCACTATCTCGACGGCAAGAAGGTGTCCGTCAATGAAGCCGCCTATCTTGTCGGATTTTCCGAAGCGGCCGCCTTCTCGCGCGCCTTCAAGCGCTGGACGGGCACGAGCCCCCGCAAACGGCCGCAATCGGCCTGAGATGCAATGTACGCAAAGCTTGGCCGGAAGTGCCAGCCCCAATGACAAGACTCTTTAGCCTGTCAGGAAATGCTTGGAGCGTGTCGCGGAAAATCTCCACGCCCTCAACGGTTACAAAACCCGCAACAATCTGGGCCGAAGTGCATTGAGAGAATTTGCTCTGAATTTCTGTCGCTATTCGTTGCTGTGGCTGATCGAACAACATCCTCACTGTTGGCGCCATTTCGACTCCTGGTACAATCAACGTTGGCGAAGGCTTAGCAGAAATGCCGCCTCCTTCATGACAGTGCTTGATCGGTTCACGACGATGTCTCTTTCGCGTACACGCACGGGGTAGCCTCCGTCGGGGCGATGAGCACGGGCCACCAGAACGGGTGGCCGGACCAACCCTGCTCTTTCAGGCCTTCCTGTCTGAAGAGCAGCAGCATCGGGATATCGCGCGCGATCGTTTCGGCTAAATCGCGCTGTTGTTTCGTATCCGGTGCGTTGCTGAAGCGTCCGCTGTCGCGCCGGCGGGCGACGCTGCGACCCTTGAACCCCGCAATCCAAATCTTCCCCTTGTGGTCTGCCGTGCTCGTGATCTTTGCGAAGTAGTCGATAAGAGCGCCGAAGCCATCCCAATCCCAGCCGGCAGCCGTGACATCCATGGTCTTGGCGATCTCTTTGCAGATTTCGTGCGCCAGCGCGACGTCGCATAGTGCCGGCTTGTCGGTGTCGACGGCGCCGCTCGGAATGATCTGATCGAGTTTTGCGACATGTTGGCGTATGTGGGTCATGGCGAGCATTTCGAACCCGATCGGCAACAGGCGACCTCCGGCGTCGATACTCACGATGTCGGACAGCAGAATCTTGCTCGGGGCACACGGAATCACGCGGCGGGTAGCGTCGGTTTGTATGAATGCGACGCCCCGATCGTGCGCGCCGCTTTCGAATGCGTGACGAAGCGCCATCTCGAACCGCTCGATCGTTTCCAATCGCCCATACACGTCTCGCGACGTGTAGAAGCGCGTCACGGCGAGATCGCGCCGGTCGCGCGCGCCGTACATTCTGGAGTGCTGCAGCACTGTGTCGGCCTGCATGCGCCTCGGATTGCGGCCGTAGTAGAAGCTGATCAGTTTCGGGACAGTAATGCCGCGATCGAGAATGTTGCCGCCGATGAATATGTTGAAAGGCGTTCGAAGGTGCAGCTCGGCATCCGCGTTCAGCAGGGCGATCACGTCGTTGTCGGAATTTACCTCCTCGACGACGACGTCATCGCTGTCCAGGGCCTCGCACAGGGATTTG
>CAZDFF010000380.1:0-2826 GCA_964504425.1 uncultured Hyphomicrobiales bacterium
TGAACAGGATCGAGGTGATGGCGCCGCCGAACAGGGCGCCCCAGTAGATGCACGAAAGCATGATAATCGCCGAGGTCGGCGACATAGAGAACGTGAGAGGAAGCAGGATCGCGACGCCGTTGGCGCCGCCCAGGCCCGGCAGCACCCCGATCAGCACGCCGAGCAGAATGCCGACGAACATGAACATCACGTTCTGCCAGGTCATCGCCACGGCGAAACCGTGGAACAGGGAGTCGATGGCTTCCATGATATTGCGTCCCCTTTTTATCGCTTTCGGCGCGCCGGGCCCGAAGCCTTCAACGGCCGATTTTTATGTCCGTGCGAAACTTGGCCTCTTCGCCGCGACGATTTCAGAATCCGAAGTACGATTCGACGGGCCCCTTCGGCAGCGGCACCAGGAACCAGATTTCGAACACCACGAACAGCAGCGATGGCACGCCGAGCGCCACGGGCGCGACGATGGCCCACTTATAGTGGCCGAGCATCTTCATGAAGTAGGCGAGGTAGATCGCCGACGCGATGTAGATGCCGACCATGGCGATGACCGCGACGAAGACGATCGTCGGCGCCAGAATGATGAGGACCGACTTGAATTGTTCACGGTCGACGAACCGCCGCCGCGGAATCTTGGCCAGCGCCGCCTGGATCAGGACGACCGTGCTGGCCGCGAACATCAGGACGCCGACGTAGAACGGAAAGTAACCGGCCTGGGGGCCGTCGCCCGCCCAACTGGCGCCGATCCGATGGCTGTCGTACATGACCAGCGCGCCCAGCGCCATGATCGCCAGCGCGGTCGCCATCTCGATGACGCGCATGGAAACGGTGCCGTGCTCGTCTGCCTGATTCGAATTTTCCATGTCACCCCCGTCGGCCTGAACCGCCCAATCCGGGAACTACCGGTCGGGCCGGGTCCGCGAATAGCGGGCCCTGGATAGCATCCTCAAGAATGAAAGCGTGTCCGGTAGAAGAATGAGGGCCGCTCCATGCGGGGCGGCCCTCGTCGTGATTTCGACTTACTTCTTCTTCGCCAAGAAACCGGCCTTGGTCATCAGGTCCTTATGGGTGGCTTCCGCCTTTTCGACCCAAGCCTTGTATTCCTTGCCGGTCATGAAGGATGTGTTGAAGGCGCCCTTGGCCATGAACTCCTTCCACTCCGGAGTCGCACGGACCTTGTTGAGCAGGCCGATGTAGTAGTCGACGACTTCCTGCTGGACGCCACCCGGCATGAAGATGCCGCGCAGCATCAGGTACTCCATGTCGAGTCCCTGTTCCTTGCAGGTCGGAATGTCGTTCCACGACATGTCCTTCGTGACCTTGTCCTTCAGTTCGATGCGCTTGCCGTCGAACACGCACAGCGCCCGGACGTTGCCGGCGCGCCATTGCGACACAGCTTCGATCGGGTTGTTGACCGTCGAATTGACGTGCTTGCCGACCAGCTGCTTGGCGACTTCCCCGCCGCCCTTGAACGGCACGTAGATGAACTTGGCGCCGGTCGACTGTTCGACGGCGACGGTGATGATCTGGTCTTCCTGCTTGGAACCGGTGCCGGCCATTTTGTACGTCCCGCCGGCCTTTTTCGCCGCTTCGACGTAATCTTTCGCCGTCTTGTAGGGCGAGTCGGAATGGACCCACAGCACGAATTCGTCCAGTGCCAGCATGGCGACCGGGGTCAGGTCCCGCCAGTTGAACGGAACGCCCGTGGCCATCGGCGTGGTGAACAGGTTCGACAGCGTGATGATGATTTTGTGCGGGTTGCCCTTGGAGCCCTTCACGTCGAGGAAGCCCTCGGCGCCCGCGCCGCCCGACTTGTTGATCACCACCATCGATTGATCCATCAGCTTGTGCTTCTGGATGATGCCCTGAATCATGCGGGCCATCTGGTCGGCGCCGCCGCCGGTGCCGGCGGGGATAATGAATTCGACGTTTTTGGTCGGTTTCCACGCCGCTTCGGCGGGGGCCGTGACGGCGAAGCCGAAGGCCAGCGCGCACAGCGCGGTCACGGTAGCGCCCGTGACGGATTTCGAGTGTCGATAGAATTTCATTGGTTCTCCTCCCAATTGAACGAGCCGACGATTAGGCACGTTCGCTTCGCATTATGTTTTTTTTATTGCGATTTGGATACCGAAGACGTTTTCGGATTGAAACTTCGTCCTTGTATCGCAATTCGTCGTGGTATACTGAATTTCATATACCATGCGACCGCGCGACGTGGCAATCCGCAAAAACTTTCCGAATATACAAGCGAATGCGAAACAACGCTCTGCCGCGTATGCCGCGAACTCGAAGCATGGTATGAGCAAACGCCGCGCGCCGAAAGCAGAAGAGCGTCGTCGGTGAACCCGGGAGAACAATCGTGACGATGTCGGTCACCGACCCCCAATTCTGGATCGCGCTGCTGCAAATCATCGGCATCGACATCTTGCTCAGCGGCGACAACGCCGTCGTCATCGCGCTCGCGGCGCGCAATCTGCCGGCGGAACAGCGCCGTTGGGCGATCGTCGGCGGCACGGCGGGCGCGGTCTTGCTGCGCATCCTGTTCGCCACGGTCATCGTCTTCCTGATGAAGATTCCCTATCTGCAACTGATCGGCGCCGTGCTGCTGTTCTGGATCGCGGTCAAGCTGCTGCTGCCCGAGCACGAAAGCGAGGACGAGCACGGCAACATCAAGGCCGGCGCCACCCTGCGCAGCGCGATCATGACCATCATCATGGCCGACGCGGTGATGAGCCTGGACAACGTCATCGGCATCGCCGCCGCGGCGAAGGGGAGCGTCGCACTCCTGATCATCGGCCTTCTGATCAGCATTCCCCTGGTCGTCTACGGCAG
>CAZDFF010000381.1:0-2812 GCA_964504425.1 uncultured Hyphomicrobiales bacterium
GCGGTGGCGGGCACGGTGACGGCGCTGGGCGGGCTGGTGCTGGCCGGGATGGCGACGATGCTGGGGCGGCATGAGCGGGGGGATGGGAGGCGTTAGCGACGAATGCGGAATGACAGCCTTCGTGATGGCATTTTCCAGGCTGTGAATCGTTTCCGATCGACTTTCCGCGCAGAGCATGGGAAATTTACCCGAAGCCCGTGCCGAAATCGCTTTCGCAAAGGGACTCCACTGCGGTAAAATGTCTTTCAAATGGATCTACTTCAGGTTGTGGCGTTGCGTTCTGCCGAATCGGCGGTTGCATGGATAGGCTTACGCCGGAGCGCCGCAGTTGGTTGATGTCGAGAGTCGGAGGCAGAAACACGCTCCCGGAAATTCTCGTGCGCAAGATGGCGCATGGAATGGGGTTTCGGTTTCGTCTGCATGGGAAAGGGCTGCCGGGAAAGCCGGACATGGTGTTCGCCTCGCGCAAGGCGGTCGTTTTCGTCCACGGGTGTTTCTGGCATCGACATGAAGGCTGCAAGTACGCGACGAGCCCGAAGAGCCGCAAGAAGTATTGGAACGAGAAGTTCGAGGCGAACGTAGAACGGGATCGTAGGACGGTGGCAAAGCTTCGGCGAATGGGATGGCGGGTCATGACGGTGTGGGCTTGCGAAATCAAGCGGCCGGCAACGCTTGAAAGACGGTTGGGTCGATTTCTGAATCGGGAGAGTAACGATGTCGAAAAATGAAAGGCCCATCGGCATCGACCTGTTCGCTGGCGCGGGAGGCATGAGCCTCGGCTTCGAGCAGGCCGGCTTCGACGTCGTGGCCGCCGTCGAGATCGACCCGGTTCACGCGGCAGTCCATAAATTCAACTTCCCCGAATGCGCGGTGTTGCCGCGATCCGTCGTCGGCCTGACCGGGGCGGAAATCAGGCGCAAGGCCGGGATCGGCAGCCGCCCGGTCGATGTCGTGTTCGGCGGTGCGCCCTGCCAGGGTTTCTCTCTCATCGGACACCGGGTTCTCGAAGATCCGCGAAATTCCCTCGTTCGGGATTTCGTTCGTATCGTTTCGGAGTTGGAAGCCCGCTTTTTCGTCTTCGAGAACGTCAAAGGATTGACGGTCGGCGGGCATCGTAAATTTCTGGAAGAGCTAATCGAAGCCTTCGAGGATGTCGGCTATCTGGTCCGTCTCCCTTGGCAGGTTCTGAATGCCGCGTCCTATGGCGTACCCCAGGATCGCGAACGGTTTTTCCTGCTCGGCGCGCGCAAAGGGTTGGCGACGCCCAAGTACCCCGTGGAGACGACTCACCTGCCGGGCAAACCTGTCTTGGGACTTGCGCCTGGCCCAACCTGTCGCGACGCCTTGGGCGATTTGCCCGACGCCGATTCATTTGCCGAACTGGTCGACAGCGATTCCGTTCGCGCCGGCAAGTGGGGCAAGCCTTCGCCCTACGCGCGCAAGCTGCGCTGTCTCGATAACGACGCCTGGGATTTCGGGTACGTGCGCGAATGGAGCCCCGAAATGCTCACGTCCAGCATGCGGACCGAACACACCGAGATTTCCCAACGCCGTTTCCGCGAGACCGAACCCGGAAGCGTAGAACCGATTTCACGCTTTTTCCGCCTGCCACCAACGGGCTTGTCCAATACCTTGCGGGCCGGCACCGATTCGGCCCGGGGCGCTTTCACCAGCCCGCGGCCCATTCACTACGAGCACGCCCGATGCGTGACCGTGCGGGAAATGGCTCGCCTGCACGGCTTTCCCGACTGGTTCCGCCTGCATTCGACCAAGTGGCACGGGGCACGTCAGATCGGCAACGCCGTGCCGCCGCCTCTCGCGCGCGCTGTCGCTGGCGAGATTCTTAAGGCCGGTCGGCGCACGCCAATCGTTCCCGATCGGACCTTGACCCTGGGCGATCCGGCATTGTTGGAAATGGACGTATCGGCGGCTTCCGAATACTGGGGCATAGAGAACCCCATTCGCGGTCGTGACCGAAAGAGCGGTGCGAAGAAGCGGAAGCAGCAGGAAATCGAGCTTGAAAGACTCGGTACGCTTAATCTCTGACGAATACGAAGCGCTGAATTTTCACGATTTCGATCTGATCGATGTCGGTGTGCGGAGAAAATTCGACCAACCAAGTCGTTTCCTCTGGATCTCGCCAAAGGCCGAGTGACCTTACGGCCAATCCCGATTTCGGAGCCTTCTCTTTCCCGTAAGTATTTAGATTCAGTGCCTGCGTCCAGGAAAGCATATCCTGCCCGCCTTTGCCCGAAATCGGCACAAGCGTTCCTACACTTCCTGCGGTTTGATCGAGACCGGCGCAGATTTCGTCAATCTCGATTTGGCCGTAACTGACCGTAGTCCTCATATGGCCTTGGAGATGATGAGCCTGAAAGCCGAGGAAGGTAGAGATAAGCCCGGCGGCGCGCGCTCTTGTGAAGCTCGCCTGCTCGTCGTTACCTAGCAGACTTGAAATGAACGGCGGCGTCTGGTCCGGAATCCTCAAAGTCGGCGGCGAACTCTCAAGGTCGTCCGGCAGCCGAATCAAATTCCTTCGTCTTGTGCGACGAAATTTATAGCGACCTTTCCCGTCCTGTAGCCAAGTCAAAAACCCAAGCTTCTCCAGCTCTGGCGGTAAGGCTCGCCGCGCGTCGTACGTATATTTGATGTCGGCAATGTTTTTTATTTTGCGGCCGATCAAACCTTTGTCGAAAGCCTGTTCCATTGCATCGCGCACGTCGGAGAGTTTGAACGAGAACTCCGCTGGCTGGTTGGCGTCGCTCATCCCGGCAGTCAAGTTCGCGTAAAGCTGACAAATGATTTGGTCATA
>CAZDFF010000382.1:0-2810 GCA_964504425.1 uncultured Hyphomicrobiales bacterium
GCATGGGCATGCTGACCGTCGTCGTTCTTCTGCCCGCCGGGCTGCTGGCCACCGGCGATCCGATCCACGCCAATTGGGGCGCCGGGCTGTTCGTGCTGGCGCGGTTCCTCGACCACTTCGACGGCGAACTGGCGCGCCAGAAGAACATGAAATCGCGCCTCGGCTATTATCTCGACTACGTGTCGGGCGCGCTCAGCTACGCCGCGCTGTTCCTGTGCATGGGCATCGGACTCCGTGCAAGTTCGCTGGGCGATTGGGCCGTCGCGCTGGGCGCCGCCGGCGCCGCGGCGGCCATCGTGTCGATGTTCCTGAACCTGGGCATCGACAAGGCGGAAAAATTGACCGACGGCGACGCGGTCGGCTATCCGGGCTTCGCCGGCTTCGAATTGGAGGACGGTATCTATTTGATCGCGCCGATCGCGTGGGCGGGATTTCTGATGCCGTTCTTCGCGGCGGCCGGCGTCGGCGCCGCGATCTATTGCCTGTGGACGCTGTGGATGCTGGTGCGCACGCGCGCGCGACAATAAGCGCTACGCCGCAGCCCGGCGGCGCATCAGCACCACGGCGAAGATCGCCGCGAACAGCGGCGCGCCGATCGCGGCGGCGATCAGCAATTGATCGGACCAGCCGATCCAGATCGCGATGGGAACCGCCAGCATGGCGTCGTCGGGATCGAAGCCCGCGACGCCCTTCAATTCGCCGGCCCGCGCGCCTTTCTCGGCCTCGATCCGCATGACCTGCCACAGCACCACGACGATGGCCGCCCCCGCCACCGCCCCGAGCGGTATGCCCCAATATCCGAGCGTGCTCTCGCGCAGCCCGATGCCCAGCCCGACGAAGATCAGAGCGTTCGAAACCGCGTCCGCGACGAGGTCGTATTTGTGCCCGTCGGGGCTGGTCTTGCCGCTCAAGCGGGCGAGTTCGCCGTCGGCCCGATCGAGCACCACGGAGAGAAGAAAGATTCCGGCGCCGATGTCCCGCCAAAGCTCGGTATCCACGGCAACGGCGACGGCGGCGGCGATGCCCGCCCCTAGGCGCACGGTCGTCACATGGTTCGGCGTCACCGGCGTATCGACCAGGGGCAGGATCGCGACTCGCGCGACGCGATGAATCCATGTGTTGTGGCTGATGGTCCCCTCCCCGTCAGCGTCCGCCGGCTAGAAACTCCTTAAACCGGCGCGCGACTTCCGGCGGCTTCACCGTCGGGCGGCCCAGGTTTTCGCGCGACCCCGGCTTGATCCGCATGTGGATCAAGTGCGGACCCGGCTTCGAAAGCGCGGCCGCCACCTGCGACGCGAATTCGTCCGCGTCGCTGCAAGAATAGCCGGTCGCGTAACCGCACGCGAGCGCGACGTCGGCGAAATCGACCGACGCCGAAACCGTCGGCTGGCCGCCGGTCGAATCGTGAACGGCGTTGTCGAGCACGACATGGACGAGATTCCTGGGCGCGTAGGCGCCGACGGTCGCGAACGTGCCCAGCTTCATCAGCGCCGCGCCGTCGCCGTCGATCACCACGACCGGCCGGTCCGCGCACAAAGCGACGCCCAAGCCCATGCCCGCCGCGCACCCCATGGACCCGACCTGATAGAGATGCTGCGGCCGGTCGGCCAATGTGAACAATTCGCGTCCGCATTTGCCGGTGGTCGAGATCACCGCGGCGGTGTCGGGAAGCGTTTTCAGCAGCGCCTCCAGCGCCGCCCAGCGGGTGTGCCGGGGCACGCCCGACGTGCCGCCGATCCGCGCGCCTTTCGGCCGCGTGCCGGTGCCTTGGGCGGTCAGCTTGGCGTCGGCGACGTCGCCCTTTTCCATCACGAATGCGAACGGCAGGCCGGTGTCCGCCATCGCCGCCATCGCTTCGTCGAGCGCGCCGTCGACCGCCGCCTTGTCCTTCGGGAACGGCTTGTGGCGTATGCCCATGACGTCGAACAGGGCCTGCGTGATCTTGCCCATCAGGTCGTGCTGCGGCTCGTCCTTGATGCCGGGCCCGCCGCGCCACGTCGTGATGACCAGCGCCGGAATGAGAAACGGCTGGTTCAGCGACGTCAGCGGATTGACGGCGTTGCCGAGGCCCGAGTTCTGGAACATCACGGCGCTGTTGCGGCCCGCCAGCCAGGCGCCGGCGGCGATCGCCACCGCCTCGCCCTCGCTCGCCGCGCCGACGTATTGGATCGCGGGATCGCTAATGACCCGATTGATGATCGGGGTCAGGAAGGAACACGGCACGCCCGCATAGAAATCGAACCCGCGCGCCTTGGCGGGTCCGAGAAAGTCGTCGGCATCGATCATAAAAACCGGCCAGCATCCTTGAGGTCGCCCAAAGTATCGACATCAAGCCACTGACCGGCGACGTAGACAACGCGAATCTCGCGGCCGCCCGCCACCAACCGGTTGAACAGGTCCGGAAGGCTCGCCTTGGGCAAGGTGCCGTCCTTGGCCATGGCGTCGATTTCGGCGGCGACGATCTCGGCGCCTTGATCGGTCAAGCGTACCAGCCCCATCCACTCGCCGCAGATGTCGGCCTCGTTCATCGCATGGCCGACGCCCACCAGCGTCACCGCATCGTCGTCCAGGTAATCGGCGCTGAATGGGCGCGAGCAGCGCGCGAAATCGCGCACCCAGTCGGCGGCATCGGACTTGCGGTCGCGCCACAGGGCGTCGACCGCGACGACGATGTCGCCCTCGGCCTCGAGAATTTGGTCCAGCACGTGCTGGCGGAACAGGATGTCGCCGTAGGCGATCACGCAATCGCCTGCGATGCGCTGGCGCGCGCAGGACAGGCTCGCGACCTCGCCGGTCGCGGCGTAGAGGTC
>CAZDFF010000383.1:0-2793 GCA_964504425.1 uncultured Hyphomicrobiales bacterium
CGAACGGCCGCATGAACTGACCCAGGCGATGATGTGGTTCTTCCACTCCATGCTGGGGCCGGGCGTGCCGTTGTTCGATCGTTCGCGGGCGCATGGGCTGCCGACGCGTCCGGTAAAGCCGCGTGAAGGGTGGGGCGTGAACGCCGTCCGCATCGAGGTCGCGACCTGAGTGCGTTGTCGTTTAGGCCGCGCGGCCGCCGAAACCTTTCTTGTCTCGCGCGTGCCACATCGACGCCGCCAGGTCCTCGGCGGCCTTGACGGTGTCGGCGCGGCCGAGGGTCTTGAGCGCCACGGCGGCAGTCGCGACGATGGCGGCCTCGGGTACCGGCCGTTCGATCTCGCCCCGCCACAGCCGCAGCGGCTCGTCGGGATCGAGGGATTCGTCGCGCCATATATAAGCGCCGCCCGCGATTGTCGCTGGCCACTCCTCGTCGGCGGCTTCGCCCGCGAAGGCGCCCGCGACCTGGCAGGCCTTCAAGGGATTGCGCTGCACCTCGCCGCCGACGCCCTTGAACACGACGGCGTGTGGCTGGCCCAGCAGCAACGCCGCCTCGCGGTGCAAGTCGCGATAAGGCGGATGCACGATGGCCTGCACCTGGGCCGGCGCGGCGAGCGGATTGATGCCGCGCGTGAAGCTGTTGACCACCGTGCGCACGCCGAGCACCGGGCGGAGATCGAACAGGTGATCGAGCGCGGGGATCATCGTTTCGAGTCCGAGGTAGGCGAAGTTGCGGCGCTCGATGTCTCGGATCGCCGATTTCAGCGACGATGCCGGTTCGATGCCGAAGCGCGCCAGCGCCGGGCGCGTGGGGGCATAACCGTCCGCGTAACCGCCGATCCCGTGCATCAGGACGCGCACGCCGTTTGCGGCCAGCAGAAGCGCCGCTGCGACGAACCAGGGTTGCTGGCGGTGGCGGTCGGCGTAGGACGGCCAATCGAGATCGACCGGCGAAACGCTTCCATGTGGGGGCGCGCCGATGGCGACGCGGGTCGCGTCGACGAAGCCGGCCAGCTCCGCCGCGGTCTCGCCGCGATAGCGCAGCACCAGCAGGAGCGCGCCCAGTTGCGCCGGCTCGATCCGGCCCTCGAGGATCGCCGTCATGGCGTCAGCGGCCTCGGCGCGGGTCAGCGGCCGCGACAGGGTCGGGCCGCGGCCGACCGTTTTTAGGTACGCGGCGAAGGGATGATCGCGGGATTTATCGCGGGCCATGATCCGGCCATGGTGGCGGTCGGCAAGGCGTCGGTCAACGGCGCGGCGGCTGATTCGGAAACGACAGCGTGACCTTCAGCCCGGGGGCATTGTCCTCGAGCGCAAGCTTGGCGCCGTGGAACAGCGCCACCGCCTTGACCAGGCTCAGGCCCAGCCCGTTGCCGGTGGTCGAGCGGCTGCCTTCGAGCCGCACGAACCGCTCCAACACCCGCTCGCGGTCCTCGGCCGGAATGCCGGGGCCAGTATCGGCGACGCTGACGACCGGGTGCTCGCCGTTCGTCCCTTTGCGGCTTTGCACGGCGACGACGACCTTGCCGCCTTCGGGCGTGTACTTGACCGCATTGTCGAGGAGATTGGCGAGCGCCTGCGACAACAAGTGGCGGTTGCCCCAGGCGGTCGGCGTCGCTTGGCAGTCGAGCGTCAGGGCGATGCCTTTCTCTTCGGCCAGGGGCTGGTAAAGTTCGCAGGCCGCCTCCGCGGTTTCGGCCAGGTCGACCGGGCCGGTCTCGGTGCCTTGGCTGCCGGATTCGGCCTTGGCGATATCCAGCAAGGCGTTAAAGGTCGCGAGCATGACGTCCGCCTCGGCGATGGTTTCCTCCATGACCTGGCGGTATTGGGTCGGATCGGCGTCCTTCAGCAGGTTGACCTCGATGCGGCTGCGCAGGCGGTTCAGCGGCGTGCGCAGGTCGTGGGCGATGTTGTCGGTGACCTGGCGCATGCCGTCCATCACGCGCTGCAACTGATCCAGGACCTCGTTGAACCGTTGCGCGACGCTGTCGAATTCGTCGCCGGCGGCCGACACCGGCAGGCGTTCGCCCAGCTTTCCGCTGATGATTTCGGCGCTCTTGCGGTTGATCGCGTTTAGGCGCCGGGTGATGTTGCGGCTGAACAGGGTGCCGCCGACGAGTCCCAGCGCCACGGCGATGCCGAGCGACCACGCGATCGCCTCGATCAGGCGGCGCCGGAACGTGATGTGTTCCGTCATCACGCGACCGACCATGAGATGGAATCCGCCCGACAGGGCAAACACCACGGCCCGGGCGCGCCGGGGACGGGCGCGCTCGCGTTCGGGGTCGGCGATATCGAAGGTGATCCAGCCTTCGGAATTGAACGCGCCGGTCGGCCATGACGCCAAGTTGCCCGTCAGCCTTCCGTAGATGGGGTCGGCGACGAGATAAAGGCTGGTCCCGGACGTATCCTCGGCGCTTCGTTCCTGCACCACCTGGATCAGGCCGGCGAGACCGAAACGGTCGTACTGTTCGGCCAGGCCCTTGATCTCGGCGTCGACCGTGGCTTCGGTCTGGCGTTCGATCAGGCCGGCCGTCTGCCAATAGATGAACGCGAGAAGAGCGGCGGCGGACGTCACGAAAATGGAAAGGTAGACGAGCCCAAGCCGGGCCGCCGAGGTGTGAATAAACCTAGGCGCTCGCACTGAGGCGGTATCCGGCACCGCGCACCGTGTGCAGCAGCGGCGTTTCGAAGCCCTTGTCGATCTTCTGGCGAAGCCGGCTGATGTGGACGTCGATGACGTTGGTTTGCGGATCGAAGTGATAGTCCCACACGTTTTCCAGCAGCATGGTGCG
>CAZDFF010000384.1:0-2788 GCA_964504425.1 uncultured Hyphomicrobiales bacterium
GCGCTCTGTTTCCGGCATGGAAGAATGTCGAGACGGCGCACTTCTGGCGCGGCTTCATCGCGGCCACGGCGCGGCTTACGCCAGCGTTGGGCGAGCTGCCGGATGATCCGAGCATTTCTTACGCGTTCGGCTGTCACGGCAACGGTATCGCGTTCATGACGTGGGCGGGGCGGATGCTGGCTGAAGGCATATTGGGACGGCAGCCCGTGATGCCTGCACCGATACGCGGGTTGCCGCCGCGCTTTCCCCTGCCCGCCACGCGCATATGGCAGCTGCGCGCCCTGATCGCCGGCGCGTATGTGCAGGATGCGCTGCTCTGATTTACGGCTTGCCGCCGGCGGCGACTTTGGCGTAGCGCGCGAATTGTTCGGCCAGCACGCCGTCGACCGCCTTCGATATCTCTTCGAAGTTCTTGTCGTCGCGCCCGCCGACGTCGTAGCGCAGCTTCACGGCCGTGACGCCGTTCGCGTTCGCGAAGCTGACCGTCAGCGATCCGGCGACGCCCATGAATTGCAGAGGTCCGAGGCCGCCCGAGAACACCAGCATCTTGCCCGGGTTCGCGTGCACGACCTCCATGTGCTTGACGAAACCGCCGTTTGGCAGCTTCTCGCACCAGCAGCCGCCGGGCTTCGTTTCGATGCGCAGGTTCTTCGCGTCGCCCGAGAACGAGTGGCTGGCGTTCCACCACGACCCCACCTTGACGAACGCGTCGTAGGCGGCCTTTGCGTCGGTCTTGAGTTCAACCTGGTGCTCGACCACAAACCCCGTGGGACCCGACGCGGCCACCTTTGCCTGGGCGGCACCTGCCGCCGCGGCGAGGGCCACAACCGCAATCGCCGATCGGCCAAATCCACGCATCTCGCTTCCCTCTTTTCGTTTTTCTGCTATTTCCACGCTGGGCGATTAGCTCAGTTGGTAGAGCGCATCGTTTACACCGATGATGTCGGCGGTTCGAGCCCGTCATCGCCCACCAGCCTTCGCTTGCTTCGCAGCGAAGGCTGCCACGCCGAAGCCCTCTTGGGCGAAGGCGGGCCAGCGTCCGCAGCTACGGCTTGGCAAGCCAGCCAACTCCGCCATAAAGAAAAAGGCGCTGAACCGCGGTCCAGCGCCCTTTGTATGCTCGCGTAACCGCGAATGGCTTAGTTCACAGCGTCTTTCAGCTGCTTGCCGGCGCGGAATTTCGGCTGCTTGGAGGCGGGAATCTTGATTTCCTCGCCCGTGCGCGGGTTGCGGCCAGTGCCGGCCTTGCGCGTCGTCACGACAAACGTGCCGAAACCGACGAGGCGCACTTCGTCGCCACCCTTCAGCGTGTTCGTCACGGTATCCAGGGTTGCGTCGATAATCTTCTCAGCCTCGGCCTTCGGCACGCCGGTCTTCTCGGCGACGGCCGCGACCAAATCGTTCTTGTTCATAGGACCTCGCGGTTCGTTTGGGTGTCAGGAAAAAAGGGCGGTTTTGCCCCGAACTTCGGGGGCGGAATGTAAGGGGTGGGGCGGCCCTGTCAAAGGTTTTCCGCGGATTTCTGCGACAAATTGCGCGGAAAACAGAGTAAAGGGCCGTCCGAAGTGACGCGGACGGCCCTTTTCTGCCCAAAATCGCGGCGTGACTAGTGTGCGACCACGCCTTCGTGATCCGCATCCCCCGCCTTTGCCGGCCTGTGGTCGTCGGCAGGCTCTTCCCAGGCAACAGGCGCCGGCATGCGCACGAGCGCCTTTTGCAAGACGTCGTCGACGGTCGCGACCGGAATGATCTCCAACCCCTTGCGCACGTTGTCGGGGATTTCGGCCAGATCTTTTTCGTTCTCCGACGGAATCAATACGGTCTTGATTCCGGCGCGAAGTGCCGCCAGCAGCTTTTCCTTCAAGCCACCGATCGGCAGGACGCGGCCGCGCAGCGTGACCTCGCCGGTCATGGCGACGTCACGCTTGATCGGGATGCCGGTCAGCACGGAGACGATCGCCGTCGTCATGGCGACGCCCGCGGATGGGCCGTCTTTCGGCGTCGCGCCTTCGGGGACGTGCACGTGGATGTCACGCTTGTCGAAGGTCGGCGGGGTGACGCCGAGCGACGTCGCCTTGGAGCGCACGTAGGAGCGCGCGGCGTCGATCGATTCCTTCATCACGTCGCCGAGCTTGCCGGTCGTCTGCATGCGCCCCTTGCCGGGCAGCATGACGGCTTCGATCGTCAGCGTGTCGCCGCCCACTTCCGTCCAGGCGAGACCGGTGACGACGCCGACCGCGTCCTCACCCTCCATCTCGCCGAAGCGGAACTTGCGGACGCCCGCATACTTTTCCAGGTTCTTCGGCGTGATCGTGACCGATTTCGATTTCTTCGAGACGATTTCGCGCACCGCCTTGCGAGCGAGGTTTGCGAGTTCGCGTTCGAGATTGCGCACGCCGGATTCGCGCGTGTAGTAGCGGATCAGATCGTACAAGCCCGAATCGGTAATCGACCACTCGCCTTCCTTGAGCGCATGCGCCTCGATCTGCTTGCTGATCAAATGGCGCTTGGCGATCTCGACCTTCTCATCTTCCGTGTAACCGGGGATGCGAATGATCTCCATGCGGTCCATCAACGGCTGCGGCATGCGCAAGCTGTTCGCCGTCGTGAGGAACATGACATCCGAAAGGTCGAAGTCGACCTCCAGATAATGGTCCTGGAACGTTGCGTTCTGTTCGGGGTCCAAAACCTCGAGCAATGCCGACGACGGATCGCCGCGCCAGTCGGCGCCGAGCTTGTCGATTTCGTCGAGCAGGAAGAGCGGGTTCGCGGACTTCGCCTTCTTCAT
>CAZDFF010000385.1:0-2781 GCA_964504425.1 uncultured Hyphomicrobiales bacterium
GGCTCGAAGGCGACGGCACGCGCCGATAGCAGCGCGACCTGGCCGCGCCGCGCGATCCGGTCGACGATCAGCGCCGCCACCGCCGGCAGCAGCAGAATCACGCTGATGACCGCGCCGATTTCGAAGTTCTGCTGGCCGATCACTTGCTTATAGATGTCGGTGGCGAGGACGTCGTACTGCCCGCCGATCACCTTGGGCACGCCGAAATCGGTGATGGCATGTGTGAAGACGACGAAGGTCGCGCTGATCAACCCGTACTTGGCGCCCGGCAGCGTGACGGTGAAGAACGTCCGCAGACGGCTTGCCTTCAGCGCCGTCGACGCCTCGTAGAGCCGGCCGTCCGACAGCGACAGGCCGGTGCTGATGATGACGAAGGCATGCGGGAACATGGCGAATACTAAGCCGATGACGATACCGATCGGTCCGTAGATCGTTTCACCCATCAGCCAGGACTTGAAAAAGCCCTTGTTCCCGAACAGGTAGACTAGAGAAATCGCCGGCAGCAGGGACGGCGCCAGCAAGGGAATCATCGCGACGATGCGGAACGTCTCCCTGCCGCGAATGCAACCGTGCGTCAGCGCATAGGCGTAGGCGAAGGCAAGCGCGATGGTCAGCACCGTGCTGACGACGCCGACGAGCATGCTGTTGTAGATCGAATGGGACAGCGCCGGGTTGGCGAAGTAGCTGGCGAAATTGGCGAGCCCCACGAACGCGCCGTTGGCGTCGTGCAGGCTTTTCGACATCAGCACGTAAAGCGGCAGGACCAGCGCGACGATCAGGCTGCCGGCGACCAGGACGATGCCGGCGCGCATGATCCACCTGTCGGCGCTCGCCCGGCCGGCGATGGAATGCGCGGCGATGCCGCCCGACGCGGATGCTGTCATGGCTCGGCCCGATCGACGGGGTATTTACCGGCGTCCACCGGCGCCGGCGCCCGCAATGGACTCCGGCGACCGGATCGGCCGGTTACTTCTTTTTCTTCGGTTCGGACTTCGAATCGTAGCGGCGGATCCATTCCGCCAGGATCTTCTCGCGGTTGGCCGAGGCCCAGTCGAAATCGTTATTCATCAGGCGCTGTTCGGGGTTCGGCGGAAACCCGGGGATCGGCTTCGCCATGCCCGGGATGGCCGCGACCGAACGGGTCGAACCGTAGACGCGCATCGCTTCTTCCGATGCCGCCCAGTCGGCCAGCACCTTCGCCGCCGCCAGCTTCTTGGTGCCCTTGACGATGGCGAAGGCGTTCATGTCCCACCCCAGCGCTTCGGTCGGGAAAATCAGGTCGACCGGCGCGCCCTGGGATTTGACGCGGGCGCCGCGCAGCCCGAACGAGATGCCGACCACGTACTCGCCCTTGCCGGCCAGCGTCGCCGGGCTGGAACCCGAATGGGTGTAGCGGGCGATGTTCTCGTGGAGCTTGTCCATGAACTCCCAGCCCTTCTTCTCGCCGTAGATTTGCAGCCACGCCGAGACGTCGAAGTAACCGGTGCCCGACGACGCCGGATTGGGCATCACCACCTGGCCCTTATAGACGGGCTTGGCGAGATCGAGCCAGCTTTCCGGCTTCGGGATGTTCAGGCGCTTGGCTTCGGCGGTGTTGAAGATGATCGCGGCGAGCCACACCGAGTTGCCGAACCAGTGCGGCGGGTTGGCGCGATCGACGAATTTCTTGTCGAGCTTTTCGATGCCCTTCGGCGCGTACGGTTCCAGCAGGTTCTGAGATTTCAGAATACCGACACTGGTGACGGCCAGGCCCCAGACCACGTCGGCGCGCGGATTGTCCTTTTCCGCGATCAGCTTCGCGGTGATGACGCCGGTCGAATCGCGCACCCAATTGACCACCACGTCCGGATTGCTTTTCTCGAACGCGATCTTGTAGGTCTTCAGGTCATCATTTTCGTAGGCCGTATAGACGGTCAGCTCGGTTTTCGCCGACGCGTTGCCCGCAAAAGCCAGAACCGCCAGGCAGCCGACCGCGCCGGCCGCCCATTTTATCGCCCGCCGTTTCATGTTTCCCATCTCAAGACCCCTCATGCCTGTTTTGAATTGTTTTTCGGTTGCCTCTAGGCCGCGTCCTATGAGAGCACGCGTTGCAAGCTGCTTTCGGTCGGAGGCGATCCCCTGCCGCTGGAACTGTGGCAGACTCCAAAAATGTACACAAGACGCCAATAATTCGGTCAAAATGGCGCTGTCTATTTATCGTGAGGGTCCCACAAATCCGAGTTCCTGCCGGCGCGAGGTGCTAGGCATGGCGATCGGCCACAGCGAGGCCGAGCCGTTCTGGACCGAGTTCCTGCGCAGCCTTGCGCGCCGCGGCTTGCGCGGCGTCAAGCTGGCGGTCTCCGATGCCCATGAAGGCCTGGAAGCGGAAATCGCCAAGGTGCTTAGCGCCACTTGGCAGAGATGCCGCGTCGACTTCATGCGCAATGCGCTGGCCTACATAAGCTTCCCCGCCCAGCACCGGGCCAAGCTGCACTCGACCAGTCCGCTCGAACGGCTCAACGGCGAAATCAAGCGGCGGGCCGATGTCGTTCGGATATTCCCTAATGAAGCGGCCGTCACCCACCTGATCGGCGCGCTGCTGCTCGAACAAAACAACGAATGGGCCGTCCAGCGGGCCCGCTACATGAGCCTGGAAACCATCGCGCCCTTAAGCGATGATCCGTTCGTCAAGCTGCCGCCCGTAGCCGCCGCCTGACGCCGCAGCCAACGCTGCCCAGGAGCACCACTCTGGCCTGCTGCCGGTTCCAAAGACACTTGGTTTAGGTGTTTGATGATGGAACC
>CAZDFF010000386.1:0-2779 GCA_964504425.1 uncultured Hyphomicrobiales bacterium
CCGGCAACGAACATGATGATCACGTCGACCACCAGATTTCGGACAGCATAGGCTCCGAACTTCGCCATGATCAGGATGCCTGGCGCCAGATAATTGAACGGGATGCGCAGCAAGTGAACGACGGTCTTGGTCTGCAGCCAGCCCAAGAAGAAGATCGAACAGTTGGCGAAGAACATCGCCGCGAACACGACCCAGACGAGATCGCCGCTGTTCACGAACACCAGCGGCCCAGGTTCCATGTCATGCATCTGGAACACGCTGACCATCATCGCCGTCAACGCGCCGCCGGGCAGACCAAGAGCCAGCAACGGAATCATCGCCGCGCCCGTGGCCGCGTTATTGGCGGTTTCCGGCGAGACGACGCCTTCCAGTTCGCCGGTGCCGAACTTCTTCGGATTCTTCGACCAGCGGACCGCTTCGTTGTAGCCCATGAAAGCGGCCAAAGTCGCGCCGATACCCGGCAAGATGCCGCAGAAAAAGCCGATGAAAAGCGACCGTACGACGGCGATCTTCAGTTTCCAGAACTCGGCGAAGGTCGGGAAATCCAGGTTGACCTTGGGCGCCCTGTATTCCCCCGCGGCGCGCTTTTCGGCGACGTTGAAGACCTCGGCCACGGCGAAGAAGCCGAGGATGGTCGGGATGAAATGAATGCCGGCCAGCAAATACGGAATGCCGAAATCGTAACGCGGGATGCCGCCCACCGGGTCGGGGCCGATGGTCGCGATCATCAGGCCGAACAGTACCGACAGCCACCCCTTCCAGAGGGTTTTCGCGCCCACCGAGGAAGCGACCGTCAAGCCGAAGAAAACCAGCGCGAAGATTTCGGGCGGACCGAAGGCGCTGATCGCCCAGTCGGCGATGGGCTTGGTCGCGACCATCATCAGCAGCGCCGAGGCAAGGCCGCCGAAAGCCGAACACATGACGGCGGCGCCGACGGCCTTTCCGGCCTGGCCCTTCAACGTCATTTTGTAGCCGTCGAACGCGGTCGGCGCGTTTTCCGGCGCGCCGGGAATGTTGAACAGAATCGCGGTGATGGCGCCGCCGAACACGCCGGCGCAGTAGATCACCGAGAACAGCATGATGCCGTCGGTCGCCGTCAGCTTCGCCGTGAACGGCAGGAGAATGGCGCAAAGAGTGAGCATGCTGACGCCGGGAATGGCGCCGAAAATCATGCCGCCCAGAACGCCGGCGACAAACAAGAGAGCGCTGGTCGGATTGCTGAACAGCGTGATCGTGCCGGTAATAAAATGTTCCATCGTCGATGGGCCCCGATACTTTTGTGTTGTCCGGTTCTACTGCAGCAAGACAAGCAGCCAGTTGCCAAAATCGTAGAACGGATGCCAGTTGCCGACCGGCAGCCCGACGAACAGCAGTTTGGCGAAAAACAGGATCATCAACGAATAGATAAAGGCGCTGATGCCGACGATCCTCGGCCAGCGGCGTTCGCCACCGATAAAAAGAAACGCGGCAATGAAGAACGGCGCCAGCGAATAGAACCCAACGCCTTCGAGCAGAAAGGCGAATACGAACGGCGCGATCAGGATCGCCGCCACGCGAGACGCATATCCGGGATCGGTTCCTTCGCCGGCCGATGAGATGGAGTCGCGCACCACGCCGGCCTTACGTTCCTTGCCGTCGTGGTAAAGCTGCCCGAAGGCGGCCAAGGCAATCAGAAGGATGATCGTACGCGGCCAGCCGACGGCGCCGAACTTATAGATCTCGATTTTCTGATTGAATTGATAGGTAAGCACGAACGCCGCCACGGCAAAGACCAGCCAGAACGCGACTTCGAAAATTTCGCCCTTGGTGATGCGCGCCATGCATTACCCCCCTTGACCTCACCGTGCGGCCCGATACCGAACCGCAAACAATCCCGCACGCCGGATTGCGGTCGATGTTTTCGCTTTCTCGCTTGCTGGGATGACGGCGCCGGCCGATCGGCCGGCGCCGGTCGTCCATACGGACCTTATTTGAGCAAACCCATCGCTTTATATGCCGAACGATAGCCCTCGACCGTTTCGTTGATCAGCTTTCGCGTGCCTTCGGTGTCGCGGAAGCTGTCGATCAGGTCCATGTACTTTTTCTTGTTGAAGGCCTGGTAGCCGGGCGTGAAAAACGCCTTCTGGAACGCCCATTGCAGCCACTTCACCCGATCCGCCGGCGCGTCCTTGTGGACGTAGAAACCGCGGAAGCGCATCAGCGGCGTGAAGGTCATGCCCTCGTCCTTCAGCGACGGCACCTTGGCGAAGGCCGACGGGCGCTCGTGCAGCAGCGACAGAATCGGCTTGAAGTCGCCGCTTTCCAGGAACTGGCGCACGTCGCCGGGCTGTTCGAACAACGCGTCGACCTGGCCGCCCTTCAAGGCGCCGTACCGGGGAGCGCCCTTGTCGAAGCTGACCTGCTGGATCTTCATCTTATAGTGATCGGTGATGTAGCGCATGTTCAGGCGCTCCATCGAGCCTTCCTTCGACACGTTGGCGATCGTCGCCTTGCCGTCCTGCTTCTTGACGAACTCGACGAAGCCCTTCCAGTCCTTGAAGCGCGTCTCGTTGGCGCGGATGTAAACCTGGCTGAAGGTGATCTGCGAAGTTACCAGCGGGATCAGATCCTTCGCCGGATTCGGCTGCTTCGGATCGAGAGCGTACGCGCTGGTCGCGTCGTCGATGTGCTCCAGCACCGTGTAGCCGTCGGGCGGCGCCGCCATGTAGCTCTTCAGGCCGACGACGCCGGAACCGCCCGGCTTGTGATCGCGATTGATCGCGACCCCGGTCAGCTTGGT
>CAZDFF010000387.1:0-2753 GCA_964504425.1 uncultured Hyphomicrobiales bacterium
GGCCTTATCGCCAGCCGCCGCGAGGCGTTGTCGCCGGCCAGCGGTTCGACCCGTATGCGGGCATCGAGCGCCAGCACGCCTTTTTCGTCGGCGAGCAGGGGATTGACGTCGAGTTCCGCTATTTCGGGCAGATCGACCACCATCTGCGAAATTCTGACCATGGTCAGGCAGACGGCTTCCATGTCGACCGGCGGGCGATCGCGATATCCTTTCAGCAGGCGCGCGACCCGGGTGCGCGAGACCAATTCGCGCGCCAGCGACATGTTCAGCGGCGGCAGCGCCACGGCGCGGTCGGCGATCACCTCGACGGCCGTGCCGCCCTGGCCGAACAGGATGACGGGACCGAATACGGGGTCGGTCGTGACGCCGACGATCAGTTCGTGCGCGCCGGGCCGATCCGCCATCTGCTGCACCGTGAAGCCCTGAATTTCGGCGCCGGGCACGCGCCTCGCGATCTGCACCAGCATCGCATTGGCCGCGTTTTCGACCGATTCGGGACTATCGAGAAACAGGTCGACGCCGCCGACGTCGGATTTGTGCGTGATATTGGCGGCGAGAATTTTAAGCGCCACCGGGAAGCCCAGTTTTTTCGCCGCCGCCACCGCTTCGGCGGGCGTGCGTGCGACCGTCGTCTCGACCACGGGAATCCCGTAGGCCGCCAGCACGGCCTTGGCTTCCGGCTCGCTCAGCATGACGCCTTTGCCGACGCCGCCATCGCGGCCGAGCGCGGCCTCGATGGTTCGCCGGCCGGCGGCATCGGCCGGTTCGAACTCGTGCGCCACCGCCGGCGGCGCCTGCATCAGCATGTCCTGGTTGCGCCGATAATCGACCAGATGCATGAACGCGCCGACGGCGGCGCCGGGCGTTTCGAACGTCGGGATGCCGGCCGTCGCGAACAATCCGCGCGCTTCCGTTACCGCGTCGCCGCCGACCCAACTGGTGAGGATCGGGCGCTTGGTCGTCTTGACCGCTTCGATCACGGCCTTGGCGGCCTCGGTGCTGGATGCGGTCGCGGTCGGCGCGTGCATGACCAGCACGGCATCGACCTCCGGCGCTTCGGCAAGGATATTCGTCGCGGCGGCATATCGGGCCCCGGGCGCGTCGCCGATGATGTCGACCGGGTTGGCGCCGGACCACGTCGGCGGCAGCACGCCGTTCAATTTTTCCGTCGTGTCGACGGAAAGCGGCGCCACCCGCCCACCGCGTTCGACCAGGGCGTCGGCAGCCATGACGCCGATGCCGCCGCCGTTGGTCAGGATCGCCAGCCGGTCACCGACCGGGCGGCGGGACCGGGCGAGCGTCTCGACCGCGGCGAACAGTTCATCGACCGTGTACACGCGCAGCATGCCGGCGCGGCGGAAGGCGGCGTCGTAGACGTCGTCGGCGCCGGCGAGCGCGCCGGTGTGCGAGGCCGCCGCCCTGGCACCGTCGGCAAAGCGCCCGGATTTGATGACCAGGATCGGTTTATTGCGTGCCGCGGCTCGGGCGGCAGAGACGAAATTGCGCCGCTGCCGGATGGATTCGATGTAAAGCATGATCGCCCGCGTGTCCGGGTCGCTGCCGAGGTAATCGATGATGTCGCCGAAGTCGAGATCGGCGGCGTCGCCCAGCGATACGAAATGCGAAAAGCCAATGCCGCGCGTCGAGGCCCAGTCGAGTACCGCGGTGCAGAGCGCGCCCGATTGCGACACGAAAGCGATGTTGCCCGGCAACGCCGCGCGATGCGCGAAACTGGCGTTCAGTCCGATGCCCGGCACCAGGATGCCGAGGCAGTTGGGGCCCAGGATGCGCATGCCGTGCGCCCGGGCGGTCGCCAGCATGGCCGTGTCCGCCGTGTGTCCATCGGCCGTGCGGACCCGCTTCATGCCGGCCGTGAGAACGACGACGGCGCGATTTCCGGCGGCGGCGAGTTCGGCGATCACCTCGGGGACGGCCTCGGGCGGTGTGCAGACGACGGCAAGGTCCGGCGTCATCGGCAGATCGGCGATGTTCGGGTAGGTGAACACGCCGGCGACCGACTTGTATTTCGGATTGACCGGGAAGATTGGCCCCGCGAACCCCGCCGCCAGAAGGTTGCGTACCAGCACATGGCCGACCGCGCCTTCACGCGGCGTGGCGCCGATCACGGCGAGGGATTTTGGTTTGAACAGGTGGTCGAGGTGACGGATCGGCATGGGCCTCGGTCATGATAGGGAACCGGCGGCAGCGTCGACAAATGACAATTTTGCCGCGACGAGGCAGCGGGCGCGGAATTATTTCGATTTCATCACGAAGACGCCGTCCCAATTCTGGGGCGGATTCGCCTTCAAAAGCTCGCACCGCTCGATATAGGTGTGGGAAAGCTTGTCGTCGGGGTTGGCGTTGAGCGCTTCCTTGAACCCGCCGATGGCCTTGTCCCAATTGCCGTCGCGATAGTGTTTCAAGCCGGCGCGGAACTGGTTCAGGGTGTCCTGAAGGTTCGGGAACGACTCGTCGGTGTGGTAGTCGAGGATTTCGTAGATCACGACCGGCTGGGTCTTGCCCTTGACGACGACCCGGTCGACCTCGCGCGAGCGGTAGGTGCCGCGCAGCTTCTTGTAGGTGTTGTCGCTGATCAGGATGCGCGCAGAATACTGCTTGCACGCGCTTTCCAATCGGGACGCCAGGTTCACGCCGTCGCCGATGATGGTGTAGTCCATGCGCTTGGGCGATCCGATGTTGCCCGACACCACGTTGTCGGTGTTCAGCCCGATGCCCATGTCGACGGGCTTCAT
>CAZDFF010000388.1:0-2747 GCA_964504425.1 uncultured Hyphomicrobiales bacterium
CGTCGACCAGGGCGTCCTGGAATTCGGCCGCGTCGTCCTCGTCCCGGCTCATCGGCGCGTTCAACGAAAGATCGCGCGACATCAGCCGGCGGTTCATGTTCTGGACGTCGTCCACCGACACGTGGATGACATCCGCCAGGCGCTTGGCGTCCTCGGGCGTCAGTTCGCCGCTGTCGAAGATCTTCATCTTGTTCTTGATGCCGCGCAGGCTGAAGAACAGCTTCTTCTGCGCCGACATGGTGCCCAGCTTGACCATCGACCAGGACTTCAGGATGTATTCGGTGATCGACGCCCGAATCCACCACATCGCGTAGGTGGAAAGCCGGAAGCCGCGCTCGGGCTCGAACTTCTTCACCGCCTTCATCAGGCCGACGTTGCCTTCCGACACCAGGTCGGCGACCGGCAGGCCGTAGCCGCGATAGCCCATGGCGATCTTGGCGACCAGGCGCAGGTGACTCGTCACGAGCTTATGCGCGGCCTCGGCGTCCTCGCGCTGGCGATAACGCTGCGCGAGCATGTACTCCTCGTCGGCGTCGAGGAGCGGGAATTTCCAGATTTCGCGGAAGTATTTTTGCAGGCCGCCTTCGAGCGGCACGACGGGCAACGATAACGCGGTCATGGGCTATCCTCCATTCGAAGCAATAAGCCGTTTTTTTCGCCCGCCTTTCGGCCGGGCACTTCGTCCGGCCCCAAGGAGCACCGGACTTCGATGGCGACAATTTGCCACCGATCGGTATAAAAGTCAATAAAGACTTTAACTATTGTTTGTTATGAATGGCTTACAGGGCGCGCCGCAAGCGACGCGCGAGGCCGAAATCCGGCCCGTTAAAACGCCTATTGGGGGACCGACGGCACCCGCAGGGGCGGCGTCGCGGACGGCTGCGGCAGGTCCGTGTCGAACTCGTAGGTCAGGTCCGGGATCGGCGGCAGCTTGATGTCGCGGCCGTTCGATATCTCAGCCTTGCGCTTCTGGCGATAGAGGCTGCGAATCGCCGCGTAATAGTCGATCGACGTCTTCTTCACCTGCGCCAGTTCCTCGCGCACGTTGGAATACTCGTCGACGCCCTTGACGCCGGTACGCGCCCACAGCAGGTCGTCGCGATCGATGTTCGACAGCCACAGGCCCATCGGATCGAAATACGAATCGACGAACAGCTGACCGACGGCGTCGCGTGGATTCGACGGCCCGAGCAGCGGAATCACGACGTACAGCCCCTCGCCCACGCCCCACACGCCCATGGTCTGGCCGAAATCTTCCTTGTGCCGCCGGACGCCCATCTCGGCGCCCATGTCGACGATGCCGCCCATGCCGATGGTGGAATTGACGATGGCACGGCCGAGCGTTTCCATCGCGCGCTGGGCTTCGCCCTGCAGCACGTCGTTGGCGAGAATCACCGGCGATTGCAGGTTGGCGAGGAAATTATGGATCGCCTGGCGGAGCGGCGACGGCAGGTAATCGGTATAGGCCGTCGAAATCGGGCCCAGGACGTATTCGTAGAAATATTCATTGAAGCCGAAGATGGCGCGGTTCACCGGCTCGATCGGGTCGTTGACGCTCTCGTCGGTCTCGGCGGCCGTGGCCGGCTTGTTCTCGGCCGTGGCCGGGTCGCCGGCACAGGCGCCCACCGACAGGACCAGCAGCGCCGCCATGGCGGTCGCGGCGAACCAGTCGCTCACTCGGGTACGGAACGTGGTAAACGCGGGGGCCACTTCGCAATCCAGACTCGTCACGCGCCGAAATCCCTTAAATGCCAATTCACTGGCGCAATCGAACCTGGATCCTCGGCAAACACGGGACCGCTTGCGCAAGGCAATTTCTAAGTTAACTTTCCTGCTGCCGCAATAAGCAACTATGCGACCTTCGCCGCTGTGTTGCATTTTTGCTATAGTTTTGGATGCGGCCGTTCCGGCATTGCCACGGGCCAGTCGCCGCCTTAGTGTGCACACGGATTCAGCCATGGATTCAGGCACTTTGAGCATGACAACCCGCCTTTTCGCCGCCCTTCTCCTGATCGTGGCCTGGACGCCGGCCCGCGCCGACGATCCGTCGCCGAAAACCGTGGTCGAAACCTTCCAGTCGTCCCTGATCGGGGTCATGAAGGAGGCCGACCGGCTCGGCGTCAAAGGCCGATTCGCGCGTCTGACGCCGGTCATCGACGCCACCTTCCATGTGCCGTTGATGACCCAGATCGCCGCTGCCAGCCATTGGGGCAAGGCCGACGCCGATCAGCGCCAGACGCTGATCAAGGCCTTCAAACGCATGAGCGTCAGTACGCTCGCCACCCTGTTCGACGGCTACGACGGCGAGCGATTCGACATCACGGGCGAAGCGCCCGGTCCGCAGGGCACGCTCCTGGTCAAGACCCTGCTGGTGAAGAAGGACCGTTCGACCCACGACATCGCCTATGTCGCCAAGCGGCTGCGCGATCGCTGGTACATCATCGACGTGATCGTCGACGAGGGAATCAGCGAATTGACCGTGCGCCGTTCCGAATACCGCCGGATTCTCGACGGCAAGGGCGTACCAGGATTGATCGACGTTCTGAACGCGAAGGCCGACGAGCTTCTGGCGCAGAAATCCGCGAAGTGACGCCGCCGGCCGCGGAGGAAAAACCGATGCAGCGACGCGCATTCATCGTGCTTGTGCCGGCCCTGGCGTGGATGCTGGCGACGTTCGCCCCGCCCGCCGCCCACGCGCAGGCGACTTCGCCGGAGGCGGTGGTCGACCGCTTCCACGCCGTTCTGCT
>CAZDFF010000389.1:0-2739 GCA_964504425.1 uncultured Hyphomicrobiales bacterium
CACCGATCGGAACGCCGGTCGCCGGATGGCGCCAGCCGGGGGCGAGATCGGCCAGCGGCAACACCACGAAGGCGCGTTGCGCCAGCCTCGGATGCGGCAGAATGGGCGGCGGATCGCCGGGCCGCGACACCTTTCCGGCATAGTCGACCACGTCCAGATCGAGCGTGCGCGCCGCGTTGGGTTCGGCGCGGCGGCGGCCGAACGCCTGCTCGACGTCGAGCAGCCGGGCCAGCAGTGCCGCGGGATCGAGTCCGGTTTCGACCTCGGCGACCGCGTTCACGAACCACGGCTGATCGGACACCGGCACCGGCGCCGTGCGGTACCACGGCGAACAGCGCACGATCCGGACGCCCGTGCGGTCGAGCCGGCCCAGGGCGGCGCCGCAGGTGGCGCGCGGCAAGCCGAAACTCTCGATCGGCAAATTGGCGCCGATGCCGACGAAGATCATGAAACTGCTCCAGCCAATAAATCCATATGCACGCCCTATCAAATACTTGTCGCCAAAGCGTCGACCGCCTAGAATTCGGCCCACCCATCGGGGCCGGTACAAGCCCGCCTATTTGGTGGGTAATTTTTTATATTTAATTGAAATTAAAGGATTTTATCATGAATTTTTATCCGCAGGAGCGCGTCGGCCTGTTCATCGACGGCTCCAACCTCTATGCCGCCGCCCGCGCCCTCGGTTTCGACATCGACTACAAGCGCCTGCTCGGGCATTTCGCCGGCAAGGGGCGGCTGATCCGCGCCTTCTACTACACCGCCCTCCTCGACGACCAGGAATACTCGCCGATCCGTCCGCTGGTCGACTGGTTGGACTACAACGGCTATACCATGGTCACCAAGCCGACCAAGGAGTTCACCGATGCGTCCGGTCGCCGCAAGATCAAGGGCAACATGGACATCGAACTGGCGGTCGACGTCATGGAAATGGCCGACCACCTGGATCATATCGTGCTGTTCTCCGGCGACGGCGACTTTCGCCGCCTGGTCGAGGCGGTGCAACGCCGGGGCAACCGGGTCACGGTGGTCAGCACCATTCGCTCGCAGCCGCCGATGGTCGCCGACGAACTGCGTCGTCAGGCCGACACGTTCATCGAGTTGCAGGACATCCAGGCCCAGATCGCGCGGGCCGGCGCGCCGCGCGAGGAGCGAACCGGCAACGGCGGCAGCCGCGAGCCGAACGGCAACGTCGCGCCCCCGGATTATCGCGAAACCGCCTGACGCCTTTTCCCATGCCCGCCGCGCTTGACCGGGAACCCGTGCCCGACTGCGCGCTGTGCCCGCGCCTCGCGGCGTTCCGCGCCGAAAACCGGGCCAAGTTCCCGGATTTCCACAACGCGCCGGTGCCCTCCTTCGGCGGCCTCGACGCCCGCCTGCTGATCGTCGGCCTGGCGCCCGGGCTCAAGGGCGCCAATCGAACCGGCCGACCGTTCACCGGCGACTACGCGGGCGATCTTTTGTATCCGACCCTGATCTACTACGGCTGGGCCCGGGGCGATTATGGCGCCGCCGTCGACGACGGCCTGAAACTGACCGGCGCGCGGATCACCAACGCGGTGCGCTGCGTGCCGCCCCAGAACAAGCCCGAGCCCGTCGAGGCCAAGGCTTGCGCCAATTTCCTGATCGCCGAAATCGCCGCCATGAAAAATCTGAAAGCGGTGCTGGCGCTCGGCGCGCTCGCCCACGGCGCCACCCTGTCGGCGTTCGGCCTGAAGAAAAGCACCTATAAATTCGGCCACGGCGCGATCCACCACCTGCCGAACGGCTTGGTGCTCGCCGACAGCTATCACTGCTCGCGCTACAACACCAACACCGGCGTCCTGACCACAGCGATGTTCCGCGCCGTGTTCGACGGCATCGCGAAAACAGTCGGGCGGCCATGACCCCGCGCCGTTGGACGAACCGCAGCGGGGATGCTACCTAAAGGCCCCATGTCCGACCGCCCGCGCGTCACGTCCACGCCGCCCGCCCCCGGTGCCCCCGTGCCGCACACGATCGCGGTTCACGGCCGCCAATTCGCCTACGACAAGCGGTTCCACGAGCCGTGGTGGGAAAAGGTCGTGGCCGGCGTATGGGAGCCCGAGACCTTCGTCATCTTCGACACATTCATCAAGTCCGGCATCCGGCCCGGCGGCACGTTGATCGACATCGGCGCGTGGATCGGCCCGACGGTTCTTTACGGCGCGACCCTGGCCGACCGCGTCGTTGCCTTCGAGCCCGATCCGGCCGCGTTGCGTATCCTCAAGTGCAATATCGCCGCCAATCCCGGCCTGGCGGGGAAAATCGAGCTGCACGAAGCCGCGCTCGGCACTTTCGACGGCACGGCGCCGATCTTCAACAACGCGCCGGGCAACAGCGGCACCAGCCTGTTGTCGCGCTTCGGCTACGCGGAGGTCCAGGAGCAGAAGCCCTTCGCCGACGTCACGATCCTGGACGCGCGGCGCTTCCTTGCCGAAACGCCGATGGAAAACGTGTCGCTGATCAAGATCGACGTCGAAGGCGCGGAATACGATCTGGTGCCCTACATGGCCGAGGCCCTGCGCCGCCACCGGCCGACGCTCCACGTCTCGCTGCATCCGTTCAACCTTTTCTTCGGCGACGACGCGGCCGACGCCAAGGGGCGCCTCGACAAGACCCTGGCGCTGCTCGACGCTCTCGCGGGATACCGTTTCGCCTACGTATATGCGCCCGAGCGCGGCACCATGGGCTACGATCGAATCATCAACAAGTTCCGCCATC
>CAZDFF010000390.1:0-2733 GCA_964504425.1 uncultured Hyphomicrobiales bacterium
ATGTGAAAATCTCCTTTACTGGCCGGGGTCTTGATGGATTTAGTTTGCTTGGTGAACTTGGGGTTGAGCGGAAGATCGAACGTCTTGGCCGGTGCGCCGACGGCAAGCGGCTGCTTGGTCAGGCGTTCGATGTCCTTGAGATAGGCCCGCTCGCTCGGATCGCAGAACGAAATCGCGATGCCGGCCTTGCCGGCCCGCGCTGTGCGTCCGATCCGGTGGACGTAGCTTTCGGGAACGTTGGGCAGTTCGTAGTTGATGACGTGGGTCACGCCATCGACGTCGATGCCGCGCGCGGCGATATCGGTCGCGACCAGAACCCGTTCACTGCCGCTGCGGAACCCGTCGAGCGCCCGCTGGCGTGCGCCTTGCGACTTATTGCCGTGGATCGCCGTGGCGCTGATGCCGGCGTCGTCCAATTGCTTGGTGACCCGGTTGGCGCCATGCTTGGTGCGGGTGAAGACGATCACCCTGGAAAAGGCGGGATCGCCCAGCAGCTTTTCCAGCAATTGGCGCTTGCCCTTGGCGTCGACGAAGAAGACGCGTTGATCGACCTTTTCGACCGTGGTCGCCGCCGGCGTCGCCTCGACGCGGATGGGATCGGTCAGAATGCCGGCCGCCAGCTTGGCGACGTCCGCCGGCATAGTCGCGGAAAACAGCAGCGATTGCCGTTCCTTGGGCAGCTTCGCGACGATCTTCTTCACGTCCTTGACGAAGCCCATGTCCAGCATGCGGTCGGCCTCGTCCAGTACCAGGAAGGAGACGCCGTCCAGTCGCACGGCGCCCTGGTTGATGAGGTCCAGGAGTCGTCCCGGGGTCGCCGTCAGGATGTCGATGCCCTTGGCCAGCGCCTTGACTTGGGGGCCTTGGCTGACGCCGCCCAGGACCACGGCGCGGGTGATGCCGAGCCCGCGCCCGTAGGCGTTGAGGCGCTCGTCGATCTGCACCGCGAGTTCGCGGGTTGGCGCCAGGATCAGCGCCGAAATCTGTCGGGGCTTTCGCGCCGGACGGGATTGGGCCAGGCGCTGCAGGATCGGCAGCGCGAAGGCCGCCGTCTTGCCGGTGCCGGTCTGAGCGATGCCCAGCATGTCGCGACCCGCGAGCAGTGCCGGGATGGCCTGTGTTTGAATGGGAGTGGGTGTGTTGTGGTTTTCGGCGCTGAGCGCCAGCAACAGGGGTTCGGCAACGCCGAGCGCCTGGAACGTCGTGTGAGTCAAGTTGGTTATCTGTCCTTTTCCGCCAGAGCATGCGCCGATCATCGGCGTGGGAAACAAAGGCGTACCGCCATTTCCCATGCGCAACTGGGGAAGACGAAGTTTCGTGGATTGTCTCGGGATAAGGCGCCGAAACTCGAAGTTTCTAGGCGCGTCGCGCGATCGCGAGAAATCGTGTCGGGCGGCAACATGAGCGCCGGCGCCTCTCTTGTCAAGCGATTATTTGCTGCATCGCAAAAAGACGAGGCTTGGCGCGGGCTCGGCCCGATTTGCGGAAGCAATGGCCAACGGCGATGGCGCCCGTCAAGATGCTTGGCCGATTACCTTGGGCGATACCATTCTCGTGGGGCTTCCATGCATCGAGTCACGATCACCTTGGACGACGATCTGATGGCGGCGCTCGACCGCTTCATCGCGCAGCGCGGCTACGACACCCGATCGGAGGCCATCCGCGATCTTGCCCGGGCGGGCCTGGGCCAAGCCGATGCCGCCCATGACGACCGCAAGAATTGCGTCGCGACACTTATATATACATACGATCACGAAAAACGCGACCTCGCCAAGCGTCTGACCACGGCCTTTCACGACCATCACAAGCTGGCGCTCAGCACATTGCACGTTCATCTCGATCACGACCGATGCATGGAAGTGACCGTGCTGAAGGGGCGGGTCGGCGAGGTGCGCCATTTCGCCGACCATGTGGTCGCCGAACGGGGCGTGCGCTACGGCCAAGTCGTCATTGTGCCGGAGGACTGATCCGCGTGGCGTCATGCCGTAGCGGCATGGCATTTTCGATTGCGTATGCTGTTTTTTTAATTTTATCTTACTGTCCCATCAGTTGGAGATCGTCAAAGCCATGTCTCGTACATTCGCCTCCGTCATCGCCGCCCTTGCGCTTCTTTTTCCCGCCGTTGCCTTCGCCCATACGGGCCAGGGCGGCACGGCCGGCTTCGCCCACGGTTTCACCCATCCGATCTTCGGGGTCGATCACGTGCTGGCAATGGTCGCCGTCGGCTTGTTCGCCGGCCAGCTCGGCGGCCGCGCCTTGTGGCTGGTCCCCGCGGCCTTCGTCGGCGTCATGGCGTTGGGTGGCGCGCTGAGCGTCGCTGGCGTGACGGTTCCGGCGGTCGAAATCGGTATCGCCCTTTCGGTCGTGGTGCTGGGCGCGGCGGTGGCGTTCCGTCCGAAGGCGCCGATCGTTCTTGCGATGCTTTTGGTCGGTGTCTTCGCCGTGTTTCACGGCCATGCCCACGGCACCGAAATGCCGGAAACGATGGCGGGAATGGCTTACGGGGCCGGCTTCATGTTGGCGACCGCGCTTCTGCACGGCGCGGGCATCGGACTCGGGTTCGTCGCCGCCAAAGCGGCCGAGGCAAAAGGCGCGCTGTTGGTGCGCGGGGTAGGCGGCGCGATGTCGGTGTTCGGCCTCGTCATTCTCGCCGGCGCGATCTAACCTCCGAATCGACAAAAAGGCTGGCGCCCCGCGAGGGACGCCGGCCTTTTTGCATTTATACCTCGTCAG
>CAZDFF010000391.1:0-1057 GCA_964504425.1 uncultured Hyphomicrobiales bacterium
ATCTTCATGTCCTCGACGGAATCGATCGCGACGCCGGCCTTGCCGACGTCGCCGATCACGCGCGGATGATCGGAGTCGTAGCCGCGATGGGTGGCCAGATCGAACGCGACCGAAAGCCCCTTCTGTCCGCCCTTCAGGTTGGCGCGATAGAAGGCGTTGGAATCTTCCGCCGTCGAGAAGCCGGCGTACTGGCGGATGGTCCACGGGCGGCCCGCGTACATGGTCGCCTTGGGGCCGCGCAGATAGGGCGCGAAGCCCGGCAGGCTGTCGACGGCCTCGATATTTTCCAGATCGGCCGACGTGTAGAGCGGCTTGACGTCGATCCCTTCGGGCGTTTTCCACAGGAGGGACTCCGCGCCCGCGCCCTTGGTTTCGGTCGCCACTGCCTTCCGCCAATCGGCGAGGCTGGGCTTCGCCTTGGCGCGCGCGGGCTTCTTCTTCGACGCGGTTTTGCTGGTCATCGGTCCCTCCACGAACGGGCACCGATTATATCAAGCGTGCCCCCGGACGAACGAAGATTTTCTCGCAATTGCGAACGCACCCTCGGCGCACTCAATGCATGTCCACAGACTTATCCACAAGATATAGCATGATACCCAATATCTTGTGTTCCGCTTGCTCTCCTTTCATCAATCTTGTAGCTTTTTCGGCGGATAGGGGCCCCGAACGGGCCCGCCGTCGGATCGAACAACAACGAGGAGGCAAAGCCTCGCGAAGCGGAAGGGACGTCCTGGGAAGGCCCGTCGGTCGCGCGCTTGCAGAATGCCATGTCTGAAGAATGGACGCCGTTACGGATCAGCGCCCTGATCGCGCTGTGGAACGAAGGCCTCTCGACCAGCGAGATCGGCAACCGGTTGGGCATCACCAAGAACGCGGTGGTCGGCAAGGTGCATCGCCTGGGACTTCCCAAGCGCTATACCCCGGTCGCGAAAAAGGTGGAGTCGAGCTCGGTGGTGCGGCTCGAAAGCCTGAAGGCGGGCATGTGCTCGTGGCCGGACGGCGAGCCGGGCACCGACGAATTCCGCTTCTGCGGACACCCCGCCATCGAAGGCAAGCC
>CAZDFF010000391.1:1067-2728 GCA_964504425.1 uncultured Hyphomicrobiales bacterium
GAACATTGCGCCCGGGCCTACGTGCGGGTGACGAAAGAACGCAAGGACGCGGCGGCCTGATCGGTCGCCCCGTTTTCGCTCGGAAGTCTTATCCGTAGGTCAGCGTGCCGGCCACTTCCAGGTCGGCCGCCTTGCGCCCGATGCGGCCCATCGCCGCGCCGACGGTGTCGTCGGCGATGCCTTCCTTGAACTTGAACAGCATGTCCTCGACGCACATCTTGCGCATGCGCTCGCTCATGTTGCCGTAGAGCTTCCGCGTCAGGTCCCGGTCGTTCTCGCCGACCTTCAGCAAGACCAGCACGTCGTCGTGATCGACGGCGCGGATCAGCGCCTGCACGCCGACGTCGTTGGCTCTTTTCAAACGCGCCGTCACGTCGGTGGCGTTCCGGAGCGGCGAGGCGCCCATGTTCGCGCCCGGCATCAGCAATTGGGTGATCTGCAGCAAAAGCGATTTGAGGCCGTTGCCGTCGACGGTCGCCGTGGCATGGCCGAGGGTCACGGCGAAACTGTCCGCGCCGGTCTTGCGCACCGAGATGGTCATGCCGATCGCGCCCTCCCCAGGACTCACCAGGACTCACGACGGTCTCGAAAGGCTCTCATAGCCCGGTTAAAAAGACAAGCGGGCGCCGCTTGATCGGCCGGGGTGCCGCTTTATGATCCAGGCCATGAGCTTCATGGACCGCATCGCCGAATGCCACGTCTTCGATCCGAAGGGCCATCGCCCGTTCACGGTCGACGGCCGCGAGGTCGGCCTGATCGACGACGCGCTGGCCGAACGGCTGCGCGCCTTCCCCGACGTCTTCCGCGTCGAACGGGACACGATCGAATTCATTCCCGGCCTCGACGGTTTCGAAAGCCGCACCAAGGCCGTCGACGACGTTCTTTTGGAAATGAAGGCGAACGGCGAGATCGACGGCTGGCGCGGCGAACCCTATCCGGTCGGCGACCGTTTCTCCGGCCCGGTGCTGTTCCACATGGAACGCGCCGCGGTGCCGCTGTTCGGGGTGCGCGCCTACGGCGTGCACATGAACGGCTATGTCGAAAAGGACGGCCGTCTTTATATGTGGGTCGGCCGGCGCAGCCTCACGAAACCGACCGGCCCCGGCAAGCTGGATCAGATGGTCGCCGGCGGCCAGCCCGCCGGCATCTCGCTGATGGACAACCTGATCAAGGAATGCGCCGAGGAAGCGGCCATTCCCCGGGCGCTCGCGGCCAAGGCCAAGCCCATCGGCGCCGTTTCCTACACCACCCGGCGCAAGGAAGGGCTGCGCCGCGACGTGCTCTTTAACTACGACCTTGCCGTGCCGGCGGATTTCGAACCGCGAAACACCGACGGCGAGATCGAATCCTTCCGCCTTTATCCCATCGACGAAGTCGCCGAGATCGTCCGCGACACCGACCGCTTCAAGTTCAACTGCGCCGTCATCGTCATCGATTTCCTGATCCGCCACGGCGTCATCGAACCCGACCATCCGGACTATCTTGCGATGCTAAAGGGCTTGCACGGCTGACCGAACGATGGCTTGCTTGAAGGCGTCGCATGAGAAGGCCCGGTTCCATGGATGCGCATAAGGACCAGACCGATTTCTTTCCCCGCATCGACCCCTATGACCAGGGGACCCTGAAGCGGGGCGACCGCCACGCGCTTTACTGGGAACAAT
>CAZDFF010000392.1:0-2702 GCA_964504425.1 uncultured Hyphomicrobiales bacterium
GAACCGTCGGAGATGGCGGGAAAGTCGAGGGGAGCGTTTAGCACTTCAAGTCGCCGCTGCACAACGGGGCGCTGGCGCGCGTCATTCCCCGGCCCGCGCCCGCGCGCCCGCCGCCTGCGCGGGACCGGCTGCCGTCGCATCGACCAGCGCCAGCAGTTCGGCACCCGACGCCGCCCAGGAATGCGGACGGAACCCCGCCCGGATGCGCGCTTCGAGCGCGGCGAGCCGGGCGTCGTCCGCAATCAGCCGCTCGATCTCGCGCTGCCAGGCCATGAAGTCGAGCGGGTCGAGGTGGAGCGCCAGCCCCCGCCCGACCTCCGGCATCGACGACGTCTCGGATGCGATGCAGGCCTTGCCGTAGGCGAGGCTCTCCGCGATCGGCAGACCCCAGCCTTCGTAGAGCGAGGGGTAAAGCGTGAACCGGCAATTGGCGTAGAGCCACGCCAGCGCCGTGTCGTCGGGATCGTCGCAGATCCTGATATGGCCTTCGGTCAGCTTGTCCTTCTCGATCAAGGTCAGCAGGTCGCTGGCGAGCCAGCCGCGGCGTCCGGCGATCACCAGCACGGGCAGGTCCGGCGTGTCGCGCTCGCGCAGGCGCCGCCACAGCGCGTAGAGCAGATCGTAGTTCTTGCGCACCTGGATCGTGCTGACCGCGAGCACGAAGCGGCCGGGAACCAGGTCGGCGAGCTCGGGCGGCGGTGCAGCGGGCGGCGTGGCCGGTCGGTCGTCGCCCAGCCGCAGCGTCGCGACCGTTCCCCGCGCGCCGCCGCGGGCTGCGGCCCAGGCGACGAAGTCGCGCCGCGTCGCCTCGCTGATGCAGACGACGAGATCGGCGTCCAACGATAAAGACCCCACGGCGGCGGCAAGGGTCGCCGGGCGCATCGCCCAAATATCGAGGTTCAGGCACGGCCGTCCCGTGGCGGCGGCGTGGAACGCCGGGTCGATGTAATCGGGGCCGGCCTTGGCCGACGCCACCTTGACGCTCGATCGGACGAGATGGCGCAGCAGTCCCAGGGTAAAGACGGTCTTGCCGCTCCCCGAGGCGGGCGCGGCGATGATGACGCCGCCGGTGGCGCTCATGGGATCACAGGTATTTCCGGATGCGCTTGGCCATGGCGTCCGGGTCGGTGCCGTGGCTGATGTGGGTCAGGAATTTCCCGTCCGGCCCCATCAGGTAGACGATCGCGGTGTGGTCCATCAGGTAATCGTCTTCGCCGCCGCCTTTTTCGCGCACCTTGGAAAAATAAACACGGTATTCCTTGGCCACAGCCTTGATCTGTTCCACCGTGCCGGTCAGGGCGACTAGGCGCGGATGGAAGTGCTGCACGTAGTCCTTCAGATATTCCGGACGGTCTCGCTCGGGATCGATGGTGATGAAGACGGGTACGACCTTCTCGCCGGCCTTGCCCAGGATGTCGAGGGTCTGGGCGATCTGGGTCAGGGACGTGGGGCAGACGTCGGGGCAATAGGTATAGCCGAAGAAGACCAGCATCAGCTTGCCGCGAAAGTCCTTGTCGGTGACGGTCTTGCCGTTCTGATCGACCAGCGTGAACGGACCGCCGATGGAAACGACGGGCGCGGTCGCGCTTTGCTTCGGGCCGAAACCGACGCCCAAAAGATACAGAACCCCGTAGCCGCCGACGATGAAGGCGGCGCACAGGGCGACGATGGCGAGCACGGTGCCGCGCGTCACGCCCATCGCGTTTTTCGGTTCCTTGGGTTCTTCGTCGGCCACGGGTTCCTCCGGATGCTGGGCTAAACTAGCAGATGCCGTGCCGCCCTTGAAAGGCGCCCCGCATGGGTATTTTGGCCGGGAATCGTCTTATTTTCGGGAGCGCAGATAGATGACGTAATAGCTGAGCGCGACGAAAACGCTGCCGCCGACAATGTTGCCCAGCGTTACCGGGACCAGATTGCGGATCATGCCGGCGAGGTCGAGCGCGACGCCGACGGCCGCGCCCGGCATCCAATTCCGGACCACGCCGCCGATCCCGGCCGCCGTCCCGCCATCGAGCGACGCCAGCATGCCCATGGGAACGAAGTACATGTTGGCGATCGAATGCTCGAACCCCAGCGCGACGAACGCGGAAATCGGGAAAATGATGGCGAGAATCTTGTCGGCGACACCGCGCGCGGCGAAACAGAGCCAGACCGCGAGACAGACCAGCGCGTTGCACAGCACGCCCTTGAAGAACGCCGTCCAGAACGGCAGCGTCATCTTGGCCTGGGCCAGTTTGATCGCGGTGATTCCGACCGCGCCGTTATCCAGCAGCGTCATGCCCGCCAGGTACGCCAGAATTGCCATGCCGACCGCGCCGACGAAATTGCCTAAATAAACGATGGTCCAATTCCGCAACAATGCCGCGGTCGAAATCTTCCGGTCCGCCCAGCCCATCGCCAGCAGCACGTTGCCGGTGAACAGCTCGGCGCCGCCGACGACCACCAGGATCAGGCCGAGCGAGAACACGATGCCGCCGATCAGCCGGGCGATGCCGAAGCCGAGACCGTGGTTGGTCATCGTTACCGTGAACAGCATGGCGCCGAAGGCGATGAAGGCGCCCGCCAGGATCGATAACGCCAGCAACGGCAGGATCGGCAGCGCCGCCTTGGCGATGCCGACGGTTTCGACCCGGCTCGCCATCTGTTGCGGGGTATAGGCGTCGAGCGAAAAAGCCGCCGCGAGCGTTTTCTCGGGCCGGGGC
>CAZDFF010000393.1:0-2690 GCA_964504425.1 uncultured Hyphomicrobiales bacterium
CAAGGTGCGGCCGGGCGCGTTGGTCAACGGCGCCGACATGCTGGCGTTCCAGGGCCTGCTCGCGTCCGGCGACGGACAGATCGGCTATGCGGTGCCGAACCTGCTGATCGACCACGCCATGCGCAACACCCACGTCCCGCCCGGTTTCTGGCGCGGCGTCAACCACAACCACAACGCCATCTACCTGGAATGCTTCATGGACGAGCTGGCGCACGCCGCCGGTCAGGACCCGCTGGAATTCCGCCGCAAGCTGATGGCGAATTTCCCGAAGCATCTGGGCGTGCTGAACGCGGTCGCGGAAAAGGCCGGCTGGGGCAAGCCGGCGCCCAAGGGCGTGTTCCGCGGCATCGCCCAGCACAAGGGCTTCGGCACCTATACCGCCGCCGTGGCGGAAGTGTCGGTCAGTCCGCAGGGCAAGCTGAAGATGCATCGCATCGTCGCCGCCGTCGATTCCGGCCACGCCGTCAATCCCGGCCAGATCGAGGCGCAGACCGACGGGTCGTTCGTCTACGGCCTGTCGGCGCTGCTATACGGCGAATGCACGGTCAAGGAAGGCCGCATCGAGCAGGAGAACTTCGACTCCTACAACGTCATCCGCATGGACGAGATGCCGGCGGTCGAAACCATCGTCATGCCGTCCGGCGGGTTCTGGGGCGGCATCGGCGAGCCGACCATTTCGGTCGCCGCGCCCGCCGTGCTGAACGCCATCTTCGGGGCGACCGGCAAGCGCATCCGGTCGTTCCCGCTGAAGAACGCGGACCTGAAGGTGGCGTGAGGGCAAGACAACGCATCGTCGTGGCGGCCGCCGTTGCGCTGACGGCGGCGGCACCGGCAGGCGCCGCCGAATTGGCGCCCTACCGGGTCGTCGGCGACGCGATCCCGGCTCCGCTCGACGGCCTGACCGGCGTCGCCGCGCGCGGGTTGAAGGTCGCCGTCGACCGCAAGCGCGGCAATTGCATCGCCTGCCACGCCCTGCCGGCGGCCGAAGCGACGTTTCCGGGCGACGTCGGACCGTCGCTGGCGAACGTGGGCGACCGGCTGAGCCTGGGGCAGATCAGGCTCCGGGTCGTCGACCAGACGCGCGTCGTTCCTCGGACGGTGATGCCGGCTTATTATCGCGTCGACGGCCTTGCCGACGTCGCGCCGGAGTACCGAGGCAAACCGATTCTGAGCGCGGGCGAGATCGAGGATTTGGTCGCTTACCTGTCGGGTTTAAGAAAATGAACGATGAACGATCCCGCTTCCTTTTCCGTCCGACCCGGCGCGCCGTCATTGCGGGCGGCACGGCGACCCTGGTGCTCGGCGCCGGGATTCCGATCGTGCATGCCGCGAAGCCGCTGTCGCCCGCCATCCTGAAGGCGACCGGCGGCGTCGTTCCCAAGGAAGGCCGCATCAAGATCGACATCCCCCGAATTTCCGAAAGCGGCAATTCGGTCTCCATGGGCATCGTCGTCGACAGCCCGATGACCGCCGCCGATCACGTGAAGTCCATCGACATCGTCGCGCCGCGCAATCCGTTTCCCAACGTCGCCCGATTCCATATCGGGCCGCGCGCCGGCCGCGCCAAGGTCGGCACCAACATCCGCCTGGCCCTGACCCAGGACGTTTATGCCGTCGCGGCGATGAGCGACGGCAGCTTCTGGATGGCGCACCAGGAAGTGCTGGTGACCATCGCCGCGTGCATCGACGGCGGCATGTGACGGAGACAAAGATGGCGCAGACGCGGATCAGGGTGCCGAAGACGGCGAAACCGGGCCAGGTGGTGGAAATCCGCACGCTCGCCATGCATCCGATGGTACGCGGCGGCCGCAACGACGCGACCGGCGTGGTGACGCCCCGGCGCATCATCAACACATTCCGCGCCGTCTACGGCGGCGAGGAAATCTTCCGCATGGACCTGTCGCAGGGCATCGCCACCAATCCCTACATCGAATTCACCACGGTCGCGCGCGAAACCGGCGACATCGTCTTCGAATGGCACGAGGACGGCGGCGCCGTCTTCATCAAGACCGCCCGCCTTGTCGTCCAATGACGGCGAGATTTCTCTCCCTTCTCGCCCTCGCTCTTGTCCTCGCGCCCGGCCCCGGATCGGCGGCGGATACCCGCCCAGGCAAGGAATTCCTGTCCCCGGCGCTGCGCGCGCTCCAAGACGACGACATGCGCAACCCGGGCACCCTCTGGGTCGAACTCGGCGCCGAGCGGTGGGCCGAGAAATCGCCGTCGGGCGGGAAATCGTGCCGCGATTGCCACGGCGACGCGGCGACGTCGATGAAAGGCGTCGCCGCGCGCTATCCGGCGGTCGATGAGGAAACGGGCACGCTGCTGAACCTGGAACTCAGGATCGAGCAATGCCGCACCCGGCGCCAGGGCGCGCCGCCGTTTGGTTATGAAAGTGAGTCCTTGCTGGCGTTGACAGCCTACGTCGCCGGCCAGTCGCGCGGCCTGCCGATGAACGTCGCCGTCGACGGCCCGGCCAAGCCGTATTTCGACGCCGGTCGCGACTTCTACGAACGCCGCCAGGGGCAGTTGAACCTGGCCTGCGCGCAATGCCACGTCGGCCTGGTCGGCAAGCGGCTGCGCGGCGACACCGTCAGCAGCGGCGTCGGCACCGGGTTTCCCGCCTACCGGATGGAATGGAACGGCCTCGGCTCGCTGCACCGGCGATTCCGGGCGTGTTCGTTCGCGATCCG
>CAZDFF010000394.1:0-2687 GCA_964504425.1 uncultured Hyphomicrobiales bacterium
CCTGGTCGATGGCGGCTTCGATCGCGCCGGTGTCGCTGATCTGGGTCAGGCCCTTTTCGGCGACGATGTCGGCCGGGTCCTTCGACGTCGCCGCCATGATTTCGAACACGTCCTTGGCGAGGCGCCCGGAAATCGTGTTGTCGGCAATCAAATCGAGCAGTTGGCCGATCTGCGCGGCCGAAATCGGGCTTTGGGCGATGGTCAAATTCTTCGCGTTCAGCACCGCGAACAGATTGGTGATGATCCAGTTGGCCGCCTGCTTCGCGTCGCGTTCGCCCTTCGGCCCCTTGGCGCGCGCGGCCGTTTCGTAGAAATCGGCGGTCTCGCGGTCGACCACCAGCACGCCCGCGTCGTAGGCGGTTAGCCCGTATTCGCGCATGAAGCGCTCTTTCTTTTCGTCGGGCAGTTCCGGCAGGGTCGCCGCGATCGCGTCGATGTAGTCGCGCGAAATGTCGAGCGGCAGCAGGTCCGGATCCGGGAAATAGCGGTAGTCGTGCGCGAATTCCTTTTTGCGCATGGAGCGCGTTTCGCCCTTGTGCGCGTCGTACAGCCGCGTTTCCTGGATCACCTCGCCGCCGGCCTCGTAGACGTCGACCTGGCGCCGCGCCTCGTGCTCGATCGCCTGCATGACGAAGCGGACCGAGTTCACGTTCTTCACCTCGGCGCGGGTGCGCAGATCCGATTCGCCCTCCTTGCGGACCGACACGTTGACGTCGCAACGGAGCGAGCCTTCCTCCATGTTGCCGTCGCAGGTGCCGAGATAGCGCAGGATCGAGCGCAGCTTGCGCAGGTACGCGCCCGCGTCCTCGGGACTGCGCAGGTCGGGCTTGGACACGATCTCCATCAGCGCGACGCCGGATCGGTTGAGATCGATGAAGGACCGCTTCGGATCCTGGTCGTGCATCGACTTGCCCGCGTCCTGTTCCAGGTGCAGGCGTTCGATGCCGACGGCGCGGGCGCTGCCGTCGGGAAAATCCAGCTGGATCGTACCCTCGCCCACGATGGGGTGCTTGTACTGCGAAATCTGATAGCCCTGCGGCAGATCGGCGTAGAAATAGTTCTTCCGCTCGAAAACCGACCGGAGGTTGATCTTCGCCTTGAGGCCGAGACCGGTGCGCACCGCCTGTTCGACGCAGCGTTCGTTGATGACCGGCAGCATGCCGGGAAATCCCGCGTCGATCGGCGACACCTGGGTGTTCGGCTCGGACCCGAACGCGGTCGCGGCGCCGGAGAAGAGCTTGGCCTCGGAAATGACCTGGGCGTGAACTTCGAGCCCGATGACGACTTCCCAGGTGCCCGTTTCGCCTTCGACCCGGTAGCTCACGCGTGCCTCCCGACCTTCGAGGGACGAGTCTGAAATCCGCTGGTGCGCTCGATCGCCGCCGCCGCACGCAGCACGGTTTCCTCGTCGAACGGCTTGCCGATCAAATGCAGGCCGAGCGGCAAGCCGTCCTTCGACAGCGCGCCCGGCACTGAGATCGCCGGCAGGCCCGCCAGGCTCGCCGGCACGGTGAAGACGTCGTTCAGGTACATGGCGATCGGATCGTCCATCTTCTCGCCGATGACGAACGCGGCGGACGGCGCCGTCGGCGTCAGCAGCACGTCGACGTCCTCGAACGCCCGCTTGAAATCCCGGGCGATCAAGGCGCGGACCTTCTGCGCCTTCAGGTAATAGGCGTCGTAGTAACCGGCCGACAGCACGTAGGTGCCGATCAGGACGCGGCGGCGGACCTCGGCGCCGAAACCGGCGGCGCGCGTGTTCATATACATGTCATCGAGCGTGTCGCCGGGCACGCGCAGCCCGAACCGCACGCCGTCGTAGCGCGCCAGGTTCGACGACGCCTCGGCCGGGGCGATGACGTAATAGGTCGGCAGCGCATGACGGGTATGCGGCAGGCTGACCGGCACGCACTCGGCGCCTTCGGCCTTCAACCAGGTTTCCGCCTGCCGCCACAGCGCGTCGATGTCGGACGGCATGCCGTCGACCCGGTATTCCTTGGGGATGCCGACGCGCAGGCCCTCGATGCCCTGCTGGGTCGCGGCGCGGAAATCGGGAACGTCGACCGGCGCCGAGGTGGAATCGTTGGGATCGAGCCCGACCATCGCCTGCAACATGATCGCCGCGTCCTCGACCGTGCGCGTCATCGGCCCCGCCTGATCGAGCGAGGACGCGAAGGCGACGATGCCGAAGCGCGAGCAACGGCCATAGGTCGGCTTCAGGCCGACGATGCCGGTGAACGACGCAGGCTGGCGGATCGAGCCGCCGGTGTCGGTCCCGGTAGCGGCAATAACAAGTCCGCCGGCGACGGCAGCGGCCGAACCGCCCGACGATCCGCCCGGTACCCGGTCGCTGTTGCCGGTGCCCCGCCAGGGATTCTTTACCGGCCCGTAATGGCTGGTGATGTTGGCCGAGCCCATGGCGAATTCGTCGAGATTGGTCTTGCCCAGCATCACCGCACCGGCGTCGCGCAGCTTCGCCGACACGGTCGATTCGTAGGGCGGCTTGAACCCGTCGAGAATGTGCGAGGCCGCCGTCGTCAGCACGCCTTCGGTGCAGAACAAATCCTTGATGGCGACGGGAATGCCGTCCATCGGCCCCTTGGTTTCGCCCTTGGCGCGGCGCGCGTCGGAGGCATCGGCGCGCGCGCGCGCGATGTCCGGCGTTTCGGTGATGAAGGCGTTGAGAT
>CAZDFF010000395.1:0-2679 GCA_964504425.1 uncultured Hyphomicrobiales bacterium
GTTGCCGTGCATGAATTGACGCTGGTCGCCGAGCACCTCGATCTGACGATTGAAGATGCGCTCGATAGCCTGAACGACAGTGCTACCAAGATAATCACGCAGTGGTGCGACTTGGCGCGAAAACGTCGCGAAAACGAGACCCGCGATCGTTTCGCAACGCAATAGATCTAGTCCATGATCCGCAAGAGCAAAACGGTCGGGCATGCCGCCCTGCCCTCTGATGCCGCGACGAAACGGGACGCCGAGTAATTTGCCTTTTAAATCATAAGCCCACTGGTGGTATACGCATTCCAGATGAGCGGTGTTGCCCCGCGGCTCGCGGCATACCATCGCCCCGCGATGCGCGCAGCGGTTCTGCATGACGTTGATGCCACCGTCGGTGTCGCGCGTAACGATCACCGGCGTTTCACCAATGAAGGTCGCCTTAAAATCTCCGGAGTTTGGGATCTCCGCCTCAAGTGCGACGAAATTCCATGTGTCGCCACGGAAAATCGCGTCTTGTTCGCGCTTGTAGATATCCGTCGAAGTAAACACTTCATAAGGAACTGCGAACCCCTGCAGGGGTTGTGGCCAAGGTTGGTTAAGTGCGTCGTGGGATTCTTTGATCATCATTAGGACCTATCAAAATCGAGACCGATTCAGAGGGGGAGGACCATTAGGGCGTCGATGAGGTTCGTATCAAAAATGACTTGCTTTTCCGCGAACAACCAGCGGTCTTCTTGAAGCAAGATACGATCAAGATAGAGTCCCGCGTTGTAGACCTCAGTCGCGCCGCTGGTGCGTGTTCTGTACACCACGTAATTGCTTCGTGCGTCGATCGTGCCATCGGCGCGTGGTTCCACGCGCAGTGACGAAACAATGTGCCGATATTGATGTTTCTCATAGATATTCGCGTGACGCAGAGAGATCACTCGGTCGCTCAACATCGCGCGTGAATCGCAGTACATAGCGGCGATCGGTAGGTTACGGTCAGCATTTTCTTTCGCGATCACGCGATAGAGACAGTTTTCTGTGAACAGCATTGGCCACTGCTCAAGTTCATCGCCGTCGATGCAGTGTACGTAACGCGCGAGCAATTGCTCGACGTGGTAGTGAAGAGTCATTGGATCGAGCGCAGATACTGACATGGTCTCTGGATCCCGTGGAGGCGGTGCATTCCAATCTAACGGCGGCACGCCAAGCCCCGTCCGCGGCCAAGCGTGCAGTGTTTCGGCGCTCAGTTGAGCGCTCGATGACTGCGAGAAGTATACGGACAGGTTAACTGGTATGCTAGAATTTCTAGCACTCGCTTCAAAATGTCTCAACAGGACAACAATGCGGGCTGGCCGGGAGAATCTAGCAGGCTGTCGATATGGCATTCGCCCCGGGTTACCAAACGACGGAATTTTTGGAACCGAGCGAACAGTTGTTCGATTCGTCGCCGATGCCAATATCGCCATAACGTCCAGCCGTCCGGACTCTTCGGCTTCATTCCGTTCGATTTGCGGGGCTCAATCAGTGCTATCGCACGTTCCCGTTCAAGCCATTGATCCGGTTTATCCCTGTCATACGCTTTGTCGTCGATTAGCTTCTCCGGCGCCTTACCGACAATTAGGTAATCTAGCGTCTTCTCCACGAGAGTCACTTCACGAGGCGACGCACTGTGCTAACCCATGGCGGTCTGGGATCGCCATGAGCCTTCGACCCTTCCCGCGTTTAACGTTGCAAACGCCAAGGCTCTTTGCTCGAGATGAACTCTAATAAGATGTTCGGTAACGCTTATAGAAATACCGACAAATTTTCATCAAGGATCACATGCTGATCGAGCACCACATGACGCCTGGCAAGACGCCAGGCACCATCAACTCGCCGCAGACGATCCCGCCGCGCGGCGACGAACCAGGCTTCTTCGTCCTGGCGACGATTACGATAAAGAATGATATTCGAATATACGGAGAACTCATCAGTCTGCGCCGTGTTTTCCGCCTCAATATTCGAGATGACACGGCGGACTCTGGCGGGCGGATCTTCGATCCAGGCCAAGCCGGTCTCGAAGCGTGCGACGCGATCGGATAAGTCAGCGAGGTCGTCGTTGTACACCGAAGCCGAGTTGTCGGGAGTCGGCGCTGGGCGGCGATCTTTGCGGAAGCGATTTTCACGGATCGGCAACCAATAATGGATGTCGTGCGTCAACAGCGCGAGCCAGTCGCGGAATTGTTCGTCGTCTAGCAGACGGGCTTCGCGAAACAAAAAATTTTGAATCTCGTAGTAGGTTTCTAGCGGAACTACGGTACCCGGCGCAGTCGTTATCATATGCGCGCATCCCGACGACGAAGCGCGATGATCTCGTCCCAATCCTTGGCCGACATCATGCTTTCCCACATGCGAAGGAAATTACGATGCGCGGCCTCGTTGTCGGCGGGTTCAGACAGCTTGCTCGGATAGCCCTCGCGGAAACCCTCGCGCCCCATCCCCATTTCGGTATTCAGCGGCTGTTGACGTGTCACCCAGCCGGCGGAGGTTTGCGTATTGCCCTCCATGTTTTCGCCATCGTCTCCTTCGAGCAGGCCGGCAGCGCCAAAGGTCTTTTCGTTGGTGTGTCGGATCCCGCGTTTGAGTTCCTCGGGCATATCGCGTTCCACCAAGGTCCAGGTCCACACCTCGATTTCGCGCGGCCCTCTTGGCTGCCAGACTTTCCAG
>CAZDFF010000396.1:0-270 GCA_964504425.1 uncultured Hyphomicrobiales bacterium
ACATCCTCGATTGGCCGTCGCTGCAAATCGCCATCGTCCTCGTCCTGGTGGCGGCCGTATTCTTCGGCTTCGTCCGCGAACGAATGCCGCCGGACATTGTCGCCCTCAGCGCCATGGGCGTGCTGCTGGCGACCGGTATCCTGACGGCCGACGACGTCTTTGGCGTGTTCGGCAACAGCGCCCCGATCACCATCGCGGCAATGTTCGTGCTCAGCGCCGCGCTGGAACGGACGGGCGTGATCGACAGCCTCGGCCGGCTCGTGGCGAAGG
>CAZDFF010000396.1:280-2642 GCA_964504425.1 uncultured Hyphomicrobiales bacterium
CGCGCTGGCGATGATGATGGCCGGCACCATGGTCAACTCCGCCTTCATCAACAACACGCCCGTGGTGGTCATCCTGACGCCGGTGGTCATCGGCCTGGCGACGACGATCAAGATTCCGGCGTCGAAGCTGTTGATCCCGCTTTCCTTCGCCAGCATCTTCGGCGGGACCACCACCCTGATCGGCACGTCGACCAATATTCTGGTCGACGGCGTGGCCCAGCAGCACGGCCTCGAACCGTTCGGCATGTTCGAGATCACCGCGGCGGGCGCGATCATGGGCGCGGTCGGGCTTGTCTATCTGGCGGTCGCGGGCCGTTGGCTGCTGCCCGAGCGCGACCGGGCGGCCAGCGCGCTGCCCAAGTCGGAGGACCGGACGTTCCTGGCCGACGTGCTGGTGCCGCTCGAATCGCCGCTGGTCGGCAAGAAAGCCAAGGACGCCGGATTTACCGAGGAACGGGGCCTGCGCATCGTCGACCTGATTCGAAACGACGCGTCGTTCGGCCGGCGCATCGACATCGATCAGGTCGAAATCCAGGCCGGCGACAGAATCGTCGTGCGCAGCAAGGTCGGCGACATGCTGGGCCTGCGCGCGGCCGGCGACGTGGCCTTCGGCGGCAGCACCGTCCACGCGATCGAGCCGATGGCGACGCGCGAGACGATGGCGATGGAAGGCGTGGTCGGGCCGCAGTCGCGGTTTCTCGGCCGGCGCGTGGCGGACCTGAACCTGCGCCGGCTGTACGGCGCCTACATCCTCGCGATTCACCGCCAGGGCGCCAGCCTTTCCGGCAACTTCGACGACGTCCGCCTGCGCATGGGCGACACGCTTCTGCTCGAGGGATCCGCCGAGAGCATGAAGCGGCTGTTCGACTACCAGGAACTGATCAATCTGACCCAGCCCGCCGAATGGCCGCTGCGGCGGAACAAGGCGCCGATCGCCGTCGCCGCCGTGCTGTCGGTCATGGGCCTTGCCGCCTTCGACGTGCTGCCGATCGCGGCGCTCGCGCTGATGGCGGCGACGGCGGTCGTCGCCTTCCGCTGCATCGAGCCGGAAGACGCCTACGGCTCGATTCACTGGAACATCATCATGCTGATCTTCGGGATGCTGGCCGTCGGCGTCGCGATGGAAAAGACCGGCGCGGCCAAGCTGGTGATCGAATACTTCGTCGCGACGGTCGGCGCGCTCGGTCCCATCGCCGTCCTGTCGGCCGTCTACCTGCTCGCCTCGGTGCTGACCGAAACCATGAGCAACAACGCCGCCGCCGTCCTGCTGACGCCGATCGCCGTCGGCCTTGCGCACCAGATGGGCGTCGATCCCCGGCCGTTCGCCGTGGCGGTGATGTTTGCCGCGAGCGCCAGCTTCGCGACGCCGATCGGCTATCAGACGAACACCTTCGTTTACAACGCGGGTGGCTACAAATTCATGGATTTCGTCAAGATCGGCCTGCCCTTGAACCTGATCATGTGGGCGACGGCGACGTTCGTGATTCCGATCTTCTGGCCGTTCGAAAACTAGGCCATGATCCAGCCCTGATCGCGATCCTATACCGAAGCGGAGAGGGGCATGAAGATCGACCGATTCGACATCGACGGCATCGCCAAACCGTCGTCGCGCTACCATCACGTCGTCGAAACGACGGGCCACGGCCGGATGCTGCATATCTCGGGCCTGTTCGGCGTGCGCCCGGACGGCACCTTTCCGGCCGACGCCGGCGAGCAGATCGAACTGGCCTGGCAGAACATCCTGGCCGTCCTGCAGCAACGCAACATGTGGCCGCACGCGCTGGTCAAGGTGAACGCCTACCTGACCGACCGCGCCTACGTGCCGACCTATCGCGCGGTGCGCGACCGCATGCTGGGCGACGTCGCCACCGCCTCGACCCTGGTGATCGTCGCCGGGCTGGCCGATCCCAAGGCGCTGGTCGAGATCGAGGCCGTCGCCGCGGCGGGATACGAAACGCCGACCGGAGCGTGACGCGCCGGCCGCGCGCTTCGAACGGACCGGCTAAATGTCCGTCGGCTCCAATTCCACCGGCTGCCGCGCCGTCAGATTGAAGCGCCCGTCGTAGATCGGCGCCGCGCCCGTCGTCGGCCCGGGATACTGCACGTACAGGATGGTGCCGCCGGTTTCCGTCTTCATGTGCGGCTCGGTGTGCGGGTCCGGGTGGTAGATCATCGTCCCGGCCTTGAAGCATTTGTCGCCGTACAGGAATTCGCCTTCCAGGATGTACCAGATCTGGGCGAAGTCGTGGCTATGCAGCGGATGCCAGGCGCCGGGTTCGTAGCGGACCAGGCCGGCGTTCGGCTCGGTCGGACGTTCCGGCCGGGGATGGAACATCATCTTGCACGTCTGCCCCGGGAAGCG
>CAZDFF010000397.1:0-2631 GCA_964504425.1 uncultured Hyphomicrobiales bacterium
GATTTTTCATCCCAGCGTTGTGTGTCCAAGAGTTCTCCCGCCTTCCATACGTGCTCTACGTAGCCATCTACTCGCGCCAGTCGATACGCATTGGTCTCTTGGCAAACGAGGGGAAGGCAAATGTACCGCCACGTAGCTTTTTCGAGCAGATAGCCGATAGGATCATCGGGATAAAGGCGCTGACCAATCAGGATGATTTTGCCCTTCTTCGGGTCGTCGAGACGGCTGAATGCTGTGTTCTCCATCCAGTTAATGGCCGATTGGCGTACGGTTTCACTTAAGGCGTCGTCGGCCTTGATGATGTCGTCGAGTATCAGGTAGTCACCCCCTAGGCCGGTAATCGGGCCGCCGACAGAGGTGGAGAATCGCCCGCCGTTCTTGGTCGTACGGATTTCCCGTTCGGAGCATTTGCCGGCGTCAATTTCAAATTCCGGAAAGAGTTTTTTATACCAGGCGGACTCAACGATCTTTCGAAAGTCTGTCGACAATTTAGCCGCGAGGTCCCACGAGTAGCTTGCGCAGATTATACGGAGTGCCGGATTGCGACCGAGGATCCACGCAGTAAAAATGACGGATACGATCGTGGATTTTCCAAATCTTGGAGGCATGGCCAGGATCGCACGGAATGTTTCATCGTTCGCGACCCGTTCAAGCTCGTACACGATATGGTCGACATACCACGCGTCCGAGTATTCTTTTCCTGGATTCAGCTCCTTGAAGCATTTTGCAACGAACGACACCAAGTCCTGTCGCAAAATTGAATTTAACAACTCGATGTCTTGATCGACGTGCTTTTTAGCCATAGCAGTCGCCTACTTCCTGGTTGAACTCTCATTTCGCGCGAGAAACGCATAGATGATCGCTTGATCGTCGGCTGAGATCGTCCTTTGCTCGGCAATCGTCGGCCCCGCCGGATCGATTATCTTCAGCAAGAAATTCATGAGCGTCGAAGCGGCGCGAACATCTCCTTGCAGTGCTTTAGCCAAGATTGTCTTGAGCATCCCGCGCTGCTTGGAGACCTTTTTCGGCTTACCGCCTTCTTTGATTAGAATCGTCTCGCTGAGCTCCTCTGACAGTTCCGTCTTCAAGTTTTTGACACCCTTTGCACGGCCTTTTGGATTGCCGGATTTTCCAGGCTTGAACTGCCCGTGCTTCGGGGGCTTGCCGTAACCGACGGAATATTTCTTGTTACTCATGTCCTTTTCCCTAAGCGTCGACCTTCCGCAGCGGTAGAAGGCGCTGATGGCCAAGGCGGATATCGGCCATCTCGGCGAACGTCAGACCGGTATCAGCATGGCGCGCTTGGCCTTGCGTGTAGGCCTCCCACCGCCGGATGATGACGTCGACATAGAGTGGATCGAGTTCGGCGCCATACGCGACGCGGCCCGTATCCTCGCAGGCGATAATGGTCGTCCCGGAACCCAGGAAGGGATCGAGAACAACTCCGCCGCGCTTGGAGCAGTCCTTGATCGCGTCCGCGATCATGGCGACCGGCTTCACGGTCGGGTGGAGAGTAAGATCCGCTCGCCGGTCCGGGTCCAGGCTGTTGACGCCGGCGTAGCGCCAGACGTTGGTCCGGTTACGGCCGTACTTGCCAAGCTGGATATTATTGATATGCGGGACCGCGCCGTTTTTGAATACCAGCACGAATTCGTGCTGGGACCGGTAGAGCGAGCCCATTCCACCGTTCGTCTTGACCCAAACGCAGGTATTGAGGTGGTCGGAGTAGTGCTGGCGACAGACCGCCTCGAGGGCACCAATATGGCGCCAGTCCATGAACAGGAAATGCACCGATCCGTCGACCGTATATGGGATCAGACTGGCGATTGTGTCATTGAGGAATGCGTGAAACTCATCGTCAGACATACCGCCTGACGCCATCACGAATTCCCGGTGTTTGGTTTTTCCCAGGCCGACGACATCCTCGATGCGGACGTTGTACGGCGGATCCGTAATGACCATCTGGGCCAAGTTCGATCCCAAGAGGCGCTGGTAGGTTTGGACCTCCCGCGCATCCCCGCAGATGACCCGATGATCATCCAAAAGCCAGAGATCGTCCGCTCGCGAGGTCGGATGCTCATTAACCGGCGGAATTGCGTCGCCCGGGCCGGTCGCCACCGGAGCTAGATGCTCGTCGATGATGAGATCAACCTCGGGAATTTCGAATCCGGTCAGGTCGAGATCGAAGTCGATTTCGACCAGCCCCTGAAACTCGACCGCCAGTGCTTCGAAGTCCCACTCGGCATCTTCGGCAATCCGGTTATCGAATATGCGGAATGCGCGAACCTGTTCGTTGGACAGATGATCAATACGAACAGCAGGGACCGTTCGCATACCCAAATGGTCAGCCGCGTCGACGCGGGCGTCCCCTGCGATAACGTGGCCTTTAGAATCGATGAGAATCGGGACAACGAAGCCGAACTCGCGAATCGCCTTGGCGAGCTTTTTAATCTGCTTCTTGGGATGCTTGCGCGGGTTGATGAGAAGGGGCTTGAGGTCGCCAACCGAAACATAAACTACGTCGAGCCGCAGCCAATCGTTGATGCCGCGCCGATCGTTAGACATATGGAAATTGGATTGGGGATTGCGGCCGCCGTCAGGCGCCTTTGAACACTTTTTCCGCTGGGACAT
>CAZDFF010000398.1:0-2575 GCA_964504425.1 uncultured Hyphomicrobiales bacterium
GTTCTTCGGTCTCGCCGTAGGTCGCCAGCAGTTCGCGCACCGCCTTGCATCGGTGTTCGGCCGAGGCGCCCGGGCCTTCGATGCGGACGGCGGTGACCGCGCGGCCCGCGTTCGCGACGTAGGCGACCGACGAGCCCTTGACGACGGCGGCCGGCAGATGCGCGGCGGCGGCGACTTCGTGGACGGAGGACAGCGCGTCGCGCATGGCCTTGAAGGCCGCGGCGTCGTCGGCGCCGAACAGCAGTACCGTGCGGGTCTTTTCCGGCGCCGGCAGGACCTTGACCGTGACGGCGGTCATCACCGCCAACGTTCCATACGACCCCGCCATCAGTTTCGACAGATCGAAGCCGGTGACGTTCTTCACCACCCGGCCGCCCGACTTGAAGGTTTCGGCCCGGCCGCTGACAGCATTAAAGCCGAGGAAATGGTCCCGCGCGGCGCCCGCCTTGATGCGGCGCGGGCCGCCCAGGTTGCAGGCGACCACGCCGCCCAACGTCCCCGAGACGTTGCCGCCGCCGTCGCCGACGCCCAAGAGCTTGCTCCAATCCGGCGGATCGAAGGCGAGCTGCTGGCGCTTTTCCGCCAGCGCCGCCTCGATCTCGGCCATCGGCGTCGCCGCCGGCGCGGGCGGCACCAGCTCGGCGGGCTCGTAAAGCGTGATGCCGGAAATGGCGGAAAGATCGAGCCGGGTTTCGGCGTTTCCTGGTTTGCCGATGGCCCGCTTCGAGCCCGCGCCGACGACGTCGAGCGCTTGGCCGCTTTCGAGCGCGGCGCGCAACGCCTCCACCACCTCGTCGTGGTTCTCGGGCCGGATCGTTTCGCTCACTCAGAACCTCGGCAAGTTGGGGAACGGCAGGCGGCCGCCGGTGACGTGCAGCTTGCCCATCTCGGCGCAGCGGAACAGCTGCGGGTAGACCTTGCCGGGATTGAGCAAGCCGTTCGGATCGAACGCGCACTTGACCCGCTGCTGGTGCTTCAGGTCGTCCTCGGTGAAGACCTCGGTCATCAGGTCGCGCTTCTCGACGCCGACGCCGTGCTCGCCGGTCAGCACGCCGCCGACCTCGACGCAGAGCCTGAGGATGTCGGCGCCGAATTGCTCGGCGCGGTGCAGTTCGTCCGCGTCGTTGGCGTCGAACAGGATCAACGGGTGCAGATTGCCGTCGCCGGCATGAAATACGTTGGCGACGCGCAGCCGGTATTTTTCCGACAGGCCGGCCATGCGCGTCAACACCTCGGCCAGGCGGGCGCGCGGGATGGTGCCGTCCATGCAGATGTAGTCGGGCGAGATGCGCCCGACCGCCGGGAACGCCGCCTTGCGTCCGGCCCAGAACTTCTGGCGTTCGGATTCCGACTCGCTGACCCTGACCGTGACCGCGCCCGACTCGCGCGCGATCGTCACGACCCGATCGATCAGCATGTCGACCTCGACTTTGGGGCCGTCCAGTTCGACGATCAGCAGCGCTTCGACGTCCAAGGGATAACCGGCGTGGACGAAATCCTCGACCGCGTGGATCGCGGGCCTGTCCATCATCTCCATGCCGCCGGGGATAATGCCGGCGCCGATGATGCACCCGACGCAGTCGCCGCCCTGTTCGTTGCTCGGGAAACCCAACAGCACGGCCCGCGCCGTCGCCGGTTTCTTGAGAATCCGCACCGTAACCTCGGTGATGACGCCGAGCAGGCCTTCCGAGCCGGTGACGACGCCCAAGAGATCGTAGCCGGCGCTGTCCAGGTGCTTGCCGCCGATGCGGAGGATTTCGCCGTCCATCAGCACCATCTCGATGCCGAGCACGTTGTTCGCGGTCAGCCCGTACTTCAGGCAATGCACGCCGCCCGAATTCTCGGCGACGTTGCCGCCGATCGAACACGCGATCTGGCTCGACGGATCGGGCGCGTAATAGAAGCCGTCCCGTTCGACCGCCGTGGTGATCGCGAGATTGGTGACCCCGGGCTGGGCGACGACGCAGCGGTTGTCGTAGTCGATCTCGAGAATGCGGTTGAACTTGCCGACGCCGAGCGTGATGGCGTCGGCCAGCGGCAGCGCGCCGCCCGACAGCGACGTGCCCGCGCCCCGCGGCACGATGCGGATGCCGTGGGCGTGGCAGTATTTAAGGACCGCCGAAACCTCGGCCGTGGTTTCCGGCAGCACGACGATCAGCGGCAACTGGCGATAGGCCATCAGGCCGTCGCACTCGTAGGCGCGCAGACGGTCGTCGTCGGCGATCACGCCTTCGGCCGCGACGATGCCCCGCATCGCCGCGACGATCTCGGCGCGACGGTCCATCGTGGCCCGGTTCGGTTCCGGCATGTCCATGCGGCTGGCCTCCACTCCCGGACCGAGTTTAGTGCATACCCTCGGCATGCGCACCATGCCGGAAGCGGAAAAGGCCGCGCTCGGGGCGCGGCCTTTCGGGAAACGGTCCTGGGAAACCGGGGACTGGGTCGCCCCCGCGGCGCGTCAGCCCTGGCGAGCCTTCATGCGCGGGTTCTTCTTGTTGATGACGTAGACCCGGCCTTTGCGGCGCACGACACGGCAGTTCTTGTCGCGGGTCTTGGCGCTTTTCAGCGAATTCCT
>CAZDFF010000399.1:0-2574 GCA_964504425.1 uncultured Hyphomicrobiales bacterium
CGACGACAGGCAATTTCTTTCCGGCCGTCCGCTGACCAAGGGCCCCGACGTTTTCCTCGGCGGCGCCGCCAATCCGTTCATGCCGCCGCGCGATTTTCGGGCGCTGCGCCTGCAAAAGAAGATCGAGGCCGGCGCGCAATTCATCCAGACCCAATACTGCTTCGATATCCCGGTGCTGGAAGCCTTCATGGCGCAGGTTCGCGATCTAGGGCTGCACGAGAAGGCCTTCATTCTGATCGGCGTCGGTCCGCTGGCGTCGGCGAAGGCCGCGCGTTGGATCCGCAGCAACGTGCCCGGTGTGCACATCCCGGACGAAATCGTCCGTCGCCTGGAAGGCGCCGAGAAGCCGGCGGCCGAAGGTCGCCGGATATGCATCGAGACGATGCAGCGCATTCGCGAGATAAAGGGCATCGCCGGCGTCCACGTCATGGCGGCCAAGCAGGAACGCTTCGTCGGCGAAATCGTGGCGGCCTCGGGCGTGTTGGGCGGACGCAGGCCGTTTTCGCTGGCCGACGGATCGGCCGGGCAGGACGCCGCGGCGGGAGGACAGCGATGAATTTCTCGTCAATGTTCCCGCCCGCCGCCCAAGGGCCTTCCCGGGTAACGCCCCTTGACGGCGTGTGGATATCTTGCATAGCATCGTATGGCTGCGGCGCGGATGGGTATTTGCCGCGACACGCGGCCGTTGGGCTCTTCCAAAGCGGCGTCGCCGTTCCAGCCCTTAGTCCTTGGGGACCGATTCCGACATCGGAATCGAAAGGGGGAGAGCCACGCATGATGCCCGATCATCGAGACGGCGCGACAGGTTATCGCCATCGCATTCGCGGTTTTAGCGAATTCGAATGCGGGCGAGGAAACCGTCGAGCGTTCGTCACCGTCGATTGCGAACTTGGTTTATGGGAAGGCGTAACGAAAACAAACGGATAATCAAGGCTGACATGGCCGCCGCGAACGCCGAAGCGGCCGGATCGTCGAAGGAGGGAGCGTGACACTAAAGATTCAGGGTCTGACCAAGAAGTTTGGCCAACTCGTGGCTGTCGAAAATCTAAACTTCGAAGTTCCGACCGGACAAATGGTCGGCATTATCGGTCGTTCGGGTGCCGGCAAATCGACGTTGCTCAGGATGATCAACCGCCTGACCGACTCGACCGAAGGCAAGATTCTGTGCGATGAGGTCTTCGGCAGCGAGGAAATCGATGTCTGCACGCTGAAAGGCGAGAAGGTTCGCCAATGGCGCGGCAAGTGCGCCATGGTGTTCCAGCAGTTCAACCTCGTGCCGCGCCTCAAGGTCTTGGACAACGTGCTGATGGGGCGGATCAGCTATCACCCCACGTGGCGGACGTTGCTCTCGCTGTTCTCGGCGGAGGATCGGGCGTTGACGATCCGCGCGCTGGAGCGTCTCGACATGACCTCGCACGCGTTGCATCGCGCCGATGCGCTTTCGGGCGGTCAGCAGCAGCGCGTCGCCATCGCCCGCGCGTTGGTGCAGGAACCGAAGCTTCTGTTGGCGGACGAACCGATCGCGTCGCTCGACCTTCGCAACGCGACGATCGTGATGGACGCCCTGCACAGGATCAACAAGGAAGACGGAATCACCGTGATCTCGAATCTTCACCTGCTGCAAACGGCGAAGGACTACTGCGACCGTATCATCGGCATGCGCGCGGGGCGGATCGTGTTCGACGGGTTGCCGTCGGAACTCACCGACTCGCTCGCTCGCGAGATCTACGGCGGCGGCAGCGGCGACGGAGACGAGGAAGTCGCGCTCGCCTTCTCGGCGTCGCAGGCCGATTCCCCGGCGCGGGAGGCTCGCACCGGAACGAAATAATACGGCAAACGTCGGGCCGCTCGGCGAATGGCGCCGGCGCGGAAACCGCAACCAAGCAAATAAGTCGATAAAAATCGACAGAGGCTTAACGGAAGGAGAACATCATGAAGATCGTGCATTTACGTAATTTCGGACTCGCGCTCGCATTGACGGCATTCGCCGTTCCCGCCGGCATCGGCTCCGCGTCCGCCGACGAATACATCGGCGGGTGGCAAAAGAAATATTCGACCGTGAAGTACGGGGTCATCCCCGTCGAAACCCAGACCCAGACGACGTCGTCGATGGACGATTTCCTGAAGCACGCGCAGAAGGAAACGGGCGTGAAATGGGAATTGTACCAGGCGTCGGACTACTCGGGCGTCATGAACGCGATGATCGCCAAGCAGATCGACGTCGCGTGGCTGAGCGGCAAGAGCTACTGCCAGACACGCGAGGACAGCAAGGGGGGAGTCGAACCCCTGGTCGCGGCACAGCGCCCCGACGGCGGGCTTGGCTACAACTCGGTGCTCGTCGTGAAAACCGAGAGTCCCTACAAATCCTATGAGGACTTGAAGGGGAAAACCGTCGCCCGGACCGATCCATTGTCGGGGTCGGGTTACATCGTGCCGACGCTCGAATTCGCCAAGATGAAAAAGCCGGTGGACGAGTTTTTCAAAAGCCCGCTTTCCGGCGGTCACCCGCAAAGCGTCCTCGGCGTCCTGAAGGGGACCTATGACGTCGCCTTCACCTGGACGACCAAAGGCGAC
>CAZDFF010000400.1:0-2544 GCA_964504425.1 uncultured Hyphomicrobiales bacterium
CGCCGCATCATCTGATGATCAACCGCAACGCCATGTTCGAGGGCGGCCTGCGCCCGCACATGTATTGCCTGCCGGTCGCCAAGCGCGAACGCCATCGCCTGGCGCTGCGCGGGGCGGCGACGTCGGGCGAGGCGTCGTTCTTCCTCGGCACCGACACCGCGCCGCATTCGGTGCGCGCCAAGGAAAGCGACTGCGGCTGCGCCGGCATCTTCAGCGCGCCGACGGCGATGGAACTCTACGCCCAGGTGTTCGACGAGGAAGGCGCGCTCGACCGCCTCGAGGCCTTCGCATCGCTGAACGGGCCCAAGTTCTACGGCCTGCCCGCGAACGAGGATCGCGTCGCCCTGGTGCGCCGCCCGTGCGAAGTCCCGGACGCGGTCGATTTCGGCGACGGCGAGCGGGGCCGCCCGTTCCTGGCCGGCGAGCGGATCCCCTGGACTTTCTCCGAAGCCTGACCGCCTTGTTTTCTCGGCGCGCCCGGCGGCGTTGCCAAGGCCGGTCCGACCCCCTACAAAACCGTTAAACCACAGAACCCCAGCGAGGATGCCCATGACCGACAAGACCTTCACCGCGCTCGTGCTCAAGGAAGCCGACGGCAAGGTGACATCGGCGATCGAGACGCTCGACGACGCCCGGCTGCCCGAAGGCGACGTCACCGTCGAGGTCCGCCACTCCACGCTCAATTACAAGGACGGCATGGTCGTCAACGGCCTGGGCAAGCTGGTCCGCACCTATCCGCACGTGCCCGGCATCGATTTCTCCGGCGTCGTGATCCAGTCCGCCTCGCCGAAATACAAAGCCGGCGACGAGGTGATCCTCACCGGCTGGCGCGTCGGCGAGGTCCACTGGGGCGGCTACGCGACGCGCGCCCGGGTCAAATCCGATTGGCTGGTGCCGCTGCCGAAGGGGCTCTCGCTCAAGCAGGCGATGGCCATCGGCACCGCCGGGTTCACCGCCATGCTCTCGGTCATGGCGCTCGAGGAACGGGGCCTCAAGCCCGGCAACCCCGGCGAGGTGCTGATCACCGGCGCCGCCGGCGGCGTCGGCAGCATCGCCGTCGCTCTGCTGGCGAACCTCGGCTACAAGGTCGCGGCCTCCACCGGCCGCGCCGAGACGCATGCCTACCTGAAGGACCTGGGCGCGACCACCATCGTCGACCGCGCCGAATTCGCGACCCCGCCGAAGGGGCCGCTGGCCTCCGAACGCTGGTCCGGCGCCATCGACAACGTCGGCGGCGACACGCTCGGCAACCTGCTGCCGTCGCTTTGTTACGGCGCGGGCTGCGCCTCGGTCGGCAACGCCGGCGGCATCAAGTTCACCGCCACCGTGATTCCGTTCCTGCTGCGCGGCATCGGGCTCTTGGGCATCAACTCCGCGACCTGCCCGTTCGAATACCGCTCCCGGGCCTGGGCGCGGCTGGCCAGGGAACTGCCGCTCGCCAAGCTCGACGCCATGACCGGGACGATCGATCTTGCCGGGGTGCCGGCCGCGGCGGGCAAAATCCTCCAGGGCCAGGTGCGCGGGCGCACCGTGATCGATTTGTGAGGCCGCCCGCAAATCGTTGACTCCAAAGCCTTCCCGCGCGCACGCTCGGGCTGGCGCGGTTCTTGCGTCGTTTGCCGCGAATACGCGCGCCCGGGGCCGAGAACCGGCCCGGGCCGGGAACGGCGAGGATGACGAACATGAACACGGCGAAGGCATTTTCGGCTGCGGCGCTGCTGGCGCTCGCCGGCCTGTTGGGCGGTTGCGGCGATAAGCCGCCGCCGATGGTCGCGGCCCCGGACGAGCCGGTCTACTGCTACCGGAACCTGGCCGAGGTGAATTGCTACAAGGCGCCCTATCATCGCGACGAACGGCGCCTGGCGGGCTTCCAGGGCCCGGACCCGGACGGCTATCCGAAACCGCGCCCCGCGCCCGAACCGACGCTCGCGGCCCCGCCGCCGCTCGGCTTCTACGTGCGCGATCCCGAACCGGTGCCGGTCTCGCCGACCGGCGGCCAGCCGATCTACACGTCCTCCAACCTCCCCGATCTCGGCGGCCCGGCGCCGGCCTCGGTGCCCCGGGCGCAGCCGGTCCGGCCGGTGACGCGGGGAAAGCCGTAACCTTTCGGTTTCAGATTTTATTTGCCATTCCCGCGAAAGCAGGAATACGGACGCGAACGCGCCGTGGGAACACTGCGATCTTAGGTTCCGGATTTTAACGCAGGAATGTGGAGACGGAACGCCAGCAGGTCAGGGTGGTCGAGCAGGTCGGCGAGTGTGTAGCGATCGAAGACGCTGAAGAATGCGGCTAGGGCCTCGGAGAATACGCCGGTCAGTCGGCAAGCGCCGGTTAGAGGGCAGGCGGTGGGACCCGGGCCCATGCATTCAACGACGGCGCAGTCCTTTTCGGTACCACGCAAGACTTGTCCCAGATTGATTTTCTCGGGGGGCCGCGCCAGCGCTAATCCGCCGCCTCGCCCACGGGTCGTGGTCAGGTGTCCGAGATGGTCGAGGGTCCGGACCACCTTCATCAAGTGATTGCGGGATATACCGTAGGCCTGGG
>CAZDFF010000401.1:0-2544 GCA_964504425.1 uncultured Hyphomicrobiales bacterium
CGTTGGTTTGCGGATCGAAGTGATAGTCCCACACGTTTTCCAGCAGCATGGTGCGCGTCACGACTTGGTCCGGATGGCGCATCAGATATTCCAGCAGGCGGAATTCGCGCGGCAGGAGATCGATGGCGGCATCGCCCCGCCGGACCGTGCGCGCCAGCAGGTCGAGCGTCAAGTCGCCGACCTGGAGTTTCGTTTCGACCGCCCCTTGGGACGAGCCGCGGCGCAACAGCGCCTCGACCCGGGCCAGCAGTTCGGCGAAGGCGAACGGCTTGGCGAGGTAGTCGTCCCCGCCCGAGCGCAGGCCCTTGACCCGGTCGTCGACCGAACTGAGCGCGCTGAGCACCAGGACCGGGGTGGCCTGGCCGCCGGCCCGCATGACCTCCAGGATCTTCAAGCCCTCGATGCCCGGCAGCATGCGGTCCAAGATGATCAGGTCGTAATTCCCGGTCGTCGCCATGAACATGCCGTCCTTGCCGTCGTGGGCCTGGTCGACCGTGTAGCCGCTCTCGCTCAGGCCGCGCGCCATGTAGGCCGCGGCCTCGCGGTCGTCCTCGATGACCAGAATCTTCATGTCGGTATCGGCCGTCGGCGCGATCTGCGTGCCTGTCCCATCGCCGGGAAATCTAGCCTCGGGGGCGGTCATCCGCAAACCATTCGATTTTCGGGGGCCGAAAGGGGGACGGCGCCCGCGTGGAGGAGATCACACGCGGGCGCCGCCGGTTTTGCCGCGCGATCAGGCGCGCGGCAGGGGGATGGCGACGAAACGGTCGGCTCCGTTCCGGTTGATGAGCAATAGGACGGCATGGCGTTGCTCGGTGTCGGCCTTGGCGACGGCATCGGTAACGGTTTCCGGCGAGGTCGCCATTTGGGGACCGATCTTCACGATCACGTCGCCCGGACGAATGCCTTGCTCGGCGGCCGGCCCATCCTGGCGCACGTCGGTGATGACGACGCCGCTGACGGATTCCGGGATGCGGAACCGTTCCCGGGTTTCCGGCGCGAGCGGCGCCAGCGCCAGGCCGAGCTTGCCCGAGGTCGCCTTGGGCTGGGCGGCTTCGCCGGCGTCCGCGATCTCCGGCTCGTCCTTCATTTCGGTCAGCGTAACGGCGACGTCCATCTTCTTGCCGTCGCGCCAAAGGACGACTTTGTGCTTGGTGTCGATTTTCGAGTCGGCGACCAGACGCGGCAGGCTGCGCATCTTGTCGATCGCGGTCTCGTCGAGGGACAGCAGCACGTCGCCCGACTTCACGCCGGCCTTGGCGGCGGGCGATTCCGGGATGACGTTGACGACCAGCGCGCCCTCGGGCTTTTCCAAGCCGATCGAGGCGGCGATGTCGGGCGTCACTTCCTGGACTTGCACGCCCATCCAGGCGCGGCGCACCTGGCCGTGTTCCTTCAACTGCTGGACGACGTTCTTGGCGATGTTCGCCGGAATGGCGAAGCCGATGCCGACGCTGCCGCCGTTCGGGCTGAAGATGGCGGTATTGACGCCGACGACGTTGCCCGACATGTCGAACGTCGGTCCGCCCGAGTTGCCGCGGTTGATCGACGCGTCGATCTGCAGATAGTCGTCGAACGGGCCTGAACCGATGAAGCGGCTGCGTGCGGAAATGACGCCGGCGGTCACCGTGCCGCCCAGGCCGAACGGATTGCCGACGGCGAGCACCCAGTTGCCGACTTTGGCGGTGTCCGAATCGCCGAAGGTGGCGACGGCCAGCTTCTTCTTGGTGTCGATCTTGATGACCGCCAGATCGGTTTTCGGATCGGTGCCGATCAGCGTGGCGTCGAGCCGTTCGCCGTCGTGCAGGACGACCGCGATCTTCTCGGCATTGGCGACCACGTGATTGTTGGTCACGATGGTGCCGTCGGGATCGATGATGAAGCCGGAACCGAGGCCTTGCACTTTCGGTGCGGGTTCCGGCGCGGGGGCGGGCATGCCTTGGCCGGGCTGCCCGTGAGGTTCGAGGAAGCGGCGGAAGAACTTCTCCAGCGGCGACCCGGGGGGGAGGTCGGGGAATGCCTGTCCTTCGAGGTTCTCGCCGCCGCTTCCTTGCACGGTCGCGACTGTCACGACCGTCGGCAGGACCCGCTCAGCCAGGGGGGCAAAGCTGGCGGGGGCGCCTGGAACGGGGGCAAACGTGGTCGTCGCGGCGTGGGCCGCGCGATGATTGAAGTCGATGGCCAGGGGCGACAGGGCGGCAACGAAGGCCACCGCGGCGGCCGTCAGCATCACGGGCAGGCGCCGACGCCAGGGGCGGGCGGCCTTGGCCGTGACCGGACCGGTGTAGTAGGGGATCATTCTTGGATGCCTCGTCGAAACGGGTTGAACGTTGTGGGGCCGACGAATCCGGCCACCGTTGTCGGAAAACCTAGGCCTTTGGACCTTTCGCCCGCCTTACGGCGATATTAATTCGCTGTTATTTTGGCCGTGGCCGGTCCCGGCGCGGGGGCCAGCCCGGCGTTGACATGGGGGGCCTGAGCCCCTATTTTCCGCCGCCTGTCGCCGATCGGTCCTTGGGCCGCCGGCCCAATGCGCCAAGGACC
>CAZDFF010000402.1:0-2542 GCA_964504425.1 uncultured Hyphomicrobiales bacterium
AGAAGCTCATCTGGCCCCACGGCAGCACGTAGCCCATGAACGCGGTCGCCATCATGGCCAGCAGGATGAACACGCCGATCATCCACAGCAATTCGCGCGGCGCCTTGTAGGACCCGTAGTAAAGGCCGCGGAAGATGTGGATGTAGACGACGATGAAGAACATCGAGCCGCCGTTCATGTGCAGGTAGCGCAGCAGCCAGCCGTAATTCACGTCGCGCATGATGCGTTCGACGCTGTCGAAGGCCATCGAGGTGTGCGCGGTGTACTGCATCGCCAGAACGATGCCGGTCGCGATCATGATGACCAGCACGGCCATCGCCAGCGAACCGAAGTTCCACCAGTAGTTAAAATTCTTCGGCGTCGGATAGCCCGCCGTCTCGTGATGCATCATCGTGAAGATCGGCATCCGCTGGTCGATCCAGCGAACCACGGGGTTGCTCCAGGTCGGTGTCGTCATGGTGCTGCCCTTACCCGATCTTGACGGAAGTGTCGGTGAGGAATTGATACGGCGGAACCGTCAGGTTCTTCGGCGCCGGTCCTTTGCGGATGCGCCCGGACGTATCGTAGTGCGAACCGTGGCAGGGGCAGAACCAGCCGCCGAAGTCGCCCTTCGGTTCGCCGCTCTTCTGGCCCAGCGGGATGCAGCCCAGATGGGTGCAGACGCCGACCATGATCAGCCATTCCGGCTTCTTGACGCGTTCCTTGTCGGTCTGGGGGTCGATCAGGCCGGCCTTGTCGTCGGCCCTCGCCTTGTCGATTTCGGCCTGGGTGCGCTTCCGGATGAATACCGGCTTGCCGCGCCAGGTGACGGTGATCGACTGGCCGGTCTGGATCGGTCCCAGGTTGACCTCGGTCGAGGCCAGCGCCAGAACGTCGGCCGCCGGGTTCATGCTGTCGACCAGCGGCCAGACCGAGAGGCCGACGCCCACGGCGCCGACGGCGCCCGTGGCGACGATCAGGAAATCGCGCCGGCTTTTTTGTTCTTCGGACATGCCCGGACCGTCGGCGGTGGTCGCCGTGCTTGACATGGAAATCCCCTCTTTAAATTTGCCTTCGTCTTCCGCGGCGCGGCCGAGCCGGGGCCCCCCTCGCCACGGCGGCCACTCTAAGGGGGCGCCCCAAGCAAGGCAAGGCTTTGGCGGCGGCCGGAAAGGCGCATATTTCTTGCCCGTACGGGGCTGTCGGGGCACGTTTCCGGCAGACCCCGGCGGATGATGCCGGGACCTTCGCAACGGGGATTCGGATCGTGACCGGCGGCACTCTCAGGCTCGCGCTTTACCAACCCGATATCCCGCAAAATACGGGCACATTGCTGCGCGCCGCCGCCTGCCTGGGGGTCGCCATCGACATTATCGAGCCGTGCGGGTTCGCGCTTTCGGATCGGAAACTGCGCCGTGCCGGCATGGATTACCTGGAAGGGGTCGACCTTTCCCGCCATGCCTCCTGGGCGCGATTTTGCGAACAACTCGCGCCTCGGCGCCTAGTGTTGCTGACCACTCGTGCGGAAACCGCCTACACGGATTTCCGATTCGCGCCCGGCGACGTGTTGCTGGCCGGCGGCGAGAGCGCGGGCGTACCGGACGACGTGCACGCCCGGGCCGACGCGCGCGTTCGTGTGCCGATGGTCGAAGGCATGCGCTCCTTGAACGTCGCCGTTGCCGCCGTCATGGTGTTGGGCGAGGCGCTGCGCCAGACCGGCGGCTTCGCGCCCGCGACGCAAGGGGCCGAACGATGAGCAAGGGCGCCGAAGGCTACGGCACCGACGACCATAAAAGACGCGCGCGGGCGTGGTTCGAAACCCTGCGCGACGATCTGTGCCGCGCGCTGGAAAAGATCGAGGACGACGCGATCGGCCCGACGCCGACCTCGGCGAACCCGCCCGGGCGTTTCGTCCGCACGCCCTGGCAGCGCGAGGGCAAACCCGACGACGGCGGCGTCATGTCGGTGCTGCGCGGCCGCGTGTTCGAAAAGGCGGGCGTCAACGTCTCCACCGTGCAGGGCGAATTCACCGAGGAATTCCGCGCCCGCATCCCCGGCGCCGATAAGGACCCGCGCTTCTGGGCCTCGGGCATTTCCGTTGTTATCCATCCGTGCTCGCCGTTGCTGCCGGCGGCGCACATGAACACGCGCATGATCGTGACCACGCGCGGCTGGTTCGGCGGCGGCGGCGACCTGACGCCGATGGTCCCCGACGCCGAGGACGCCGCGACCTTCCACGCCGCCTACAAGGCCGCCTGCGACGCCTTCGATCCCGGCTACTACCCGCGCTTCAAGGAATGGTGCGACCGCTACTTCTTCCTGCCGCACCGGAACGAACCGAGGGGGATCGGCGGCATCTTCTACGACGAACTGGCGACCGGGGATTGGGAAAAGGACTTCGCGTTCACGCAAGCGGTGGGCCGCGCCTTCCTCGACGTCTATCCGCGCCTCGCGAGGCGGCACATGAACGAACCCTGGACCGAGGAACAGCGCCAGCATCAACTCGTGCGTCGCGGCCGCTACGTCGAATTCAATCTTCTGTACGACCGCGGCACCCTGTTCG
>CAZDFF010000403.1:0-2532 GCA_964504425.1 uncultured Hyphomicrobiales bacterium
GCAGCAGGCCTTGATCGAAAAAACGGTCGCCAAGCGCTTGCAGTCGGCGTTCGCCGCCCGTGCCGGCGTATTCTGCGCGGCGCTGGCCGGCGCCGGCGCCAGCGCGCCGCGCCAAGCCCTGGAAGGCACCTACGGCTATTTCAAGAAATACGAGGACTGCGACCCGGACGTGCTGCTGGCCGGCCTGGGCGAAACCTACGAAAACGCCAAGACGGCGATCAAGAAATACCCGAGCTGCACGGCCAACCACGCGCCGGTCGAAACGGCGATCGCGCTTGCCCGCGAATTGGATATCGGTGCCGACGACGTGACGGCGATCGAGATCGTGCTGTCGCCCTTCTCCCAGCGCCTGGTGGGCGCGCCGTTCCAGCCCGCCGCCAATCCGCAGGTCGCGGCACAGTTCAGCATCCAGTATTCCCTCGCGTCGGCCTTGGTCCGCCGCCGGCTCGCCATCGCCGACATCCAGGCGGACGCCGTGCTCGACCCCGCGCTCGGCGCCTTGGCCGCCAAAGTCCGCGTCACTATCGACGAAAGCAACAAGGGCAAGTTCGCGCCGGCGACCCTGGCCGTCACCACCAAGCGCCACGGCCGCGTCGAACGTCCCGCGCCGTTCGTGCCGGGCACGCCGGAACACCCGCTGTCGTCCGCCGACTTCGAGGCCAAGATCGTCGACTGCATGAGCGCCGGACCTGCGCCGCTCTCGGCCGGCCGGGCGCGCCGTCTGATCGCCGCCGTCGACGGCATCGAATCCGTCGCCGACATGAGCCGGTTCCTCGACTCGGTCGAAAAAGCCGCCGCATAGCTTCGTTATTGAGGAGACATCCGCGATGCCACCGACCATCCGCCCGTTCGAAACCGCCATCGGCGCCGAAGTGCTCGGCTTCGACATGTCGAAGCCGATGGACGGCGCCACGTTTCGCGCGATCGACGACGCCTGGAACCGCTATTCCGTCCTGGTCTTCCGCGACCAGAAGATGACCGAAGAGGAACACATCCGGTTCAGCAAGCGCTTCGGCGCCTTGGAAGAACATGTCCTTTACCAGTACCGCCATCCGAAGCACCCGGACATCTTCGTCGTTTCGAACGTGAAGGACGAAACCGGCCGCAACGTCGGCGCTTATGACGCCGGGCGCTACTGGCACACCGACTTATCCTACATGGCGGTGCCGAGCCGGGGATCCGTTCTTTACGCCATCGAAATTCCCCACGACGACGACGGCAAGCCCTTGGGCGACACGTTGTGGGCCGGCACGGCCGTGGCCTACGACGGCCTTTCCGACTCCATGAAAAAGCGGATCGAGAACCTGAAGGCCGAATTCAGCCTGGAAAATCGCCACAAGAAACTGGTCGCCGACGGCGACGCCAATGCCGTCCTCGACGACAAGCACAAGGCGAGCGCGCCGCCCGTCGTCCACAAGGTCGTGCGCACGCACCCGGTGACCGGTCGGAAATGCATTTACGTCAACGAAGGACAGACGTCGCGCATTCTCGACATCCCCGAGGACGAAAGCCGCGACCTGCTGAAGGAGTTGTGGTCCGAATCCACCAAGACCGATTATATCTATCGCCATAAATGGCGGGTCGGCGACGTGGTCATGTGGGACAACATCCCGACCCAACACCTCGCCATCTGCGATTATGCCTTGCCGAAGCGGCGCTACTTGCAGCGCACCACGCTGCGCGGCACCGCGCCTTTTTAAATTCAATTTCAGGAGAACTCGGATGCCCGTAGATGAAAATGTCGCTCTCGATTCCAAAACGCAGGGCGGCGCCGGCCCGTTCGCCGGGTTGCTGCTGGCCGGCACGGGCAAGCCCGCGACCGGCGTGGTCCTGCTGCACGGTCGGGTCGGCGGCCCCGACGGACCGGTCGTCGGTTGGCTGCGCAAGACGCTGAACGCCGCCGGCTATACGACGATCTCGCTGGAAAACCCGACGCCGACCACGGGCGGCGAGTTCGCCGACTATGTCGCCGACGTGACCGGCCCCAACAAATTGTTCCCCGAGGCCGGGGCGCGCATCAAGACGGCCATGGCCGAGTTGAAGAAGCGCGGCTGCCAGGCCGCGGTGGTCGGCGGCTTCAGCATGGGATCGCGCATGACCTCGGCCTTCCTGGCGTCCGACGGCAAGGGCGACCTGCCGATCAAGGGCTTCATCGCCATCGGCATCGGCGTCAACGGCAAGGGCCCGCTCGACGCGACGACGACTCTCGGCAAGGTCAAGGTCCAGACGATCGATGTCTGCGGCGCCGGCGACGGCGACGTCGCGACGACCGCCCCCAGGCGCGCCGAGGTCTACAAGGCGGGCGGCGGCCCCGGTTATGCGTCCCACGTGCTGCCGGGCGACATTCCGCACAACCTGGCCGGCGCCGAGGAAGCAGCCAAGAAGGCGATTCTCGCCTGGCTTGCCAAGCACGCGTCCGTTTCCTGACGTCACCCGCGAAAGAGAGGACAACGACAATGCCCCAGACCGCCGCCGCCGCCCGCCGCACCCTGCCGACCAAACGCCTGTCGGGCGCGCTCGGCGTCGAGATCG
>CAZDFF010000404.1:0-2509 GCA_964504425.1 uncultured Hyphomicrobiales bacterium
TCCATGACACCTGGCATGCCTCTGGCCTCAAAGGCACGGGCTCGAACGATGTCGAGATGATCGACAAGTTCGTGCCCGAGCACCGCTCGCTGCTGGTTGCCGAGACCAAAGGCGGCGATTCGCCGGGCGCGCGGGTCAACACCGGCTGGCTCTACCGCATGCCGATGTTCGCGCTGTTCTCGTCCTGGGTCGGCGCCTCGGTGCTCGGCATCGCGCAGGGCGCCCTGCACGACTTCGTCGAGGAGACTCGCAAGCGCACCGCGCGGATCAGCGGCGGCAAGATGATGGAATTCGACGCGGTTCAGGCGCGGGTCGGGGAGGCGGCTGGCGCGATCAACGCGGCCAAGGCGCTGGTCTACGGCAATGTTCGCGAAGCGCAGCTCCGGCAGCCGCGGTTTCGTGCAGGTCGAAGTGAAACGCAAGGACGGACGCAGCGACGCGATCCGCATTGACCGCCCGCCCGGCGATCCGTCACGCGCGCTCACGTGGGGCGACCTGCACGCGAAGTTTCTCGATTGTGCGCGGCAGGCGCCGCGCGTCAAGACCGCCGATGCGCAAGCGGCGTTCGACGCCATCCGTACGCTGGAAACGGTGGACGACGTGCGCGCCATCGGCAATCGAATGATGAAATCGAGGATTCGAGAATTGGGGTTGAACGGAACATGACGACCGGACAAACTTTTCCGACAACCGGCGCCGCACCGGATGCGACGCGCGGCGCGATCGTCATCGAAGACCTGGTCAAAAGCTACGGGTCCGGCGAGTCGCAGGTGTTGGCCGTGGACCACTGTTCGTTGCGAATTCCGGCCGGCGAAATTTGCATGGTCGTGGGGCCGTCCGGATGCGGAAAAACGACGCTGTTGAATTCCATTGCCGGATTCCACGAAATCACGTCCGGTCGGATTCTTCTCGACGGCGAGGAAATTTGCAGCACGGAGAACCCGCAAGCGACTCCGGGGGCGGACCGCATCGTCGTTTTCCAGAACGGCGCCCTGTTTCCATGGAAGACTAATCTCGACAATGTCGCCTTCGGGCCGATCATGCAGGGACGCATGGAACGGGCGGCGGCTTACGAGAGAGCCCGCTCCATGATGGCGGATGCGGGCCTGTCCGGGGTCGAGAACAATTATCCGGGAGAGATTTCGTCGGGGATGCGGCGGCGCGTCGAAATCGTGCGTGCCTTGATCAACGATCCCAAGGTGCTGTTGCTGGACGAACCTTACCGGGCGCTCGACTCCCTAACCAAATCGGTGATGCACGAATCGCTGCTCGAAATCTACTACCGTAACCGCGTGACGATTTTCTTCATCACGCACGATCTCGAGGAGGCGGTGTTCCTTGGACACCGGGTCGTTATCTCGACGGCGCGGCCGTGCCGGCCGAAAAAAATCATCGACGTCGATATTCCGCATCCTCGCGATTATAGCGTCGTAACGTCGAAGGCGTTTCGCGAAATCATGGAAGAGACGACGGACGCGGTTCGCGAGGAAGCGCTCAAGGCTTTCCAAGCCGGCGACAAGGAGGGCTAACGTCATGGCGGGCGACGCTTCGGTCGGCAACGCGGCGAAAAGCCGATTCGCGCTGCTGCGAGCGATCGTATCGATCGTGGTATGCGTGGTTCTCTGGGAAATCGGATCGCGAATGCACGCGTGGACCGGTTTTCGTCCTCCGGGAATCGGAGACCTTCCGGGCCCGACCGCCGTTATGGCGAATTGGGTAATCGTCGTTTTGGATCCCGGCTATTGGATGAGTTGGGTACTGAGTTTTTTTAGGGTAATGGGCGGGTTCCTCGCGGCGCTCGTGTGCGGCGTGCCTCTCGGCTTGATGCTCGCCACGAATCGCATTTTCAACGGCGTCGCCTTTCCCGTATTCGAGGTGATACGTCCAATCCCGCCCTTGGCTTGGGTTCCGGCCTCGATCATCTTCTGGCCGACCCAGGAAACGGCGATCATGTTCATTACGTTCCTGGGAGCTTTTTTCACGATTACGATCAATGTTCTCGGCGGCGCGAAAGCCATCGACGCTCGATTCGTTCAGGCCGCGCAATCGTTGGGGGCGACGAACGCTTACATCTTTCGCCGGATTATTTTGCCGGCGACGATACCTTCCATCGTCGTCGGTAGCGCGATCGGCATCGGCATTACCTGGGAGGTGGTGGTCGCGGCAGAAATGATTTCGGGAGCATCGAAACTAAGCGCGACCGCCGGCGGGCTAGGCCATTTCATCTGGAGTTCCTATGTCGGCGGCGCTTACGACCAGATCATCGTCGGAATGATCAGCATCGGCATTGCCGGCTATTTGTGCAGTGCGTTGGTGCGTAAACTGGGAGCGATGGCGACACCGTGGGTTAGGGTAAGGTGATGTCGGGTATGGGCCAGAAACCATCGAGTGTGAGAGAAAAGGCTACGCACGAACGGATCCTGGGCAGGATCTAGGTTTAAAAACTTTTCAAATACTACGGAACCGAGCCGTTCAAAAAGCAAGTCGTCCGCGATTGCAGCTTCTCGAT
>CAZDFF010000405.1:0-2469 GCA_964504425.1 uncultured Hyphomicrobiales bacterium
AGCATCGTGGCCGGGCGGGATTTCGTAGCCGATGGTGCCGGCGGCGCTTGCGACGTCGTCGGGCGTGTTACGGGGGCCGATGAGATCGACCAGCGAGCCCGCGCACGCGTGTTCGGCGGGGAGGGCGCTGACATCGAGCGTGATCAGGTCCATGGACACGCGCCCCACGACTGGCACCAGAACGTCGCCGATGTAACAGCCGCCTCGGTTGCTCAGGGAACGGAGGTAACCGTCGGCGTAACCGACGGCGACGGTGGCGACGCGGCCCCGTCCGGTCACGCGATGCGTGGCACCATAACCAACGGTCTGGGGGGTGTCAACGTCCCGAATTTGCAGGATTTTTCCTTGCAGACGTAAGGTCTGGCGCATCGGATTCGGATGCCCCGGCGTCGGGTTGACGCCGTAGATCGCGACTCCCGGCCGGCCGAGATCGAAGTGGTAATCGGGGCCCAGGAACACGCCCGACGAATTGGCGAACGAAACGCGCGCGCCGGGCATCGCCGGCCCCAAGGCGGCAACGGCGCCCTTGAAGAGCCTTAGTTGTTCGCCGTTCAGCGGGTGCGCGGGTTCGTCGGAGCAGGCGAGGTGACTCATCAGGCAGTCGATCCGGGCACCGGCCAAACGATCGGGTTCGGCGATCAGCGTCCGCAATTCGTTGGGCGGCAGTCCCAGGCGCCGCATGCCGGTATCGACGTGCACGTCGGCGGGAAGGGCCTTGCCGATGCGTCGGCAGAACTTCGTCCAGGTTTCGATGTCGCCCAGGCTGTTTAAAACCGGCGTCAGGCGGTGTTCCGCCAGAACGGATTCGTTGCCGGCGATCGGCGCGCCCAGCACGTGGATCGACGCACGGGCGACGACGTCGCGCACGGCGATGCCTTCCGAGATATGGGCGACGAAAAGCGTATCGCATCCGGCGGCGGCCAATGCGGCGCCCACCTTTGGCCCACCGAGCCCGTAGCCGTCCGCCTTGATGACCGCGGCGCAGGCCGAACCCTTGCGCATCGTGTCCGCGAGCAGGCGCCAATTCGCCCGGACCGCGTCCAGGTCGATGGTCAGGACGGCGCCGGCGGTCTCGGCGGTTGTCATGGATTACTCGAAATCGGCGTGGTCGCGGTCCAGGTTGCCGAAACGCGTGTAGCGGCCCTGGAACATCAGCTTGACCGTCCCGTTCGGTCCGTGGCGCTGCTTGGCGACGATCACCTCGGCCAGGTTTTCGGCTTTTTGCTTGCGGTCTTCCCAACTGAGCCGGCGTTGCTCGAATTTCTCGTCGGTCTCGTCGGCGCGGCGCATCGGTTCGGCGCGCTCCAGGTAATATTCTTCGCGGAAGATGAACATGACCACGTCGGCGTCCTGCTCAATCGAGCCCGATTCGCGCAGATCCGAAAGCTGCGGTCGCTTGTCTTCGCGGCTTTCCACCTGGCGAGAAAGCTGCGACAGCGCCAATACCGGCACCTGCAGTTCCTTCGCCAGCGTCTTCAGGCCGCGGGTGATTTCGGAGACCTCCTGGACGCGGCCGTCGTTGCGGTTGCTGCCGGAGGCGGAAATGAGCTGCAGATAGTCGACCACGATCAGCCCGAGATTGTGCTGCCGCTTCAACCGCCGCGCCCGAGTGCGCAAGGCGCTGACCGACAGGGCCGGGGTATCGTCGATGAAGACCGGCACGCTGTTGAGCGCCTGCGACCCCAGCACCAGGCGTTCGAATTCCTCGCCCGTCAGTTGGCCCTTGCGCATCGCGTCCGACGAAATGTTCGTTTGCTCGGAAAGAATGCGCGCGGCCAGCTGTTCCGAGGACATTTCCAGCGAGAAGAAGCCGACGACCGCGCCTTCCTTGCCGCCCGAGCGGAAATGCGAATAGGCGGCGTTGTAGGCAATATTGGTTGCGAGCGCCGTCTTGCCCATGGCGGGGCGTCCGGCGAGGATCAAAAGGTCGGAAGGGTGAAGACCGCCCAATAGCTTGTCGACATCGGTAAATCCCGTCGTCACGCCCGCCAGTCCGCCTTCGCGCTTGTGCGCGCTTTCGGCCATATCGATGGCCAGGCGGATCGATTCCGCGAATGCGACGAACCCGCCTTCGTACTGGCCGCTGACGGCGAGGTCGTAGAGGCGCTGTTCCGCGCGCTCGATCTGCCCGGTCGCGGTGTCGTCGACTTCCCCGGCGAACGCGGCGTTGACGACTTCCTGGCCCAGGTCGATCAATTGGCGCTTGAGGTAAAGGTCGTAGATCAGGCGGCCGTATTCGCCGGCGTTGATGACCGTCGCCGCGCTGCCCGCGAGTTCGTAAAGGTAGTTCGGACCGCCGATCTCGGTCAGGCTCTGTTCCTGCTCGAAATACCGCTTCAGCGTCACCGGGTCGGCGATTTGGCCGCGCTCGATGAGGCGCGCGCAGGCGGCGAAGACGCGTCCGTGCTGTGCCAGCGCGAAGTGTTCGGGCCGCAGAAATTCCGAAACCCGCTCGTACGCCTTGTTGTT
>CAZDFF010000406.1:0-2462 GCA_964504425.1 uncultured Hyphomicrobiales bacterium
CACGAAGCCCGACGCGAAGCGGCCGTTCAAGACGCCGTTGTTTCCATGGGTGCCGATTGCCGGCGTTCTGGTTTGCGGGGCGATGGTCTATCCGTTGCTGATCGACCTGTGGCCGCGACTGCTCGGCTGGCTTGCGATCGGTCTCGTCATCTACTTCACCTACGGCATACGCCACGCCAAAGAGCCGCGTTGGAAGCTCTGAGTCTCAAACGGCGGCGGTGGAGGGCGGCTGCGTCTTGCGCGGCGATACGCGCAGGACGCGGGTGACGTTTGCCACGATCTCCTTCTCCATTTCGGAAAGGTCGCCGATCGCGCCGTCATAGGTGCCGCGCCAGATCGTGTGACGGCCGTTCATAAGGCGGATCGTCATGACGACCCGGGGACCCGTCTTGCGCACGGCGCCTTCGATCGCAAGGCCAGAACGCGCGTCGCCGACTGCGGGTTCAAGGCGCTCGTAACGCTTCAAATTCGCCGCGAGTTCGCGTGCGATCGTCGAGCCTAGATAGAGATGGTTCGGGTCGGGCTTCAGTTCCTTGAGCGGGCGCACCATCAGCCGAAGCGCGCCCTCGGCGGGCAGCGGCGCGGGCCGGCCCGAGAGCAGGCCGCGCACAGCCACCGCCAACGCGGCCGCCAGCAACGCCAATCCTACCAAGATCCAAACTTGTTCGTCGGCTGGCGGCATGGTCCGTCAGATCATATCGTTTGGCCGTATTCTAGCGATTCTGAAGAGGATGCAGCCCATGTCGTTCGGCGAAGCCATCGCGCCCTTGGTCGGTCGCTGCATTCTAGCAGGCTTCTTCATCCTGTCCGGCCTATACAAGTTGCAGAACTGGCAGGAGACGGGGCTGTTCATGGCCCAGCATGGGGTCGAGGTCATCCAACCGTTGCTGGCGGCGGCGATCGTGGTCGAGGTTGGGGCGGGGGCCGGCATCATCCTCGGCTTTCGCACCAGGCTTATGGCGCTGGTGCTGTTTGTGTTCACGATCGTGGTCAGCTTCGTGATGCACGATTTTTGGACGATGAGCGATCCGGAGCTTAAGCGCGTGGAAGCGCAGCTCTTTGCGAAGAACATCGCGATTGCGGGCGGGCTTTTGCTGCTGCTTGGATTCGGCGCCGGCCGCTGGTCCTATGACAGCTGGCGCGGCGATTGATTATTCCAAGACGCTGGGGCGCAACATGTCGTGGCGCGTCAGGCTGAAGACGATGATCAGGAACGCGTAGGCCACGTATTCCGCCGCAATCGATATCGGCTCAAGCTTCTGGGCGGCGGCGCTGAGTTGATCGGGCAGGGTCGACATGTCGCCGCCCGACGCCACCAGCGGCAGCGCGACAATCCCGACATGGTAGATGACCACTGCGACCGCGGCCAAGAAGAAGCCCGGCAGGGCGCGGGTGGTCAGCAGCGATAGAAGGATGCTCAACGGCAGGGCCCAGATCGCCCATTCCAACGTGAACACGTGGATGACGAGGTCGATGAACTGCTTTTCCATTTCCATCCCAGTACCCACCTAGACGCCGCGAACGCGCGGGTTTGCCCCGCCCGCTTTCCGATCCGCGCCGTCCTTATATTGTCACAAACGCATGCGGCGGCGCGTGTGCTTTTTTTGCCGCGCGCCGCCGGTTCCTGCCGTTTTTACGGCCCTAGTGGCCGCGGGCAGCCACTGCGTTTCGGATCAGATGCACGATGCTGATCACGATCGCGAAGGCCAGGAACCAGACCACCAGGTCGCCAACCGTCATGCCCTTGAGGCCATTCCAGGCGTTCATTGGCAGGGACATTGGCTCCACGCCTTGGGTTACCGAGTAAGCCAGGCGAAGCAGGCCGTACATGGCCAGCGCCCCTACGGTAACCTGAACGATGCGGCCCATCTGGCCCAAAGCCATGCCGGCGATGACGACGACGAACAGCATGATGATCAGCGAGATGCTGTCCGTGGTGAACACGCTTCTCACGATCGCCAGCATCTCTTGAAGAATAACGTCCATAGTACCTGTTCCCTCCCCGGGAGACCGTTGTCCGAAAATAGTAACCGAACTCGGCATGTCCAGGAACGGAGCCCAAGCCACGGCATGCGCCCGATGTGGCCGCCGGGCAACTTCGACTTTGGCGGATTTCCGTAACGTGTGCGTCTAGATCGCGGCGGGCATCGAATGACGCGCTGCAGCAAGACACGCGGAGAGGAACGCTTCGAGGCGTTCTTCGACGGTTCGCGGGTCCGGTGCCGGGGACACGGTTCGGGATGGTTCTTCGGTTGCGGCGCGGACGACGACGCCGTGACCGTTCGCGGCCTGGTCGACGGCGATGATGACGGCGGCCTCGCCCATTTCTTCGCGGACGCGGGCGATGGCGGCTTGGGCGGTTGGGCCCGAGAAATTGCGAACGCGCATGGTCTAGATCTGTCCCAAGGTGCGCAGGCGCGCTGAGGGGTGGATTTCGTTTTGCGACATGACGAAGGTCTGCG
>CAZDFF010000407.1:0-2454 GCA_964504425.1 uncultured Hyphomicrobiales bacterium
GGCGACCGGCGATTACGTCATCTTCCAGGACGCGGACCTGGAATACGACCCCGCCGATTATGCGAAGATGCTTTTGCCGGTGCTACGCTTCGATGCCGACGTGGTGATGGGCAGCCGCCTTGTCGCGCCCGAATACACCCGCGTCTTCTATTTCTGGCACAAGGTCGGCAATCGCCTGATCACGCTGCTGTTCAACATCCTCAACAACACCACGTTCTCCGACGTTTACACTTGCTACCTGCTTTATCGCCGCGCATGCCTCGACCCGGCCAACCTTGAGACCGACGGCTGGGAACAGCACGCAGAAATTCTATCGCGACTGGTCGCCGTGCCGCGTGTGATGTACGAGGTGCAAATCAGCTATCACGGCCGGACATATGAGGAAGGCAAGAAAATCCGCGCCCACCATGTCATCCCCGTGATATGGACCATGATCAAGCGTCGGCTGTTGCGCTGACCGACGTCCAGAGACCGGAGATTCCATGTCCGAGACCGATATCGAGCCCGTGACCGAAGAAGAGCGCCGAACGTGGCCGAAGGACGTCATCGTTCGCCTGGAAAAGCCGTTCGTGGATTTGCGCGGCCTGATCCAGCCGTTGGTCGACATTCCGATGAAAAGCGCGGTCCTGATCGAATCGAAGAAGGGCACGCTTCGCGCCAACCATTATCACCTGACCGACTGGCACTACTGTTACGTGCTCAAGGGAAAGATCGAATATCACCATCGTCCGACCGGCAGCGTCGAACGCCCCGAGGTCGTGACGGTGGAGGAAGGGCAGATGTTCTTCACGCCGCCGATGGTCGATCACGCGATGATCTTCCCGGTCGACTCGACGTTCCTGACGCTGTCGCGCAACCCGCGCGACCAGGCGGCCTACGAGGCCGACGTGCGGCGCATCGAACTGATCGCGGCCGAGGGCCTGAAAACCTGGAAGCCCGGCGATTGACCGACGACGCGGCCTCCGATTCTTGCCGGCGCCGTTCCGATTGCCGCCTGTGCGGCGGGACGCGCCTGACGTTGGCGTTTTCGCTGGCGCCGACCCCGCCCGCCAACGCCTTCGTGCCGGCTTCGGCGTCGAAGACGCCGCAGGCGCGGTTCCCGCTCGATGTTTTCTTCTGCGAGGATTGTGCCCACGTCCAACTTCTCGACGTGGTCGATCCGCGCATTCTGTTCGAACACTATGTCTATGTGTCCGGCACGTCGCCGGTGTTCGTAAAGCATTTCCGCGATTACGCCGCACGCGTCGCGGACCGGTTCGGCCTGGGTGCGGGCGATCTCGCCATCGACATCGGTTCCAACGACGGCACCTTGCTGGCCGCCTTCAAGTATCTGGGGCTGAAGGTTCTGGGCGTCGATCCGGCGATTGATATCGCCAATGACGCGACCCGGCGGGGCATCGAAACCGTCGCCGGTTTCTTCACGCCGGACTTGGCGCGGAAAATTCGCTCGGACCGCGGCGCCGCCCGTGTCGTTACCGCCAACAACGTCTTCGCTCATGCCGATGATTTGAAGGGCATTCTCGAGGGCGTGCGGACCCTGTTGGCACCCGACGGCGTGTTCGCGTTCGAGGTTTCCTATCTGGTCGACGTCTACGAAAAAACCTTGTTCGACACGATCTATCACGAACATCTTGCCTATCATTCCGTCAAACCGCTGCGCGCCTTCATGGCGGCGAACGGCATGCATCTGTTTGCCGCCGAACGGGTCGATTCCCATGGCGGCAGCCTGCGCGGGTTCGCGCAGCTCAAGGGCGGTCCCCGGGCCGAGGACGGCTCGGTCGACAAACTCGTCGCTCTCGAAAAAGACATGGGCCTCGACAAGGCGGAAACGATCAAAGGCTTCGCCCGGCGCATCGACGCCCTGGGCCGAGACCTTCGCGACCTGCTCGGCCGGCTGAAGGCGGACGGCAAGCGCATCGCCGGTTTCGGCGCGCCGGCCAAGGCGACGACGCTGCTTTATCATTTCGGCATCGGGCCGGAGACGCTCGATTTCGTCGTCGACGACAGCCCTTTGAAGCAGGGACTTTTCACCCCCGGCATGCACATCCCGGTGCTGCCGTCCTCGGCACTGTTCGACCGCAAGCCGGACTATGCCGTGATCCTCGCGTGGAATTTCGCCAAGCCGATCGTCGAGAAAAACGCCCGATTCCGCGAGCAGGGCGGACGCTTCATCGTGCCGCTGCCGCGAATCGACGTGATCTGAGCAATATCCGGCGATGTACAAGGGCTTGAAAATTCTGCTGGTCTCGCCCGCCTACGACGAGGAGGCGAAGATTGGCAAGGTCGTGGCCCGCGCCCCAAGGGACATCGTCGACAAGGTTCTGGTGGTCGACGACGGGTCGCGGGATCGCACCGCGGAGGTCGCGCGCGCCGAAGGCGCCGACGTGCTTTCCATCGGGTCGGTGAAAGGCGTCGGCTACGCCATTCGGGAAGGTTTCAATCTGGCCCGTCGCG
>CAZDFF010000408.1:0-2413 GCA_964504425.1 uncultured Hyphomicrobiales bacterium
GCCGGGCAGCTGGCCGCCCTCGCCGGGCTTCGCGCCCTGCGCCATCTTGATCTGCAAGTCGGTGCAGTTGACCAGGTATTCCGCCGTCACGCCGAAACGCCCGGACGCCACCTGCTTGATGCGCGACAGCATCGAATCGCCGTTCGGCAACGGCTTGTAGCGGCTCGCTTCCTCGCCACCCTCGCCGGTGTTCGACCGACCGCCGATCCGGTTCATGGCAATCGCAAGGGTGGTGTGCGCCTCCCACGAGATCGAGCCGAACGACATGGCCCCGGTCGAGAACCGCTTGACGATTTCGGCTTCGGATTCCACCTCGTCCAACGGAACGGGCTTCTTCGCCTTCTTCAGCTCGAACAGGCCGCGCAGCGTCTTCAACTTGGTGGTCTGGTCGTTCACCGTCGCGGTGAAATCCTTGAACATCTTGTAATCCGCGCTGCGAACCGCGTGTTGCAGCTTGCCGACCGTCTTCGGCGTCCAAACGTGTTCCTCGCCGCGCAGGCGGAACGCGAGTTCGCCGCCGACGTCGAGCATGCCGCGATAGATCGGCGCGTCGCCGAAGGCAACTCTGTGCCGGCGCGCGGTTTCCTCGGCGATTTCCTTCAAGCCGGCGCCTTCGATCATGGTCGCGGTGCCGGTAAAGTACTTCTTCACGAAGGCGCTGGCGAGACCGACCGCGTCGAAAATCTGCGCGCCACAATAGGACTGGTACGTCGAGATCCCCATTTTCGACATGACCTTGAGGATGCCCTTCTTCAGCGCCTTGATATAGTGCTCGTGGGCGTCCGCCTCGGTCATGCCTTTTGGATAAGACGCCCGCATCGACGTCAGGGTATCGAACGCGAGATAGGGGTTGATCGCTTCGGCGCCATAGCCGGCGAGCAGGCAGAAATCGTGCACCTGACGGGCTTCGCCGGTTTCGACCACCAAGCCGACCTCGGTGCGCAAGCCTTGCCGGATCAGGTGATGATGCACCGCCGCCGTCGCCAGCAACGCGGGAATGGCGACGCGGCTGGCCTGCACGCCGCGATCGGAAAGAATAAGAATGTTGTAGCCGCCTTCGACGACTTCCTCGGCGCGCTTGCAAAGGGCGGTCAGCGCCGCGTCCATGCCGGCCGCGCCCTTCCCAGCCGGATAGCAGATATCGAGCGTATACGTGCGGAACGCGCGGTCGACATGGTTTTCGATGCGCCGAATCTTTTCCAGATCCATGTTGGTCAGGATCGGCTGGTGCACCTCGAGCCGCTTGTGCTTGCCGCCGTGTTCCAGGTCGAGCAGGTTCGGCCGCGGTCCGATCAGGGACACCATCGACATCACCAGTTCCTCGCGGATCGGATCGATCGGCGGATTGGTGACCTGGGCGAAATTCTGCTTGAAGTAATCGTAGAGCATCTTCGGCCGGTCGGAGAGCACCGCAACCGGCGTGTCGCGGCCCATGGAGCCGACCGGGTCCTCGCCGCCGACGGCCATCGGCACCAGGAAGAACTTGAGGTCTTCCTGGGTGTAGCCGAATGCCTGTTGGCGATCCATCAGGGTCTGCCGGTCGGGCGCCATCGGCGCCACCTCGGCCGGCAGATCGTCGAGGCGAATCTGGGTTTCGTCCAGCCACCGCTGATAGGGTTTGGCGGACGCCAATTCGTCCTTCAGTTCCTCGTCGTCGATGATGCGGCCCTGTTCCAGATCGATCAGGAACATCTTGCCCGGCTGCAGGCGCCACTTCTTCTTGATCTTTTCCTCGGGGATCGGCAGCACGCCGACTTCGGACCCGCCGATGACGATGTCGTCGTCGGTGATGACGTAGCGCGCCGGCCGCAGCCCGTTCCGGTCCAATGTCGCGCCGATTCGCCGGCCGTCGGTGAAGGCAACCGCGGCTGGCCCGTCCCAGGGTTCCATCAGCGCCGCATGGTATTCGTAGAAAGCGCGCCGTTTCGGGTCCATCAGTTCGTTATCGGACCACGCCTCGGGGATCATCATCATCATGGCGTGCGCCAGCGGATAGCCGCCCGCGACCAGCAGTTCGAGCGCGTTGTCGAAGGTCGCCGAATCCGAAGCGCCGTCGCCGATCAGCGGCCACAGCTTTTCCAGATCGTCGCCCAGGATTTTCGACCGCATCGAATGGCGGCGCGAGTTCATCCAGTTGATGTTGCCGCGCACCGTGTTGATTTCGCCGTTGTGGCAAAGATAGCGATAGGGATGCGCGAGCGGCCACGACGGGAACGTGTTGGTCGAAAAACGCTGATGCACGAGCGCGAGCGCCGATTCGAGCCGTTCGTCCTTCAGGTCCAGGTAATAAACCGGCAGGTTCGGCGCCAGGATCATGCCCTTGTAGACGATGGTCCGGGACGACAGCGACGTGAAGTAGAACTGATCCTTGTCCTTCAGCTTGCGGTCCCAGATCGCGTGGTGGGCCTGCTTG
>CAZDFF010000409.1:0-2403 GCA_964504425.1 uncultured Hyphomicrobiales bacterium
GCGCCGTCCCTTCCGGAATCCCGAGCGGATCGAAAATATCTTACGGCTTTTCGCTCTTAGCGCCGCTTCCTAAATTGAGCGCGAACGCGCCGATTCGCAGTTCAATGGAATGTTCGAATTTTCGACGTACTCCGTCCTTCTGGTTACACAAGAGGGAAAAATCGTTCTTGCCAATCGCCGCGCCACCGACTTGCTTGGGTATTCCGGCGAAGAACTCGCCGGGATGAGCGTGGAACAATTCATGCCGGAATCCGCTCGATCGAATCACGCCGAACTGCGCCGCGCATACTTGAATAAGCCCAATCTGCGATTGATGGGGGTGCGACCCGACGGCTTTCATGCCCGGCGAAAGGACGGCTCTATTATCAACGTGGACATCGCACTTGGGCCGATCGAGGCGGACGACGGAGAGCAACTGACGATCGTCGAAATGCGCGACATCACGGCCCGGATCGAGGCCCGCATGAAAAGCAAAGCACTCGAGGCGCAGCTTCGCCAATCGCAGAAGATGGATGCCGTCGGGCGGCTGAGCGGAGGAATCGCCCACGATTTCAATAATTTGCTGCAGGTTGTTTCCATCAACGCCGAAATGGCCAAGGACAATCTGCCCCAGGGTTCTCCGGCGGGCCGTCATATCGAAAGAATCGCCAAGGCAGCCGACCGGGCCGGCGATTTGACGCAACGCCTGCTTGCGTTTTCGCGGCGTCAGCCGTTGGCGCCGAAGGCCGCCGATCTTAGAAAGTTGGCGGCCGGTTTGGTGCCGATGCTGGAACGCACGCTACCGGAAACCATCGCCATCGAGGTCGTCGCGAAGGAATCGTCGCCGACGGTTTTCGTCGACCCCGGCGAACTGGAAAGCGCGCTTCTCAATCTCGCGGTCAACGCCCGCGATGCCATGCCGGATGGTGGGCGATTGACGATCGAGACCGGAACGATGACGTTTAACGGGGGCGCTCGAGCGGACGATGTTCCGCCGGGGACCTATGGCATGATCTCCGTCGCCGATACCGGCTGCGGGATGACGGCAGACGTGCGTGACCGGGTGTTCGAGCCCTTCTTTACGACCAAGGAAGTAGGCAAGGGCACCGGGCTCGGTCTCAGCATCGTCTACGGCTTCGTCCAGCAATCGGGCGGACACGTCGGCATCGAAAGCGAACCGGGACACGGAACCAAGGTGACGATCCTATTGCCGATAACGACGCATACGGCCACGGAGTTACCGGCGTCGGCTCTGTATCTCGAACCGCCACGCGGCAACGAAACCGTGCTGGTCGTCGAAGACGATGAGATGGTGCGCGTACATGCGGTGGAGTCGATCAAGAGTCTCGGCTATCGGGTCGTCGAGGCAAAAGACGGCCACGAAGCCCTGCACTTCCTGGCAAACAATTCCGGCATCGACGTTCTGTTCACCGACGTGGTCATGCCGGGCGGCATGAATGGAAAGCAGCTTGCGGAGAAAGCCAAAGCGATCAAACCGTCATTGAGGATCGTCTTTACGTCCGGCTATGCGGACTCCATTCTCGATCTCGAGAATCTGGACGTAGCGCTTCTCTCGAAGCCCTACAAACGCGATCAATTGGCCTGGGTGCTGCGCGCGACGCTCGATGGAAAGCGCGCATGAAAGGACATTCTATCCGAGAGGCGTAGTCTTATTGCACATGCGCCGAGTATCGTTCGATGACGGCCGCATTTCGTCGTTTTGTTGCTATATGCGTACGACTTTTAATTCATGCCTGGCGCTCGCGGAGATGGAAGCAAACGCGTGCGTCGCACGACGGAATCGAATATAGATCGACAGCCATGGAGCGATATTAATACTTTTTGCAGACGTGCATTCCGGAATGGTTCGTCGCCGGATCGATAACGAGTTGAAATCGAATGCTGCGGAAATGAAGGTTTATTTTCGGGTCGAAAGATTTTTCGTGTCATCCATAAAATTCGAAGCGGGGGGGCTGGGATGCAAATACTTTTGGCGGACGATCATGCCTTGGTGCGCGAAAATCTTCGCGACTTCCTTACAATCGGTCCGTTGGGCGCGTTGGTCACTGAAGCGGCAAGCTTTTCCGAAGCGATAGAGGCGGCAAAGCGTGCGCCCCGGCTCGATCTGATCCTCCTCGATCTCATGATGCCGGGAATGAACGGCATCACCGGCGTGATGGAGATGGTGTCGAAATTTCCGAATGTGCCGGTGGTCGTGTTGTCCGGGTCGACGCGCCAGGGCGATATCGACGGCGCCCTGAAACTGGGCGCCAAGGGATTCATCCCCAAGACCATGCGCCCGAACGAATTGGTCCAGGCCATAAAGACGATCCTGAACGACGGCATCTTCGTGCCCAATATGACAGGCTTCATGGGCGTGGCGGTTCGTGCCGCGCCGCAAACCGCCGCCGCTGCCTCCGCTTT
>CAZDFF010000410.1:0-2386 GCA_964504425.1 uncultured Hyphomicrobiales bacterium
GGTGGACGACCGAGCCCGTGCCCATCGCCGTCACCGCGCTGATGCCGCCGATCGTGCTGCCGCTGGTCGGCGTCGCCGACATCGCCGCCGCCGCCGCGCCTTACGCCAATCCGCTGGTGTTTTTGTTCCTGGGCGGATTCTTGCTGGCCGCCGGGGTTCGGCGTTGGGGGCTGCACCAGCGCCTGGCGCACGCGGCGGTGCGCGCCTTCGGCGCCGGGCCGCGCCGGTTGGTGCTCGGCTTCATGATCGCGGTCGGCTTCCTGTCCATGTGGATCAGCAACACCGCCGCCGTGGTGCTGATGCTGCCGGTCGCGGTCTCCATCGTCGCCGTCGTCGAGGAGGCGCGACAATCGGAAGAAGACACCCGCCGCTTCGCCCGCGCCTTGCTGCTCGGCCTCGCCTATGCCGCCAGCATCGGCGGCGTCGGCACGCTGATCGGTACCCCGCCCAACGCGCTGCTGGCCGGGTATCTTTGGGAACGGCACGGCATCGACCTGTCGTTCGCCGCCTGGTCGGCGGTGGCGATGCCGCTGGTCGCGATCTTCATGCCGATCGCCTGGCTGGCCCTGACGCGGTCGATCTTTCCGGTGTCGCCGGATTTCACGGCGGCGTTCCAGGGCGGCGCGCTGGTCGAACGGCTGGATGCGGGCGGCCCGATGACCCCGGCCGAACGCCGTGTCGGCATCGTGTTCGTGGCGGCGGCGGCCCTGTGGATATCGCGCCCGTTGTTGAACGGGGTGTCGGGTCTCGATGGTCTCAGCGATCCCGGCATCGCCTTGATCTGCGCCGCCGCTCTGTTCCTGATTCCGAGCGGCATGGCGACGGACCGCCGCTTCCTGATGACCTGGCGCGAGGCGCAGGGCATCCCCTGGCAGGTATTGATCCTGTTCGGCGGCGGCCTCTCGCTCGCGGCGGCGATGGATTCGAGCGGACTCGCCGCCTGGATCGGCCAGGGCCTCGCCGGTCTCGGCGACCTGCCGCCGTTCCTGTTCCTCCTTGTGCTGGTCGCGACCGTCGTGCTGTTGACGGAACTGGCCAGCAACACGGCGACCGTGGCGGCGTTGCTGCCGATCGTGGCGACGGTCGCGGCCGGCGCGGGGATGGACGTCGTCGTCGTGTCGGCGGCGGTGGCGATGGCGGCCAGCTGCGCATTCATGCTGCCGGTGGCGACGCCGCCCAACGCGCTGGTGTTCGCCACGGGCCACGTCACCGTCGCGACCATGGTGCGCGCCGGGATCGTCATGAACCTGATTTCCGTCGTGCTCGTGTCGCTCGCGGCGCTGGCGCTGGCGCCGCTGCTGCCCTCGGCCGGGTAACGGTATTCTCGCCGCCGCCGGTCAGCCCGCGCCGACCCCCGCCGCGCGAAGGGCCGCTTCCTCGACGCCGCGGCCGGCGCAGCAGGACGCGAGAACGCCGTCGACCGCGACCGCCGGCACCGATCTGACGCCCAGCGCCTTGGCGCGGGCGGCGACGGCGGTTTCGCGCATGTCCAATATTGAAATCTCGCACGCCGGGCAGGCCATGCGATTCACCAGATCGATCGTATCTTGGCACAGCGCGCAGCCGGCGCTGAAAACCTCGATCTTGCGTTTGCTCGTCATGGTCGTTTCTCCTTCATGTCGATTTAAGAGCGGTTTCCGGCACGCAGGCCGGACAGGCCACGGCCGCGTTTCTTGCGGCGCGCGGCCGCCACGAATTCCACAGGGACGCGGCGACCAAGCCGCCGAGCCCGGCATACATGGCGGGGTCGTTGTCGAAAGCGAACTTGCCGACGAGGACGACCGTCGCCGCCGCCGCGCCGAGCAAGAATGGACCGTACCCGCGCCGCGCCCGCGCCCGGTACGCCAGGGCGGCGACGGAAACCGCCAAGAATCCGGCCGTGAGCGGCAGCAGATAGGGCGTGTAGTCGATGAACCCGACTCCGAGGCTGCTCAACAGTCCGGCGTAGGCAGGCCAGCACGCCGGGCACGTCAGCTTCGGCAGCAGCGCGGCGCCGACCGACGGCAGCAGGGCGGCGTTGAGCCCCAACGCTTTCGTTCCGCCGCTTCCGTTCCGGTCGGCCGCGTTTCGCGCTTTCCCTTCGTTCAGGGCCGCCACGATCGCATCCAGCGGCGGCACGCCGCGATCCACGCCTTGCGCGGCGTACAGGCGACAGCAGTTGTGCGCCTCGTCCGCGCCCGGGCCGGCGACGTCGGCGCCGTTCACCAGGACGGTCGGCGATCCCCATTGTCGGCGCCCTTCGGGCGTGGCCGGGTCGCCGGTCTCCCATTCCGTCCAGGTCGGCGCGACGCCGGAAATCCGGAACGCCTCGATCAACCGGGTCCGAGTCGCCTGCACGTTGGGGCACGATTTTTCGTAAACGAACTCGACCATCGGCATGTCATTC
>CAZDFF010000411.1:0-932 GCA_964504425.1 uncultured Hyphomicrobiales bacterium
ACAACGCGACGGCGAAGTAGACCCCCAGCAAAAGTGCCGCCGCCAGGTACCCCGCGACGATGACGCCGCCGTCGGGCTGGCCCAGGTAATAGACCGTGGCGGCGAACGGTGCAGTGAACAGAAGGGTCAGCAGCAGCACCGCGTAACCGGCGACGAACTTGCCGACGACGACGGCGCCGACCGGCATCGGCAGGGTCAGCAGCAATTCGACGCCGCGGTCGCCGTGTTCGTCGCTCCAGGCCCGCATGGCCAGCGCCGGCACGAAAATCAACGCGACCCACGGCAGATAGACCAGCATCGGCTGGATCGATGCCTCGTCGGTCGAATAGAAATCGGCGATCAGGAACACGCAGGCCATCAGCGCCACCAGGAATCCGGCCTGGAAGATCGCCGTCAGCGGCGAGTGGATCAGCAGCCGGACTTCGTGGCGGGCAACGGCCAGGACGGCGCCGGCGTACGCGGCGGGCGCGCGGGCGCTCATCGCGGCGCCTCCGTCTCGGCCGGCGTGTCCGTGAGCGCGCGAAACGCGGGCGCCAGCCGGCCGCGCGCGTCGGCCAGCTTGGCAGGTACGTCGTCGGCGACGATACGGCCGTTGGCGACCACGATCGCGTGGGTGCAGATTTCCTCGGCCTCTTCCAGAATATGCGTGGACAGCAGGATCGCCTTGTCGGCGGCGATGCGGCGGATGAACGCGCGCATCCGTTCCTTCTGGTTCGGGTCCAGGCCGTCGGTCGGCTCGTCCAGGATCAGCACGTCGGGGTCGTGCAGCAGGGCCTGGGCGAACCAAGCGCGCTGACGCCAGCCCTTGGAAAGCTCCTTCAACCGGCGTCCCAGCGCCTCGGTCAGATGGACGTCGGCGGCGACTCGCGCGATGGCGTCGTTCAGGGTCGTTCCGCGAAGGCCGCGGGCCTCGCCGCAGAAGGTCAGGAATT
>CAZDFF010000411.1:942-2377 GCA_964504425.1 uncultured Hyphomicrobiales bacterium
ATAACCGATCCGGGCCTGGGCGAGGGCGCGTTCCGCGACGATGTCGTGGCCGCAGATCGTCGCGCTGCCTGCCATCGGCACGAGGCACCCGGTCAGCATCCGCATGGTCGTCGACTTGCCGGCGCCGTTGGGACCGAGGAACCCGACGATGGATCCCTTGGCGACCGAAAACGAAAGGCCGTCGACCGCGATACGATCCCCGAACCGCATGACCAGGTTTTTGGCTTCGATCATGGCGGCCTATATTGATCCGGTTTCGGCGACGAAGCCAGCGGGCGCCGGCGCCCGGCGGCGCGTTATTTCGGCAGGAACCCGGCGACGATGAACAGCCCGATGCTGACCCAAGTGATCCCGTAGCCGACGCGCAAGACCAGGCGCGCGCGCGGCGAGTCCGGATAGCGGCTGCGGTTGACGATATAATGGCCGGCGGTGGCGATGATCGCGCCGACGATCGCCAGCGCGATGACCACCTCGCGTTGCGCGATCGTCCGCAGCAGTTCCAAGGAAAGGGCCTCCGCCGGGCGTATCGGCCCGGGCTTTAGTCAGCGCGCTTCGAATAGGCTTCCATGAAGTCCGATTTCGAGCCCGAGTGCTTGAAGCTTTTCATCGCTTCCTCGTGCAGGATATCCATGGCCTGACGTTTGTATTCGTAGGCCTCGGCCGAACTCAGCATATGGAAGTTGCGCGGCCTCGGCAGTTCGATGTCGATCACGGCCCTGACCGTCGCCGGGCGATTCGACAGAACCACCAATCGGTCGGCCAGGAAGATCGCTTCCTCGATTTCCGAGGTGACAAACAGGTTGGTTCGTCGGCTTTCCTCGAACAGCTTCAGGAAGAATTCCTGCATCAGTTCGCGCGACATGGCGTCCAGGCCGCGGAACGGCTCGTCCATGATCATTAGCACGGGCTTGTTAATCATGGCGCGCGCCAGCTCGGCGCGGCGCTGCATGCCGCCCGAAAGCTGAATCGGATACTTGTCCTTGAAATCGCCTAGGCCGACCTTGTCGAGCAGGCGGTTGGCCTCGGCCGTCAATGCGTCGCCCTTCAGGTCGCCGCGCAGCTTCGGCCCGAAGACCACGTTCTGGAACGTCGTCAGCCACGGCATCAGAGCGGTTTCCTGGAACACGACCATGCGGTCGTTGCCGGGGCCCGTGATCGGCTTGCCGTCGAGCAGAATCTGTCCGCTGTCCGGCTTTTCGAAGCCGGCGACGAGATTGACGAGCGTCGACTTGCCGCAACCCGAAGGTCCGACCACGACCGTCATCTCGCCCGGATTGACGACCAGGGAGAAGTCGCTGACGACCTCCTGGCGTTCCCAATCCTCGCCGTAACCCTTGACGACGTTCTTCAGCTCGATGGTCGCCTTGCCGAGCCGGTAATCCTTTGCGGACGTCATGTTCGATTCCGCCGCGTTGGCAAATTGTTGCACGATGAT
>CAZDFF010000412.1:0-2309 GCA_964504425.1 uncultured Hyphomicrobiales bacterium
ACCGACCCGGTCGCGCTCCCTATTTTCCCGGCCACCCTTGACCCGAGGGGTTCCATGGGGGCGCGTAGCTCAGCGGTAGAGCAACTGACTTTTAATCAGTAGGTCGATGGTTCGATCCCATCCGCGCTCACCATCTTTTCAACGAGCAAGAGAATCGCCAGACTACGCTCTAACGCGGGGGGGGGTCGATGCGGTTTGCCAGATTGCTCGTTTTCGACGATGAACCGACGATATGCGGCCTGATCTCGGATTTCGCCGGGGAGGCCGAATTCGACGTGGTGTCCGCGACCGGTCTCGCCGGGTTTCTCGCGCACCTCGGTGGCGCGCCGGCCGACGCCATCATGATCGATCTCAACATTCCCGGCGTCGATACGGCCGATGTCATGCGGCATATCGCCGAGTCGAGGCGCGAGGCGGCGATCATGCTCATGACCGGCGCCGACGAACGGGCGTTCGTCGTCGCGGAACGCCTCGGTCACGATCATGGCTTGCGAATCTGCGGGCGGCTGCAAAAACCGTTTTCTCTCGACGGCTTTATCGCACGGATGAAGCAGTTGCACGCGGAGATCGGGAAGTGACGGCGCGTTCCAACGAGCGATCCGCGGCCGTGCGCATTCGCGTTCCTCCACTTTTCGTCCGATGGCGATAAAGGTAGATTCGCATGGCGCTCTCCTATCAGGACATTCTCGACTCCATCGATGGCGTCGCATACCTCGTCGGCGACGATGACAGAATCGTCGCTTGCGGTCGCGACCGGTGGGGCCGATTCGCCCGTGTCAACGGCGCGCCAAATATCGCCGACCCCAAGAGCGTGATCGGCAGAGACTTGTTCGACTTCATCGCCGGGGAAGAGGTCAAGGATGCGTACCGATGGCATCTTGACTCGCTACGGGAGTTGCGCGCGGCCGAAATCGTCTTCCCGTTTCGTTGCGACTCGCCGGCGGTGCGCCGCGATATGCGCATGGCGATCTCGCGAGTCTATGACGAAAATGCGCTGCACGGATTCTTGTTTTCGAGCATCACGCTGGGCGAACAGGAGCGGCCGCCGGTCAACATATACGATTTCATTGCGGTGGCCGCCGAGTCGCTCGGCCGCGAAGGGGTGACGCCGATTTGCATGTGCAGCTTCTGTCAGCGCGTGCGCTGGAACCCGGCCGGACTCGCGACGACGACGAGAGTCGAGGATTCGTGGATAGAGCCCGAGGCATACTACCGCCAAGGCGGCCCGGCGGCGCCACGCATCGTTCACGGCGTCTGCCCCGACTGCGCCAGACAACAACATGGCCGGCTGGCGGGCTGAGCGCCGGCGTTGCCTAGGACGTGCCGATGCGCGGCAAGTGGCCGTCGGGCGGGCCGAACGAACGCGCCAGCACCTTGGTCGAGTCCTCGGCGAGGCGGATCGCCTCCGAGATCAGGCCCAGGATTTTCACGTTGTTGTCGAGCACGTGGCGGGCCTCGGCGCGATGATCGCCGGTGATCTTGGTGCAGCGCTGGATCATGTCGGCGCGGATCACCGTTAGAATCTCTTCCAGCTTGTAGCCGTCCGGCTTGTCGTCGGACACCAGAAAATGGGTCATGGGGTTTCCTCTCCAAATGGCGCCGGGGGCCGGACAGGGACGAACGGCGATCTTCCCGCGCCTTTATGCCATGCCCGATTCATTCGCAGGTTTCGGAACGACCCGCAAGCCTATCCCGGCCTGTAGACGGATCAGTGGTCTAAGGCCGCGTTTCCATGAAGCCGCGCGCGATCATGCCGGCCAGGCGTTGCATGACCGTAAATCCGGCCTTGGGATCGTCGCGCAGGACCTCCAACAGCTTGTCGCCGTGCAGCAGCAGTATCTCGGAGGGTTCGAGCGCCACAGCCGATCCGATCCGCTTGGTTTGGTCCGGGATCAGCGTGGCCCAGCCGAACACGGTGCGGCTGCGCATGACCGAATTCGCCAGGATGCTGCGCGATCCGCTTTTGATGGTGAAGCGGACCATGCCGGACAGCAGCAGATACGCGTCGAGCGCGTCGTCGCCTTCCTCGTAAAGGACCGCATCCTTGGCGAACTTGCGGACGGTGCCGCAGTCGGCGATGCGGGCCAGGGTCGCGTCGTCCAGCCCCGAAAACAGGTAGGTTTCGTTCAGGAACTGCTGAATTTCCTCGCGGTCGGCCATCGACGATCCTCCCTTGTCGCTTCGTTGCGCATGGGGCCGCCTACTTCGGCAGCCAAGTCAGGGTGGCCGATTGTGGATTATCGCCGCATAGCTTGGCAATGATCGACGGCGATATCTTGGTCGGCATGAAGCCGTTGATCATGACGTTG
>CAZDFF010000413.1:0-2281 GCA_964504425.1 uncultured Hyphomicrobiales bacterium
ATTGTCGCCGCCGGCGCCGACTTCGCCCGCGACCTTGGTGCCGCGAATGCCGATGGTCGCCGTCGGCGTCTTCATCACCATCGCATCGGGATCGAGCTTGGCGATCTGGCCGCTGATCAGGGAGAACGTGCCTTGCAGGACCGAGACGGCCAACGAGTTCTTGGCCCCGCCCGGGTCGTAGATCATTTCGTCCATGACCATGCGGCCGCGGGCGCCGAGCGAGAACGTGGATTGGTCGGCGAATTCGACGCCCACGGCGGCGCCGTCGCCGGTCGCCAGCACGTCGCCCTGGAAGATCGGATCGCCCGCCTTCAACCCGACTTTGGTGCCGTCGGTGCGCGTGACCTCGACCGTGCCTTCGGCGGTGACGACCTTGCCGATCGGCTGCGTCGGCGCGGTAACCGCCGTCGCCGCCTGCGCGACCTGGCCGGGCGCCAGCGGACCGGCGAGCTTGAGCGCCATCTGGTGCGTGATGACGGCGCCGCCGCCCGTCATCAGGTCGGGCGGCGTCTCGAGCAGGAAGTAATTTTTGACGACGACCTTGCTGCCGTCGCTGCCGGTGAGAACGTGATCGGAGCCCTGACGGATGAACTTCGCCTGCAGCAACCACGCATCGCCGGGTATGACAATGGGCTCGGCCGCCGCCTCAATGACGATGGCCGGCGCCTTGTCGCTCCGCGCTGTCGTGCCCCATTCCGGGGTTCTGCCTACATCGACGTTCATCACCTATCCCGCCCGTAAAACGCGTCGCGCGCACTTAGGACGGGACTCCCCTTCAATCGATCCGGATTGGGGGTCCGCTGTTCGTTATTGTTCCCAGAAATTCAAGACCTTCCGGCGATGCAAAAGCTATCCGGAATCGATGGGGTTAGATAGGCGCATCGCGGCGGCTGATCGCGAAAGATAGGAAGTTGTCGAGATAAGATCATGGGGGTGATCTTGGTTAACAATTACAATACTTTAGTACTGAAACGATGTGCTGCCTCTCCTTAGTTGCGGCCTCGAAATATCGAATTTCGGTCGAATCGACCCGTCATCGAGCTAATGGATTCCGCGCATGGTTTGACGCTTGACGGTACCAGCGGCTACAACACCGGCCAACGTCGCCGCGTCGATCGTATCCTCAAGAACGGATTGCCCAATGACCCTGCCAGACCGCACCGGCCTGATCGCCTTGCTCGAACGCCTCGAATCCGAAAAGGACGAGGACGTGCTCGCCGCCGCGCGCGAGATCGCAGCGATGAAAAAACAAGCCGGCACCGACTGGGCCGCCATTCTCGATGCCGTCGCGGACGACGACGATGTCATTTGGGATGGAACGATCGACGAAAATGCCGACGAGGCGGAGAGCGAAGGCGACGCCGATCCGTCCGACGCCGGGGACGATGCCAAACTGATCGCGGAACTGTTGGCGCGCGACGATCTTTCCGAAACCACCCGCCAAGACCTTATCGATTTCCAGACCGAGGCCGCGCGAGGCCCCCTCGGCAAGAGCGATAGCCGTTACGTACGCGCGCTCCATCGGCGGCTCATCGGCGCTTGAATCCCGCGCGGATCAGATTGCTTAGGGAATCGCAAGCCTAGCGCGATGACAGCCGGCCGGTATGCGGCCGGTGCTGAATCGGGCGCACGAGCGCGCGCGCCGTCTTTTTCGCCAACAGCTTCCAATCGCCCCGAACCAACAGCGTCATGCCGATGACGACCCGACGCATCCAGATCAGCGCCGGACGCTGCTCGAACCCGGTGTTGTATCGGTAGACCGCGATCAACGAGATCAATGCGCCGAGCAAGGTGCTGTCGTGTCGCCGCAGCGCCACCACCATTCTGTGCACGACCGGATTCTGCAGGGGCATCACATAGATCGCATTCTCGAGATGAACGCGCCGATCGAGAAACGAGAATTGGGGCCGGAAGACCATGTTGTAGAGCGTGCCTTCGGCGCACTTCTCGTAACTGACGTCGTCCGCCGTCACGTGGCCAGCATCCAAGGCCATCTTCGTGAACGGGTAATGCGGGTAAAATTGCATCTTGTAGGTATTGAGCCGCATCGGTTGCGGCAGCGCGAGCAGAAGATCCAGCGCTTCGCCAAGCGACTCGGCGGTATCGAACGGATTGCCGAGGATGATGTCGAACTGCGGCGTCACCCCATGCTTTTCCAAAATCTCCGCTTTTTCAATAAGCTCCGAATTGCTTCCCGGACGATGCATGATTTCCTTGCGGATATCGTCCTGGCCGGACTGGATGCCGAAGTGCAATGAGTTAATGCCGGCCTTGGCCAACT
>CAZDFF010000414.1:0-2163 GCA_964504425.1 uncultured Hyphomicrobiales bacterium
CGGGAAGTCGAGCACGCCGATCGGCGGATAGAGCTTGGCGATCCCGCCGACCGAAGAAATCGCCGACTGGATGACGCCTTTTTTGGTCAGTGCCACGGCCTGCTCGTCGCCGCCGAGTTGGCCTTCGGGAAAGACGTCGACCCGGAAGGCCTTGCCGGAGATTTCCTCCAGCGTCCGCTTGAAGGCGACGGCCATCGCGCCGGTCGGGTTGTCGGCGGCGTCGTTCTTGTTCAGGTGGGCGAGAACCAGCACCTTTTCCGCCGCGCGCACCGGCGGCGCGGCGACGACGAGGGCGATCAGGGCAAGGATCAAGGCTATGCTGCGCATGGCGTTGCCTATTTTCGCTTGAAGATCTGGGCGCCGTTCCAGTCGGCGGGCGGCGGGCTTTCGGCGTACTTTTTGCAGCGATCGACGTAAAGCCGCGCCGCGCCGTCGTCCGGATGGCGCGCGAGGAATTGTTCGAACGCGGCCACGGCCTGCGACCAGGATCGGGCGAGGTAGAGAGCCAGGCATCGGTCCCATTCCTCGACCAGGGCGTAGTCGGCCGGGGTCGCCGCGAATTCGGCGCTCGGGTCGCACTCGCCCAGAAGCTCGAGCAATTCGACCGGCACCGTCGTGCCGGCGGGCACGACCCGGTCGAGCGAACGGAAAAGGAAACGATCCTTAACCTCGTTCGCCACGGCATCGGTGACGAGCAACTGCGATCCGTAAACTTTGTTCAGGGCTTCGACCCGGGAAGCGAGGTTTACGCCGGCCCCCATCGTGGTGTATTGCATGCGGTCCCGCGAACCGACGTTGCCGACGACCATCTCGCCGGTATGCAGGCCGAAGCGCGTGAACACGGACTTGCCGTTGCCGATATGCATGTCGCGGGTCGCGGCCCGGCACGCCAGCATGGCGTGGCAGGCGTTGACGACGTGGCCCGGGTCGGGCGTGGGCGCGTTCCACATCGCCATGACGGCGTCGCCGATATACTTGTCGACGGCGCCGCCGTGGGCGTGGATGGCGCGCGAAATGGCCTCGAAATAGCGGGACAAGCCGGCGAGCACGTCCTCCGGCTGCATCGACTCCGTGCCGGCGGTGAAATCCCTGATGTCGGAGAACATGACCGTCAGCGGCCGCCGCTCGCCGCCGATTTCGATGGCGGTGCCCGACGTGACGATGCGCTTGACCAACGCCTTCGGCACGTAGGCGCCGAAACTGGCCAGGCTGTTCTTCATCGCCGCGACGGCGCGGGCCAGGTCGTCGATCTCGACGATCCGAGAGCGCATGGAGAATTCGCCGTCCAGATCGAAGCCGCGTATCCGCTCGGTTTCCGCGACGACCTCCCGGAGTCGCCGCGTCAAATCGTGCGAGAACAGGAAGATGGCGAAAACGGCGACGGCGACGACACCCGCGCCGATCGTCAATATCCGGACACTCGCCTCGCGGAACGGGGCGACCAGTTCGTCCAACTGGACGATCACCCCGGCGGTCCAGCGCTGGCCGAAGGTTCCGGGAATGGCGGCGAACGAAACCAGGTATTCCCTGCCGTCGCTCAGCACGGCGCGGAATTCGTCGCCCTGGCCGGCGTCCCGCCGCCGCACCGCGTCGGCGACGACCTTGTCCGCGACGTCGGACGCGTTCACCAATTCGATCTTGTCGCCGATTCGGCGGACGGATTTGGCGACATCGGGGTATCCCACCAGGCGCCCGTCGCCATCGACGATGAAGACGCGGCCGTGCTTTCCGACTTTCATGTGGGCCAGGAAGGCCGAAAGCGAATCGAGCGAGATGTCGGCGCCGGCGACGCCGATGGTCGCGCCGTCGTCGGTGGTCGCGCGATGCGACAGGGTCAGGCCCGGCCGGCCGGTGCTGGCGAAGACGTAAACCGGCGACATCGCGACACGGTCCGATGCGACGGCCTTCTCGAACCACGGCCGTTTCCGGGGGTCGTAATCCGCCGGGCCGCGTTCGACGCCGACGATGTCGTGCCATTTGGCCAGATAGATATAGTTGCTCGATCGCTCTCCCGAGCTCGTGTCCAAAATCCGCACCGCGAACCGCGCGTCGGGCGGCAATGCCCGGCCGTAGTGGCCGAACGTTTCGACGCCGGGGGGGAAATGGACGACCTGATAGAACGCGCCGTCGCGCTCGAATCCGACATACAGGCCGTAAACGTGG
>CAZDFF010000415.1:0-2142 GCA_964504425.1 uncultured Hyphomicrobiales bacterium
GGTTGAACGAATACTTCATTTCGACCTTCACCAGTTGTTCGTGGCGCTGGCCGATGGTGCCCTCGACGTCGTTCTTGTACTTGTTTTCGCCGATCAGATTGATCGTCGGCGCGAATTTTTCCGATTTCGTCTTCGAGACGTTGTTGCGCGCGATGTCGGCGTTCATGCGCGCGGCGCGCAGGTTCGGGTTGTCCTGGGTCGCCAGCTTGACGACGCCCTCGACGTCGGTCGGCAGCATGTCGACCGGAATGCGCGGCTGGGCCATCGCATCGGGCTTTTCCGGAGGCTTGCCGAACACCGCGACGTAACGGTTCAGGGCGGCTTCCAGCGCGCCTTCGGCGCGGACCCGCACGGCCTGGGCGCCGGCCAGTTCCGCCTTGGCCTGCAGGACGTCGGTCGAGAAGCCGGAACCGCGCTGCACGCGGGCGTCTTCCAGTTCGGTCTGGCGCTTGATGTTGTCTTCCGAGCCCTTGGAGAATTCCAGCAGCCGGCGTCGCCGGATCAGGTCCATGTAGGCGGTGATGCCTTCCAGCAGCACCGCCTGGCGCGCGGCGATCAGGGTGGTCTTGGCCTGTTCGTAGGTGATGCGCGCGTTTTCGATGTTCTTGTTGGTGGTGCCGAAGTCCCACAGAAGCTGGGTCAGCTTCAGGTCGACTTCGCGCGGCGGCATGCTGGTGTCCGCCGTGTTGTTGCCCTTGAGCTGGCGCTCGTAGCCGTAGTTGCCGGTGACGTCGAAGGTCGGGAACCAGCCGCCGAGCGCTTCCTTCGATTTTTCCAGGGCCGATTTCATGTCGGCTTCGGCGGCGCGCACCTTCTTGCTGGTTTGCAGCAGTTCGACCAGGGCGTCGTGCAGGGATTGCGCCTGGACCGTCGCGGCGCCGAACAGCAGCGGCAGCGCGATCAGCGCCGCGCGCAACACCCGGAACGCCGAACCGAAGAAAAATGCCTGCAAAGCCTAACCCCCGCATGACCCGCAGCCCCCGGCGCGGGTCGACTCGACGCAAAACCCCGAGACGGCGCGCAACGTGCGGCTCTCCCAGGAAATTCGGGCCTTTGCGGCTGCCGCAAACATTGGCATCGGGCCCGCGCCAATGCAAGCCATTATGGCTCGTTTTCGGCCCTCGGTCCGGCGCGAATACCGCTGGAATCCGCCGAATATAAGGCTATTTCGACATGCCGCCTACTCGCCGACCAACCATTCGACGTTCGCCGTCGCGCCCGGATCGCGCGCTAGAATTGGAACTAACCAATCGGTGACATTCGTGATCGCCCCGTCGATTCGCCACGGCGGATTGACGATGGCGAGCCCGGAACCGTTCAGCCGGTCCGGCGCGTCGGCCGCGAAAACCTTCAGTTCGGCGATCAGGATGCGGCGGATGCCGCTCGCGATCAGGCCGCGATGGAAGGCGGCGACCGGCGCCGGATCCTTGATCGGATACCACAGCATGAAGACCCCGGTCTGGAAGCGCCGATGCCCGGCGATCAGGCCGCGCAGCATGGCGTCGAATTCGTCGGTGCGTTCGAACGGCGGATCGACCAGCACCAGGCCGCGCCGTTCCTTCGGCGGCAGCCAGGCCTTCAACGCCGTGTAGCCGTCGAGCCGTTCGACCGTGACGCGGCGGTCGGCGGCGAAGGCCCGTTCCAACGTCCGCGCGTCCTCGGGGTGCAGTTCCGCCGCGCGCAACCGGTCGTCCCGACGCATCAGGTGGGCGACGATGGCGGGCGAGCCGGGATAATGGCGCAAACCCACGACCGTCTTCGGCAGCCGGCCGCCGTTCTGGCGCGCCACCGCGTCGAGGTACGGCCGCAGCGCCGCCGGCACGTCGTCGCGCCCGATCAGCCGGCCGATCCCGTCCCGGAATTCGCCGGTCTTGATCGCCGCTTCCGACGTCAGATCGTAGCGGCCGATGCCCGCATGGGTATCGATCGCCGCGAACGGCGTCGCCTTCGCTTTCAGGTGCTCGACGACCAGCGCCAGCACCGCGTGTTTGAACACGTCCGAGAAGTTTCCGGCGTGATAGGCATGACGGTAGTTCATCGCGCCGGACGTTAATCCTCGCCGTCCCGCCCGAGAAGCGATTCCTGTTGCCGCCGGTTCGGGCAAGCCGTAAAGACCGGCGGCTTTCGTCTCTATCCCTTGGC
>CAZDFF010000416.1:0-2132 GCA_964504425.1 uncultured Hyphomicrobiales bacterium
CGAGGCGCTTTCCGCTTTCACGGCGCGACCGTCGTAATGGCCGCAGGCCTTGCACACATGGTGCGGCCGCTTCATCTCGCCGCAATTGCTGCATTCGACATGCGCATTGGCCGACAGACCATGATGCGAACGGCGCATGCCACGGCGCGATACGGTCTGCTTCTTTTTTGGAACTGCCATTTTCCTGATCCTGCGGCGGCTTGAGCCGCCATTTAGTAGCCAAACCAGTTGGTCCCGGCAAGGCGCCGGCCGCAACCGGGTGCCAAAACCGTTACTTGCGACGGCCCAGGGAGGACAATCCCTCGAAGGGCCGGGTCCCGTTTTCCACCGGGGCGTCGTCGGACCGGTATTCCTCCGGAACCGCCGCCCCCGATGCGCGGGGATATGGATCGATCCGTACCGCAAACTGCTGCACGGTCGTTTCGCCGATGTCGATCGTGCTGCCTTCATACAGCTCGACCTCTTCGTCGTCGTCCCAATCGTCCGGCGCTTCGAGTTGCGCCGGGTCGTCGGTGAACACGGTCTCGAACCGATCGTCGATACGGTCCGCAACGGGCACCAGCGACACGACGCAGCGCTGCTCATACGCCGCCTCGATTCGACCCGATACGCGTACACGCCGGCCCGGCTCACGGCGGATTTCGAGATCCGCCTCGAGCCGTTCGAGCGACAGCAGGCCGAAGCGGCGAACGAGTGCCGCACGTTCGGCCGCCGACGCTTCGACGCGTCGCTCGACCGGATCGGAACCGAGTGCCTCGACCTCGATCAGGCGGGAAAACTCGGCGCCCGGAATATCAGGCGCTTGGCTCATCCTTGCCGTCCTGTCGGAAATGAGGCGGGCCACCATAGGGACCGCCCCCGAACCGGTCAACGGGCCAGCGGCGGCGGGTTCGGAAAGGTTGCCTGGCCGGCCAGAAGACCCGACTCCGGCTGTTTTTCAAGGCCTTGGGCGGCATCCCGCAGGTACTGCGCCATCGCCGTCAGGGCCGCCTCGGTCGGTTCGACCGTCCCGTAGAGATTCCGCCGCAGGGCATCCGCCAATGGAGCTTCGCCCGCCAGCCCGGCGTCATAGGCCGCCATTCGGCCGTAGAACCCCTTGGCCATGACCTTGACCCGCTTGCCGACGCCTAGGTCACCCGCCCCCATTTCGCGCAGGGAGGCATCCATGTCGGCAAAGATCACGTCGAACAAAGCCTGCGCGAGCCCGGCCCCGTCCTGTGACGGCCGCAGGCGCCGCAACAGCAGGTAGCCGTGCAGCGCTACCAGTTCGAACCGCCCGTCAACCGTGTCGGGAACGCCGAGGTCGCGGTAAAAATCGGGACGCCGCGCCTGAGCGACAACAGTAGCGTAAAGGATGCGGGCGGGCGCTTCCCATTCGTTCGGCCCGAACAGCCTTTTGAGTATCATCTTGTGACCGGCTCCCGGATCGTCCCAACGGATTTGTCGGCTCGTTCGGCGCGACTATAATGGCCCCATGACGATGCGCACGATGAAAACCGCGGCCGGCCGCGCGCTTGCCGGAAAGACCCTGCGTTTTGCCTTGCTGGGCGGCCTTTGCCTGCTCTCCGCCGCCTGCAGCGGCGTGGAGGAATTGCGCGGCAACGAGCCGGACCCCGACAAGGTGCTTGCGGTCAATCCGGGCATCGATACGCGGCAACAGGTCGCACAGCTGCTGGGCACCCCATCGGCCACCGGCACGTTCGATCCGAACACCTGGTACTACATCAGCAAGCGCACCTGGCAGTACGCCTTCTTCGATCCGGAGGTCGTCGATCAGGAGGTCCTGGTCGTGAAGTTCGACGATGGCGGGATGGTGTCCAACATGTACATCTACGGCGTCGAGGACGGTGTCGTGGTCGAGCCGGTCGAACGCGAGACGCCGACCTACGGTCAGGAACTCACGATCATGCAGCAGCTGCTCGGCAATTTCGGACGATTCAACACCAGCGACGACAACAACGGCGTCGACATCCCGGGCCTCTAAGCGCTGCAGTACGTTGGGCAAGCGCAGGCTGCGCACAAACAAGAAAGGGCCCCGACGCGATGTCGGGGCCCTTTTTCGTTGGCAGCGTGCGTGCCGTTACTGGCCGTGCGCGAGAACCGCGAGCAGCAGCAGCGCGACGATGTTGATG
>CAZDFF010000417.1:0-2127 GCA_964504425.1 uncultured Hyphomicrobiales bacterium
GGGCCGAACACCACCGTGCGCGGCACCTTGAAGCGGGCCAGGTTGGCGCGGCAGAAGGCGACGATGTCGTCCTCGGTGGTGGATGCATTCGGCTTGAGCGCGACGAAAGCGCACGGCGTTTCACCCCATTTGTCGTCGGGCCGCGCGACCACGGCGGCTTCCATCACCGCCGGGTGGCGGTAGAGCACCTCTTCCACTTCCAGGCTGGAGATGTTCTCGCCGCCCGAGATGATGACGTCCTTGGAGCGGTCCTTGATTTCGATGTAGCCGTCCGGGTGCATGACGCCGAGATCGCCGGTGCGGAACCAGCCGCCCCGGAACGCGGCCTCGGTCGCCGCCGGATTTTTCAGATACCCCTTCATGATGGTGTGGCCGCGCAGCATCAGTTCGCCCAGCGACTGCCCGTCGGCGGGCATGGGCGCGCCGGTTTCGGCGTCGGCGATCTTGAGATCGCCCAGCGTCGGGTAGACCACGCCCTGGCGCGCGTTCTTGGCGGCGCGGTCCTTGATATCCAACGCCGACCATTCGTCGTGCCAGGCGCACACGGTCGACGGCCCGTAGCTTTCGGTCAGTCCGTAGAGGTGCACGATGGAAAAGCCCATCGCCTCCAGCCCCGCGATCACGGCCGACGGCGGCGCGGCGCCGCCGGTCGCGACCGTGACGGTGCGCTCGAACGCCGTTTTGATTTTGTCGGGCGCGTGCAGCAGCAGGTTCAGCACGATCGGCGCGCCGCACAGGTGCGTGACGCCTTCGTCTTTTATGAGCCGGAAGATCGGCGCCGGATCGACCTTGCGCAAACACACGTGGGTGCCCGAAACCGCCGTCACCGCCCACGGGAAGGTCCAGCCGTTGCAGTGGAACATCGGCAGGGTCCAGAGGTAGACCGTATGGCGGTCGAGCCCCAAGGTCAGCGCGTTGCCGAGCGCGTTCAGATACGCCCCGCGATGGTGATAGACGACGCCCTTGGGGTTGCCCGTCGTCCCCGAGGTGTAGTTGAGCGTTATGGCCCGCCATTCGTCGGCGGGCAGGCGCCAATCGAAATCCGGATCGCCGCTTGCAAGGAAATCCTCGTACTCGACCGTCCCCAGGCGCTCGCCGCCGGGGCCCGTCTCGTCCGCCATGTCGACGACGAAGGGTCGGCGCGACGAAAGTGCCAAGGCTTCCTTGACAATGCCCGAGAATTCCGTGTCGGCGATCAGCACGTCGGCCTCGCCGTGATCGAGGATGAAGGCGATGGTGCGGGCGTCGAGCCGGAAGTTGAGCGCGTTCAAGACGGCGCCGGCCATCGGCACGCCGAAATGGGCTTCGAGCGCGGCGGGCGAATTCGCCGCCATCACGGCGACGGTCGAACCCGGGCCGATGCCCCTGGCCGTCAGGGCGGACGCCAGCCGGCGGCAGCGGGCGTAAAATTCGCGATAGGAAAAGCGCCGGGGCCCGTGCACCACGGCGGTCTTGTCCGGGTAGACGGCGGCCGAGCGGGCGAGGAAATCCAGCGGCGACAGCGCCCGGTAATTGGCCGCGGTGCGGCCCAGGTCGCGCTCGAAGATCGATGCGTCGGCGGCGTCCACGCCTGTTTCCTCCCGTTTTTCCGAAGCCTAGCCGCTTTTCCCGGCCGGGGCCAAGGGCCGCCCGCTTGACGGGCGGCGCCGCCTCGCCTACCCATCGAGGCATGAAAACGCTTCGCCTCCCGCTTTTGGCCGCCTGTTTCGCGCTCGTCCTTGGATCGGGCGCGTTCGCCGACACGCAGCGGCCGGCCACGCAGCCAAAGGTGAAACCCGAACACCTGATGCCGCCGCCGGAATTCGACGCCCAGGTGAAGAAGAACCCGGTCGATCCGGTGCTGACGCCGGCCGAAGTCAAGACCCTGAAGCCCGGTCAGGGCTTCCGCGACTGCCCCGAATGCCCGGAGGTCGTGATCGTGCCGCCCGGCATCTTCATCATGGGCACCAACGAGGGCGCCAAGCAGGAAGGCCCGGCGCGGCCGGTGCGCGTGCGGGCGCCGTTCGCCATCGGCAAGTACGAGGTCACGTTCGACCAGTGGGCGGCGTGCGTGAAGGACCTCGGCTGCGGCGTCGAGCCCGACGACCACCGCTGGGGCAAGGGCCGCCGCCCGGTGATGAACGTCGA
>CAZDFF010000418.1:0-2125 GCA_964504425.1 uncultured Hyphomicrobiales bacterium
GGCCTCCAGCGCGGTCAGCCGCTCGCCCACCACCTTGACCGCGTCGGCGACGCCGGGGTCCATGCCGCGGCGGTCGACCTTCTGGCCGAGCTCGCCGACAAACCGTTCGATCGACTGCACGCGCGCGACCATCGCCGCCATCGAAATCAGCAGCTTGTCCTTCTCTCTCGGCGTCAGATGCATGGCCGAGTCCCCTCCCCGTTTCTATACGTGCCAGAGTCGCGGCAGCCCCCGGTTCAACCCCCCGATCCGATGCCGGAATGCGGCCCAGAACCGCCCGTAGGACGCGCGCAGCTTCTGCGCGTCGCGGCCGATCCAGCGTACCAGCAACAACCCGCTGACGCACGTCGCGGCGACGCGGGGCCATTCGTCTTGCGCGCCCGGCGGCACGTCGGCTTCGTCGATCAGTTCGCGGGCGAAGCCGACCCATTCGCCCGCGTCCGGTCCCGAATAGATCAGCGTCGCGCACGAAACGGCACCATTGAAACAAGCCGGATCGGCCAGGGTCGCGGCCAGGTCGCCGTCCATGTGCAGCGCGTCGGCCCACACCAGTCGCCCGCCACGGCGCACTTCCCAGGCGTCGCGCACCAAACCGCGGGTCAGGCGTTCGCCGCTGGCGGTGCGGCCGAAGATCAGCATCTCGCCCGCCATCAGCCGTGCCGTCGGCGTCACATCGACGATGGTTGCGCGCCGCAGCCGGGCGCCCTCGAACAGGATGGTTTCCTGAGGCAGCCACTCCAGCCAGCCGCCGTCGTCGACCGACAGCTCGACGCGGATCGTGCAGTCCGGCCCGTCGGAGCGATAGACCTTCTCGGCGGCCTGGGCGGTGACGATGGCCGCCGCGCCGGTTCCGACCGCGACGGAAATATCGAGGCTGTCGCCGCCGACCAGCCCGCCGGACGTGGTTACCAGGGCGGCCAACGGCGCGTCGCCCGCCGCCGCCGTCGGAAACAGCACCCGCAAGGGTTCGTGCTGATGCAGATGAATGAGGCGCGATTTGCCGTCCGACCGGGCGAAGCCAAGATCGGCCCGCCCGTCGACCCGGCCCGGGTCGACCTTAGACGGTGAGATGCCGGCGCACATCGGCTTCCACCATGTTGCTGGCGCGCCCGGCGAGCACGACTTCGCCCCGGTCCATCACCGCGAAGTCGTCGGCGAGGCTCTTGGCAAAATCGAAATACTGCTCGACCAGCACGATCGCCATGTCGCCGCGGCGGGCGAGATGGCGGATGACGCGCTCGATATCCTTGATAATCGAGGGCTGGATGCCTTCGGTCGGTTCGTCCAGCACCAGCAGCTTCGGCCGCGTGACCAAGGCCCGGGCGATCGCCAATTGCTGCTGCTGGCCGCCCGACAGGTCGCCGCCGCGCCGGCCGAGCATGTCCTTCAGCACCGGGAACAGGTCGTAGATTTCGGCTTCGATATAGCGTTGGTCGCGCGGCAGGCAGGCGAAGCCGGCTTTCAGGTTTTCCTCGACCGTCAGCAGCGGGAAGATTTCCCGCCCCTGCGGCACGTAGGCGATGCCCAGTTGCGCGCGTTTGTAGGGCGGCAACGTCGTGATGTCCTTGCCGTCCCACAAGACCTTGCCGGCCCGCACCGTCTGCAGGCCGCAGATCGCCCGCATCAGCGACGACTTGCCGACGCCGTTGCGCCCCAAGACGCAGGTGATCCGTCCCAGGGTGGCGGACAGATCGACGCCGCGCAGCGCCTGGCTGGCTCCGTAGAAAAGATCAATGCTCTCGACGGTCAGCATCGCTACCTTCCGAGATAGACTTCGATGACACGCTGGTTCGCCTGCACCGTGTCGATGGAGCCTTCGGCCAGAACCGATCCTTCGTGCAGCACCGTCACGCGGGATTCGAGCGCCCGCACGAATTCCATGTCGTGTTCGACGACGACGACGGAATGATCCTTGGCGATGTCCTTCAGCATGGCGGCGGTCTGTTCGGTTTCGGAATCTGTCATGCCGGCGACGGGTTCGTCCACCAGCAACAGCTCCGGCGATTGCATCAGCAGCATGCCGATTTCCAGCCATTGCTTCTGCCCGTGCGACAGGGCGCCCGCCGGCCGCGCCGCGTGGGCGGTGAGCGCCGTGGTTTCCAGGGCCTCGGCGATGCGGTCTTTT
>CAZDFF010000419.1:0-2119 GCA_964504425.1 uncultured Hyphomicrobiales bacterium
CGTCTCGCCCATCGTCGCCGGCGGCAACGACTGGGCCGCCGCCTGGGCGATGGACGAAAACCAGCGGCCGATATTTCCGGTCGTGCCGGGCGGCGAACGCCAGCGCGAATTCGCCTACCGTTTCGGCATCAACCTGGTGATGTACACGCTGACCGGCAACTACAAGTCCGATCAGGTGCACATCCCCTCCATCATGCAGCGGCTTGGGCGATGAACGGCACCGTCGACTTCCTGCCCCTGATCCCGTGGCCCGCCGTCGCCGTGCTGACGGCGCTGGGGCTGGCCATGATCGCGCGCGCCGCGTTCAAGGGCTCGGGCGGGGTCGTGCTGCGCACGCTGGCGCTCGGCATCGTGGCGCTGGCGCTGTTGAACCCGCGCATCGTCAGCGAGGTGCGCGAACCCAAGTCGGACGTCGCCGTGATCGTCGTCGACCGCACCTCGAGCCAGGCGGTCGGCACGCGCCGGGCCGACACAGACAAGGCGCTGGCGGCGTTGGAACAGGCGGTCAAGCGGTTCGAGGGGCTGGAAACGCGCATCGTCACGGTCGAGGACGACGAAGGCACCGCGACGGGAACGGGCGCCGCCCGCGACTCGGCAGAAGGCGGCACGCGCCTGTTCCAGGCGCTGACCCGGGCCGTCGGCGAAGTGCCGCCGCAACGCTTCGCCGGCGCGGTGATCGTCACCGACGGCCAGGTTCACGACATGCCCGCCAAGCCGCCCGCGCTCGGCGGGCCGGTGCACGTTCTGCTGACCGGCAAGCCCGGCGAGCGCGACCGGCGTCTGGTGATCGATCGCGCGCCCGGTTTCGGCATCGTCGGCAAGGAAGTCACGGTCGATTATCGGGTCGAGGACAAGGACGCCGCCGCCGACCCGGACACCGGGCGCAAGACGGCGACGGTTCGTTTTCGCCACGACGGGATTGAGGTCGGCCGCGCGGTGGTCCCCGTGGGCGTGCCGCAGAAATACACCATGACGTTGGAACACGCCGGACCGACGCTGATCGAGATCGAGGTCGAACCGGCCGAGGGCGAACTGTCGCCGGTCAACAACCGCGCCCTGGTCAAGATCAACGGCGTGCGGGATCGGTTGCGCGTGTTGCTGGTGTCGGGCCAGCCGCACGCGGGCGAACGGACCTGGCGCAATCTTTTGAAATCCGACCCGGCGGTCGACCTGGTGCATTTCACGATTTTGCGCCCGCCGGAAAAGGACGACTTCACGCCGCTGGTCGAACTCGCCCTGATCGCCTTCCCGGTGCAGGAACTGTTCGAGGTCAAGCTGAAGGAATTCGACCTGATCGTGTTCGACCGGTACGTGGTGCGCGACGTGCTGCCGCCGTCCTATCACCGGAACATCGGCAACTACGTGCGCGAGGGCGGCGCGCTGATGATCGCGGTCGGCCCCGAATTCGCCGGCAACCGCAGCCTGTTCCACACGCCCTTGGGCGCGGTGATGCCCGGCGCCCCGGCCGGATCGGTGTTCGAGCAGGGCTTCCGTCCCGCCGTCAGCGACGTCGGCCGACGCCATCCGGTGACCGCCGACCTGCCCGGCGCGGCGCCTGCCAGGCCCGACGCGCTGCCCGATTGGGGCCGTTGGCACCGGATCATCGAAGGCCGCGCTGATCGCGGCCACGTGCTGATGAACGGCCCCGGCGACCGGCCGCTCTTGATCCTGGATCGGGTCGGCAAGGGCCGGGTGGCACAATTGATGAGCGATCACATCTGGTTGTGGGCGCGCGGCTACGAGGGCGGCGGGCCGCACGCGGAGCTGATGCGGCGCCTGGCGCATTGGCTGATGAAGGAACCGGAACTGGAGGAGGAAAGCCTGACCGCCGCGGTCAAGGGCGGGCGGCTGACGATCGAACGGCGCAGCCTCGATCCGCGCCCGGCCGAGGCGACGGTGACGACGCCGTCGGGCAAGACTTTTAAAGTGCCGCTGCGCGCGGCGGACGGGAATCCGCCGGCCCCGGGCGCGCCGCCCGGCGCGGCCCCGGCGCCGATCGCCGGCGTCGCGCGGGCCGCCGTGCCGGCCGAGGAAACCGGCCTTTATCGCATCGAGGAAGGCAACCTGCGCACCATGGCGGCGGCGGGCGCGCTCAATCCGCTCGAACTGTCCGACCTGC
>CAZDFF010000420.1:0-2110 GCA_964504425.1 uncultured Hyphomicrobiales bacterium
AATTTGATGGAAATGGCGCCCGCCGGTTGATCGGCAGGCGCCAAGTCCGCGTCGGTACCTATTTGACGACTTGAAACTTCATCGTCTTCGGATCGATGGCGGTCAGCACGGCGTCTGCAGGATTGAAGCCCTGATGAAATCTTGCTGTTCCACTGAATGCGGGCCACGGTTGCGGGCGGCTCGTAGCCGCCGTTCCACAATTCAAAGATCTTCTGTGGATCCGGCCCGACCTTGCGGATGGCGTCCTCGAACACGAAAACGGCGCCGTAACCTGCGGAAGAGAAGGTGTCGATCGGCACATTTGCCTTCGTCGCCGCTTCAACAAAGGGCTTCATCCGGGCATAGACGGGATCGTCTTGAGCGATCTGGTCATAGACGTTCGCCTTTGTCTGCGCGACGCGCACTACGTCCACCGCATCGCCCATCGCGGTGATTTGCGCGATCGTGAGGTTGAGAAGGAATAGGTTGCCCGGCATGCGCTGGGCCTTGAAGCCTTTTGCCGCAATGATCGCCGGGGTGCCCGTTCCCCAAAGGAACACCGCCTCGGCGTCAGCCGAACGCAACGCCGCCAGCTGTGTGGAGTAGTCTGATCCTGCAGGATCGATGGACTGCTTGCCCCCGACGATTTCGAGGCCGCTGTCCTGGAAAAGCGGTAGGCCGAAATAGCACCTCGGACGAAATCATCTGCTTCGCTTCGCTGGGCGCCATGCCGCAGAACCAAGCCTTCGCGAACGTTGAGCGCATCGCGCGCGATGTCATGCCCCGCGTCCGTGCAGCGATGCGCGATTACCGGCAGCCCGCACCAGCAACGGCGGCGGTCGCCTAGATGGCCACTTGGCCGGCGCAGCTTTGAATGCCGCCAGTGCTCAGGCTGCAGAAACGATCGGGTTGCGGAGCGTGCCGATACCTCCGGCGCTGACTTCGATAACGTCCCCGGCCTTCATGAATACAGGCGGCTTGCGACCGAAGCCGACACCGGAGGGCGAGCCTGTGCTTATAAGATCACCCGCGCGGAAGCGGTAGAACCGTGAGTAATAAGCGATCAATGCAGCGACGCCGAACACGAGGTCATTCGTATTCGTGGATTGCATAGTCTGACCATTCAGGCGCGTCTCCAAGTTCACGTCATCTGGGTTGGCGATTTCGTCTTTGGTCACGATCGCCGGACCAAACGGACAGAAGGTGGGGAACTGCTTGCCCAGCAGGTTTTGCTCCCATGCCAAGATAGGTCCAAATATCCCTTGAGACCGGAATACGGGCGCGACCCAGTCGCGGGCGGAGACGTCGTTGATCAGCGTATAGCCCGCAACGTAGTCGAGGGCGTTCTCGGCGGAGACGCCGTGACATTCGCGACCGATGACTGCCGTGAATTCGCCTTCCCAATCGACCATGTTCGGATTGGCGGGCGGCAAGACGATTGCCGACTCCGGCCCAATGACGGCGGCGCTGCTCTTGACGAAAGCATGCGGGCGGTCCGGCACCAGTGTGTTCATTTCCCGAAGATGCTCGCGATAGTTCAAACCCGTCGAAAGAATCATTCCAGGATCGGGGATCGGTGCCGTCAGATCTGCTTGTGCGAGTGCGATTAATGCGCCTGAAGCCCGAAGCCGCTCACTGAGCGCGGGGTTGGCGGAAACATCGTCGACCATCCGCCGAACTGAAGAGAGCGCTTCCTCGCCTCCTCGCAAGAGCTCGAGCATCGACCGGGCAACGATTCGTCCGTCGGCGATCACGCTCATTTTTGCAATGTCGAGAACATCGTTGCCGACAATGACACCAGGGTGCCCGACATCGCTCGACATCGTCGAAGCAGAGGTTGGCTTGAGTGTAACAAGATGCATGTCGGCCTCTCGCTGCGCAGGGCGAAGGTTAGTCTCAGAAAGTCGCTCGGTGGATCGGTCACATAGGCCGGGTTTCAGAACTCTACACGATCTCAATAGGCTTGCTGTCCGCCGTCGATAGGCATGACGATGCCGGTGATCGCCGCCGCTTCTTTTGAGCAAAGGAACGCGGCAGCGTTCGCCACTTCCTCGGCCTCGATGAGGCGGCCGAGCGGAATCGTCTTTATCACGGTTTCGTTGCCGCCCTGGCGCTGGCGAAGCGTGGCGCC
>CAZDFF010000421.1:0-2072 GCA_964504425.1 uncultured Hyphomicrobiales bacterium
ATTCGCTCTCGAAATTCCTGAACGGCACCTGATGCGCGACGGATTCACCAAGGCCGTGCTGCGCGACGCGTCGCGCGGCATCGTTCCCGACGCGGTTTTGGACGATCGACGCAAGGTCGGCTTCAACGCGCCGGTCCTCGATCTGCTGGACATCCATGACGCCGACGTTCGCGGTTGGCTTCTCGACGACGGGCCGATATACGCACACGTGCGAAAGCCGGCGATCGAACGCTTGCTGACGAAGAATTCGCTGCCCAACAGCGAAAGCAAATTCTTGTTCGGCTTCGTTTGCGCCAAGATGTTCCTGGAGGCGCAGCAGGGGCGGCAAATGGCGGCCGCGTGATTTTTCCGTTTGATGCGTCTTTTTTTTATTGAACGTACACGGCTGGCCGACTTGGTCAAGTCGACGGGTGCGCCGACACGCGGCGATGCGGTCGCGTTTTTCCGTTGCGCACTCGATCCGGATGAATCTGTAGGCAGGGCTTTGGCGTTGCAAGGCGTCGATGTGGTTTTCGCCGAAGCGCTGCCGGATCGTGCCGCTGAAGCCGCGATCAATGCGTTCGCAAACGACTTCCTGCGCATGTGGCACCGTGACGAAACCGGCGATTTCAGCCACATCGGCAATTTGTCCCTGGGTCGACTTGTCGCCTATTTTTTGCTGGCACGCGTGCAACCGGCGGTCTTGGTCCGTTCGGGGGAGGTTTTTCGCCTTCTGCTCGAGCGGTTCCCCGACGCGAGGGAAATCGTCACGGACATCGAGGACGGCAGCTACCCCCTCGCCGCGCTCGATCCGGACTCTTTGCCGCGCCGTCGGTTGCTCGGCGGCATGGCCCGATTGCGCGCTATCCCGGTACGGGATCTCGGCTGTGACCAAGCAGGCATTCCTCCTTTGGTTCCGCATGCGCATGCTCGTTCGGGGTTTTGGACGATGCTCAAAGGATATTTCGGCGGGTTCCGATGGCCGTATCTTCTTGCCCGGATTCGGTTGCGATTCGCGCACAAATCGAATCCCAGAGTTTATTTTTTTATCACGCACGGGAGCAGCACGGCATCCGAACTCGCGCTTCGGGACGATGTCGATGTCTATTGCGATCAATCCGGAATTTCCGGCGCGATTCCCATCAGATACGATCATTTTCTGCCCGTGGCGCCGTTGGGATATTTGCGCGCAGCTTGGCGCCTGCGCCGTCGGGCGGCCGAACGGTTGGCGCAAGGCGGCGCTGTGCGCTTCAACGGATTCGACTATGCGCCTTATTTGGCGCCCGCGTTGCGTCGTTTTTGCGGCGAGATGGGCATCATAGCCGCCATCAAGGCGTCGCAGACGCTGCGTCTTTGGCGCCGCCTGCGGCCGGATGTCGTCGTGACCGGATCGGACGTTCCCATCCCGATGCTGACGACGATTCTGGCGCAGCCCGATTTCGGGTATCGGGTGGTCAACGTCGAACATGGGCTCAACAGTACCCCTTACGGGACCTGGGCCATCGGCTGCAACCATCCGAACATGACGGTCGTGGTGCCGGGCGAGGCCCAACGGGACCTTTTCGGCGGCCATCAGCCGTCCGGTCGCAAGCCCCGCTACGTGATCCTGCCGATTCCCATTACGTCACAGGTCGAGCGCATACGCGGCAGCCGGCGGCAGGCTACCGGACGGGTGCTTGTCCTTACATATTCGCCGGCATGGGTTCAGACTGCACATCGTGCAAAGAAGATGGATCGCTACACCCTGGAAATTCTTCGCGCGGCCCGCGTCCTGCGATCCGAGGGCATACGGCTCAGCCTGCGCCCACCGCCGATCCTCAATGCCGACTACTTTCATTACATGATAAAGGCGGCGGGCGCGGAAGACGCGGTCGATCTCGACCGCGAGAAGGATTTCGCCGTTTCGCTGGCCCGTCACGACGCGGTCGTGACCAATCTGACCACCTGCTACTACCAGGCGCTGTACGCCGGCTGGCCTACGGTATTCTACGAACCCGATTTCGACCGACGGGATTTCCTGGGCCTGATTGGGGACGCCGCCATCGATCCGCCCCATGCGGAAACGCCCGAGCAGCTTGTCGCGCTCGTTCGGC
>CAZDFF010000422.1:0-2068 GCA_964504425.1 uncultured Hyphomicrobiales bacterium
GTAACCGGCGGTTCCGTGATCGGAGGCTCCGTCACGGGAGGTTCCGTGACAGGCGGTTCGGTCGGCGGCGGCGTCGTCGCCGGTTCAGAATCGGGGACAGGCAACCCGGGGCCACCGGCATCGCCGACGAAACCTTCGAGTTCGGGGAAAACGGGCGCCGGCGCGGAGGGGAACGCCTGCGGCGGGCGGTCGAATCCGATTTCGTTCGGGAAAGTGAAGAACAGCGGATCGGGAATCGGCTCGAGGGCCGAATCGATCGGGCTTACCGGCGGCGGCGGTTCGATCGGCGGAATGTTGACCGGATTCGGCTCGAACGGAACGGGCGGAAGTTCATCCGGCGGGATGGGGACCGCGCCTTCGAGATTGGCTCGCGTGATTTCCGGCGGGGGCGGCTGGTCGCTGCCCTGGTGCACCATGGCGTTGCCGCTGATATCCTCGAGATCGATGGTGCCTGGGCCGATTTGCTGTTCGGCATCGAGATTCGCGTTGCCGCTTTGCTCCTGAAGAACGGTGAGATCGTCGAGGATTTTTTGTTCCTCGCTGGCGTTCTGTGCGCCTTCTTCTTCGTCTTCGGGTCTGTTTTCGTCAGCCATGACGCGCTCTCTGTCTATCGTTCAGCGTGCGGTGTACGCGCACTCGTCAACACGATCCGGGGCGAAGATCGAACTTTCCGCCGCCGTGCCCTCACAGGTCCTACAAGCGACTAGATCGTATAATGCACCCTTTTTTGGCGCCACAGATTTTTTATAATTCAATTCGATATCGAAACGAAAATGCCATCGAGTCCGTAAAATTCTATTTTTCAGGCGTTTAAATGTAGGAGCGCCGCGATAGAAAACAGAGGGCCTTCGTGTTACGAATTGTAATCTCATGTAATTCCGACCGCAGCCTCGCCCGGGCGACAAAGCGGGCGCCGTAGTCTGCCGACGCCCCAGCGCTCCGGCTGCGGAATGGAAAAAAATATGAATTATTTCAATTGTTTATATAATTTGCCCAGGCGCCAATCGCGCCAAGTTCAGCCCGGCAATCGCCGGATGGGGCCGCCACCGCGTAACATTGGATCGTTATGATATCGAAATAATTTTGCCGAATTGGCCGCTCACCCGGCCCCGAAAACCGGCGATCGAAAATTCATCCGGCTATCTATAAGGCGGCCCCGACCACCAGCCGACCAACGTGCGGCGCTGACCCTCCGTTACTTCGGTGACGCGATGCTTGGACCACGATGTGAAGACGGCAACGTCGCCGATCGCCAAGTCGAGGCGCCCGACGCCGCCCTCGCCGAGAAAAAATTCGAGATCGCCGCCCTTGTACTCGGACGGCGCGCTCAGCATGACCACCGACGAAATCTTTCGCCGGCTCAGGCCGCCGCTACCCAGGTCGGCGTGCCAATGATACATCTGACCGACCTTGTAATGGCCGAGTTGAAGGTCGCTGCATTCGTCGATGTCGAAATTGAAATTGTTGGCATTCCACTTCAGAACCGTGCATTCGAGACGTTCGAATATCCATGCGGCGACCGGATCGACCCCGCTGATCCACCGCAAGTCCGTGTCGCGATATTGCATGCCTTGCACCTTGACGTCCGCGCGCTGAGTTTTGATGCCCGCGTAGGCCGCGACGATCTTGGCGCATTCCTCCGGCGTGAATACCGAGGGTACCTTTTCGTGGGTCACGTAACGTGACCACAGATTTCTGACTTTATAGACCATTCCCTACCGTCTCTCCGGATCGAAAGCGGCCGCCCGAACCGGGGTTCGGCGCTGCAATTAACCCCTGCATATCGCGGCGCTCAACGCAACGGGCGGGCTCCCAACCACCAAGTCGAAAGCGTCCAAAACTTACCGCTCGTCACGGGCAGGAATCGATACGGCAGCCAAGCCGCGTAAACGATAACATCTCCTGCACCCGCGTCGAACGTCGGCGCGCCGAATTCCGTCTCCACGAACTCTATTCCGCCGCCGGCATAGGCATTCGCGGGACTCAGCACGACAACGGTTGAGAGCCTGCCGCGGCTGCCCATCCCCGAACCGAGATCGGAACGCCAACCGATCGCCGCGCCGGGCTG
>CAZDFF010000423.1:0-2056 GCA_964504425.1 uncultured Hyphomicrobiales bacterium
CCTATGGCGGCGTCTATATCGCTGCGTCGCTGTTGTGGCTGTGGATCGCCGAAGGCGTCCGCCCCGACCGCTGGGACGTCGTCGGCGCCCTCGTCTGCCTCGCCGGCGCCGCGATCATCGTTTTCGGGCCGCGTTCGCCGGCGACCGCGTGAATCGACAACGGAGGAACGCGAATAGATGAACGTCACCTTTCTCGGCTGCGGCGATGCGTTCGGCTCCGGCGGGCGCTTCAATACGTGCTTCATGGTGGAGGAGGGCGAAACCCGCCTTCTGATCGACTGCGGCGCGTCGTCGATGATCGCCATGCGCAAGTTCGGCGTCGATCCCAACTCAATAGGCCTGGTCGCGCTGACCCATCTGCACGGGGATCATTTCGGCGGCCTGCCGTTCATGCTGCTGGACGCGCAGTTGATCGGCCGCCGCCAGGCGCCGCTGACCATCGTCGGTCCCAAGACCACGGCCAAGCGCCTGGCCGACACCATGGAATGCCTGTTCCCGGGCTCGACCGGGATCGAATGGCGCTTCCCGCTCAGGATAGAGGAACTGTCGGAAGACGCGCCGTGGCAGCAGGACGGCGTGCGCATCGACGCCTTTCGGGTGAAACACTACTGCGGCGCCGTGCCCTATGCGCTGCGGGTCACCGTCGGCGGCAAGGCGGTCGCCTACACCGGCGACACCGAATGGGTGGATGCCGTCGCCGACGCCGGGCGCGACGCCGACCTGTTCATCGCCGAGGCCTATTTCCGCGACAAGAAAATGAAATTCCACCTGGACCTGGAAACCCTGCTTTCCCATATGGACGACATCCGCCCCAAGCGCCTGGTGCTGACCCACATGAGCGACGACGTGCTGGCGCGGCTCGACGGCATCGCCCACGAGACGGCGGAAGACGGCAAGACCATTACGATTTAGAAGCGAAAGGAAGATCGCCCGTGAGCATCGTCACCTTCGGCCTGCCGCCCCGCGTCCGCGACTATCTCGTCGATCATTCCGTCCGCCAGACGGCGGTGCAGAAGGCGCTGGCCAGGGAAACCGCGAAGCTGCCGATGGCGCGCATGCAAAGCTCGCCGGAAAGCGCGCAGTTCCTGGGCCTGCTGGCGGCGTCGATCGGCGCCCGGCGGATCGTCGAGGTCGGCGTCTTCACCGGCTACGCGACGCTCGCCATGGCGATGGCAATTCCCAAGAATGGCAAGATCGTCGCCTTGGACGTCAGCGAGGAGTACACGGCCATCGCGCGCAAATATTGGAAGAAGGCGAAGGTGGACGGAAAGATCGACCTGCGCCTCGCGCCCGCGCTCGAAAGCCTGGATGCGATGTTGAAAAAGGGTATGGCAGGCCGCTTTGACATGGCCTTTATCGACGCCGACAAGGAAAACTACCTCGGCTACTACGAGCGGGTTCTGAAACTGTTGCGGACGGGCGGCCTGATCGCCGTCGATAACGTGCTGTGGGGCGGCTCGGTCGCCGACCCGAAGGACGCCAGCGCCTCGACCCGGGCGATCCGGGCGTTCAACAAGAAGGTGAAGGGCGACCGGCGCGTCGACGTGAGCATGGTCCCCATCGCCGACGGGGTCACGCTCGCGCGGAAGCGGTAGCCGATGGGCCGGCGCGGGTTTCCCTTGCCCGTACGCCGATCCCGTGCTAGGATTATAAACTATATACAGGATTTAGAGTCCTACCCGAAAGTGGGGGTGACAAAGGGTGACAAAGGGTGACCGCAGCGAAAATTTTCTGTTATTCTTTCTTTTTATATCAATAGGTATGGAGAGAAATCGCGTTCGGACAGCCCTGCGGCGTATCCGAAGCGTCTCGAAACCGCGTGGAACCGTCTTCGGAGACGGGTGACCGTCTCAAGAAGGGGCGAACCACAGAGGACACGGAGAGCGCAGAGGCAAGGAATCGTCCTCGGTGTCCTCTGTGCCCTCCGTGGTTAATCCTTTGCCCCGAATGACACGGGAAGGGGGTATCAGCCGACGGCGATCTTGATGGTGCCGACGCCTTCGACGCCGCCGCTCATCGTGTCGCCCTTCGCGATCGCGCCGACGCCGACCGGCGT
>CAZDFF010000424.1:0-2045 GCA_964504425.1 uncultured Hyphomicrobiales bacterium
CCCAGCCGCAGGCGCCGTCCACCCCGTCCGTGCCTCAGGCGCCGGCCGCGCCGATGGCGAAATAAGCAAGCGATGGGATTCGCCCCGAAAACAAAGGGCATTTGCGACGGGATCGGAGGCGGCGGAAGGGCCGCCTCTTCTTTTTGGCGAAATGGGACCGAATATCGGCGCGGGTTTGCGCCTAATGCCTTCCGGCGGTACTTGCCGTTGTTGTACAGTGTGCGCCCATGACGCGGTTCATCTTCATCACCGGCGGCGTGGTCTCCTCTCTCGGTAAAGGTTTGGCTTCGGCGGCGCTCGGCGCGCTGCTTCAGGCCCGCGGTTTCAAGGTCCGGCTGCGCAAGCTCGACCCCTACATCAACGTCGATCCGGGCACCATGAGCCCCTATCAGCACGGCGAGGTGTACGTTACCGACGATGGCGCCGAAACCGACCTGGACCTGGGCCATTACGAGCGCTTCACCGGCGTCGCCTCGCGCAAGTCCGACAACGTCACCACCGGCCGAATCTATTCCGACGTCATCGCCAGGGAACGGCGGGGCGATTACCTGGGCGCCACCATCCAGGTCATCCCGCACATCACCGACGCGATTAAAGCCTTCGTGACCAGTGACTTGACCGACGAGGATTTCGTGCTTTGCGAAATCGGCGGCACGGTCGGCGACATCGAGGGCCTGCCGTTCCTGGAAGCCATCCGCCAGCTCGGCAACGAATTGGGCCGCGAAAGCACGATGTACGTGCATCTGACCCTGATGCCCTACATCCCCAGCGCCGGCGAGCTCAAGACCAAGCCGACCCAGCACTCGGTCAAGGAACTGCTCAGCGTCGGGATCCAGCCGGACGTACTGCTGGTCCGCGCCGACCGGCCCATCCCCGATTCCGAGCGGCGCAAGATCGCGCTGTTCTGCAACGTCCGCCAGGAAGCCGTGATTCCGGCGCTCGACGTGGCCTCGATCTACGCGGTGCCGATCAGCTACCACGCCGAAGGCCTGGACGAGCAGGTCTGCCGCCATTTCGGCCTGACCACGCGGGCGCCCGACCTCGGCCGCTGGACCACCATCCTCGAGCGCGTGACCAAGCCGGAAGGCGAGGTCGCGATCGCCGTGGTCGGCAAGTACACTGGGCTTCTCGACGCCTACAAGTCCCTGGCCGAGGCGTTGACCCACGGCGGCATCGCCAACAACGTCCGGGTCCGCATGAACTGGATCGATTCCGAGACCTTCGAGCGCGAGGACGCGGTCCAATACCTGAGCGAGGTACACGGGATTTTGGTGCCCGGCGGCTTCGGCGAGCGGGGCGCCGAGGGCAAGATCGCCGCCGCCAAATTCGCCCGCGAGCGCGACGTACCCTATTTCGGCATCTGCTTCGGCATGCAGATGGCGGTGATCGAGGCCGCCCGGCACATGGCCGGCATTCCCGGCGCCGGTTCGACCGAATTCGGCGCCTGCAAGGAGCCGGTGGTCGGCCTGATGACCGAATGGATGCAGGGCAACGAACTGCAACGCCGCTCCATGGGCGGCAATCTAGGCGGTACCATGCGGCTCGGCGCCTATCCCTGCACCCTGAAGAAGGGCAGCAAGGTGCACGGCATCTACGGCCAGCCGTCGATTTCCGAGCGCCACCGCCACCGCTACGAGGTCAACACCCGCTATAAGGAACGGCTCGAGGAAACGGGCATGGTGTTTTCCGGCATGTCGCCGGACGGCCTGTTGCCCGAGATCGTCGAACTGGCCGAACATCCCTGGTACGTCGGCGTCCAGTTTCACCCCGAACTCAAGTCCAAGCCGTTCGAGCCCCATCCGCTGTTCACGTCGTTCATACGCGCCGCCGTCGACCAGGCGCGTCTCGTCTAGTAGTCTCGCACCATGACCACGCCCCAAGCCGTCGCCGTCGGCCCGGTGACCGTCGCCAACGATCGCCCGTTGGTGCTGATCGCGGGACCGTGCGCGATGGAGAGCAAGGACCACGCGCTCGACATCGCCGGCCGCCTAGCCGAGCTTTGTGGAAAACTGAATATCGGCCTGATCTACAAGACTTCTTTCGAC
>CAZDFF010000425.1:0-2008 GCA_964504425.1 uncultured Hyphomicrobiales bacterium
ACGCAATCGATCGCATGGCCGCATCCCTCGCCGTCGAAAGAAAGGAGTCCGATCCGCCGCCCGTCGGGTCGGACGGGGCTATTTCGCGGTCAACGCCCGATGGAATTCCCGGTAAACTATAGCCCCCCGGCCCGGCGCCGGAAACGGCACCCGGATAACGGCCGGCACCCGTGCCTATTGAACACCCCCGTTTATATCATGCTATGTTTAGTACCTTAATAACACTGAACCAGAACCCCTGGGAAATCCCATGAGCAAGGCCGGCGTCGGCGCCCGCATCGTTCGCAAGGAAGACGATCGCCTGATGCGCGGGCGCGGCCGGTTCGTCGGCGACATCCAGTTGCCCGGCCTGAAGGAAGCGGCATTCTTCCGCAGCCCCGTGGCCCACGCCCGCATCCTGCGCATCGAGATCCCGGAAGCGATCCGCGACCGCGCCTTCACCTGGGCCGACATGACCAAGGACGGCACCAAGGGCATCAAGGCGGCCTCGGGCCTGCCGGGCTTCAAGGTTTCCGAACAACCCGCCCTCGCCCACGAAAAGGTCCGCTTCGTCGGCGAGCCCGTCGTCATGTGCGTCGCCGACACGCGGGCCGAGGCCGAGGACCTAGCCGCCATGGTCCACGTCGAGTTCGAGGACCTGCCCGCCCAGGTGGAAATGCTCGACGCCAAGAAGCCGGGCGCGGCCCTGGTGCACGAGCATTGGGCCGACAACGTGTTCCTGGAAACCTATTACGAAAAGGATTTCGAGGCGGCGAAAGCGAAAGCGACCGTGTCGCTCCGCCGCCACATCCGCACCAACCGGCAATGCATGTCGCCGATGGAAGGCAAGGGCACGGTCGCCTATTACGACCGCCACGTCGAACAGCTGGTGCTCTACACCTCCACGCAGATGCCGCACATCGTCCGCCAGGGGCTGGCGGAATGTTTGGGAATCCCGCAGACGCAGTTGCGCATCGTCGCGCCCGACGTCGGCGGCGGCTTCGGCTGGAAGGGCCTGTTGCAGCCCGAGGAAGTGTGCCTCGGCTGGCTGGCGCTCAAGAAGGAGATCTCGGCGCGCTGGACCGAGGACCGGCGCGAGCACCTGATCGCCGCGTCGAACGCCCGCGAGCACGATTACGATATTTCGATTTACGCCGATAGTCGGGGCCGCATTCTCGCCTTGGAGGCCGAAGCCTCGGTCGATGCCGGGGCGTATTCGGTTTATCCGTTTTCGGCGTGCCTGGAAGCGGCACAGGTCGCGTCCATCCTGCCCGGGCCGTACACGATGGACGGCTATCGCTGCAAAACCTATTCCGTCTGCACCAACAAGGCGCCGATCGTGCCCTATCGCGGCGTGGCGCGGACCGGCGTCTGCTTCGCCATGGAATTGATGGTCGATGCGGTCGCCCGCGCGGTGGGTCGCGAGGCATGGCAGGTGCGGATGGAAAACCTGGTCCCCGCCGACAAGATGCCGTATCGCAACATCACCAAGAAGGATTTCGACAGCGGCGACTATCCGGAATCGATCCGCCGCGCCGCGAAGACGATTAACGTCGAGGCCGTACGCGCGCGCCAGAAGAAGGGCGAGCCCGATGGCCGTCTGATCGGCGTCGGGTTCGCCACCTATTGCGAGCAGGCGGCGCACGGCACCTCCGTCTACGCCGGCTGGGGCATTCCGATGGTGCCCGGCCACGAACAGGCGACCGCGCGCCTGTCACCCGACGGTGGGCTGGAACTGCGCGTCGGCATTTCCGACATGGTGCCCGCCGGCGTTGCGCTCTCCCATAAAAGCCGCTGGCCCAAACTCTCCACCCAACACGCCAACGTCAACGCGCTCAACCCTGGGCGGAAGACCGACATGGCGGAAAGCTCGGCGGTTCACAGCGTGGAAGTGACGCTGAGCAGGGCGCGCTGACGCGCCACATCTCAAACCGTCATCCCGGCCGAGCGCAGCGAGCGCCGGGATCCACCCATCCGCCGCAAGTGCTCCTGAGGAGTGGACCCCGGCGCAAGGCCGGGGTGACGATTG
>CAZDFF010000426.1:0-1963 GCA_964504425.1 uncultured Hyphomicrobiales bacterium
TGCCGAGCGTCGTGCGCAGCCAGCTTGAAATTCAGTTTGTCCGGCACGACGACGACTTTCACGATCGTCTTTCCTGCGATCCATGCCGCCAGTTTCTCTTTGGCGAGCGATTCGGTGACCGAACGGTCGGCGCCTTTCTGAAGAAGCATCTTATCGCGCAATTTGCCATTGACCTGCAGAACCACGGTCACTTCATCGTCGATCGTCAGCGCTTCGTCGAACGACGGAAACGGTTCGTGCGAGAGCGACTGCGTATGGCCCAACTTTTCCCAGATCTCCTCGGCCAGATGCGGCGCAAAAGGCGCGAGCAGCAGTATGAAAGGTTCGAGAACGCTTTTCGGTCGGACTTCAAGAGGCGTCAGTTCATTGACGAGAATCATCATTTGCGAAATGGCGGTATTGAAACTGAGCGTTTCAATGTCGCCGCCTACTTTTTTGATCGTCTTGTGTAAGAGTTTCAAGACTTCCGCAGACGGTGCGACATCCTGAATTTTTGGACTGAGTTTTCCGTCTTCACCCACGTAAAGCCGCCAAGTTCTTTGCAGGAAACGGTACACGCCTTCAACGCCATTGGTATTCCACGGTTTGGTCTGCGTCAGAGGCCCCATGAACATCTCATACAGACGAAACGCGTCGGCTCCGTAATCCTTGATGATGTCATCCGGATTGACCACGTTGCCGCGGGATTTGGACATTTTTTGGGAATCTTCGCCGAGAATGATGCCCTGATTGACGAGCCGCGTAAAAGGTTCTTTGGTCGAAACGAGCCCAAGGTCGAAGAGTACCTTGTGCCAGAAACGCGCATACAGCAGATGGAGAACGGCGTGTTCCGCACCGCCGACGTATATGTCAACCGGCATCCAGTACTTTTCCTTCTCGGGATCGCAAAAGCGATCCGGATTTTTCGGATCACAATAGCGTAAATAGTACCAGCATGACCCGGCCCATTGAGGCATCGTATTGGTTTCGCGGCGAACTTTCCGGCCTTGGGCGTCGGTAGTATAAACCCAATCTGTGATCGTGGCCAGTGGGGACTCTCCGGTTCCCGCCGGTTTGTATGACGACACTTCAGGCAGATCGACGGGTAGCGCGCTTTCATCGAGCGCGATGGTCGTTCCGTCTTCCTGATGGAGGATCGGAAAGGGTTCGCCCCAGTAACGCTGGCGTGAGAAGAGCCAGTCGCGCAGTTTGTAGTTGATCTTGCGTGAGCCGATCTTCCTTTTCTCCAGCCAATCGACGATCGTCGCAAAAGCCTTTTCGTAGGTAAGCCCGTCGAGAGAAACTTCGGCGTTAGAGGAGTTGACACAGAAGCTGTCCTTGTTATTATCGTAGGAAGCTTCCTGAACACTATGCGGGCTTTTGACGACTTCGACAATAGGCAGGTTGAATTTCTTTGAAAATTCCCAGTCGCGGGCGTCGTGCGCCGGAACAGCCATGATGGCGCCCGTACCGTAGTTGATCAGCACGTAATCGGCGATCCAGACGGGAATATTTTGCCCGGTCGCGGGGTTGACCGCGTACGCACCTGTCCACACGCCGGATTTGGTCTTGGCGAGTTCCGTGCGTTCCATGTCGCTTTTGAGAGAGGCCTGCTGTTTGTATTGTTCGACCGCCCCGCGCTGTTCTGCCGTCGTGATTTTGTCCACCAGCGCATGTTCTGGCGCGAGTACCATATAGGTAGCGCCAAACAAGGTATCCGGCCTCGTCGTGAAAACAAGTATCTTAGCGTCCGAACCGGCGACGCGGAATTCTATCTCCGCGCCTTCGCTGCGGCCGATCCAATTGCGCTGCATGTCTTTGATGCTTTCCGGCCAGTCCACCAATTCCAAATCCTCAAGCAGGCGATCGGCATACCGGGTGATCCGCAGCATCCATTGGCGCATCGGCTTGCGGACCACGGTGAACCCTTTTTCGATCTGTTCAGGCACTTCTTCGTTGGCGAGTACCGTGCCGAGTTCGGGGC
>CAZDFF010000427.1:0-1948 GCA_964504425.1 uncultured Hyphomicrobiales bacterium
CGCCATCGACCCCACCATCCCCTGACTTCCCTATTTGCCGTCCAGCATCTTTCACTGAACCGCCGTATCCCATCGCTACCAAAAGATCGACGACGAGACGTTCGAAAAACTCTGGAGAGTTGGCCAGAATACGATCAATCAAATCTTGTCGTAACTGCTTTTCCACCGCGCTGTGAGCGGCGCGCATAATTTCATCGGGCGTTCTAATATCGTTAATTTCTGGTGGTACAATTGCGCCGGTCTCACTTTCGTCTTCTCGTACTCGACGCCTGAATTCATTGAATTGCTCATATTGCGAAAGGTAGTTGTTATCTATGCGTTTCGGGTTGCCTGCGAGCGCTTGAATCCCCCGCTCTGTGATTTTGAAGTGGCCCCGTTTTGTATTTTCAATCAACCCGGCTTTCGCAAGGTACGTCTTCGCCCAATGAACGCGATTTGAAAAAATCGTCTGACGGCCACTTGGGAGCAACTCGGTGATTTCCTCATCGGCAAGTGCGAGTTCTCGTCCGAGTCTGACAATCACATCGGCGATTTTTGCCTCGCCACTTTGCACCACGCGGAGAACCGGCAACATCAAGGACTGATAGTCAGGAATCGGCATGGACAAAGTCTCTGAATCCAATCAAGGGGAATGAAGTTTAGGTTGGATAATTTCATTCGGGGAAAAATTAATTCACGCACAACTCATGGTAGGAAATGAAAATCGTCGGCATCGCCTTGACATTCCCATCATAGGATATTATACATAGAACATTTCACGAACACAAGAGAGAAAGCGAGGTATCGCCATGGTCGCGTTGACGCACCGGCAGGAACGGTTCTGCCAACAGTACGCCTTTCACGGGGTCGGCCGGTGGGCCGCGCAGGAAGCGGGCTACGCCCATAAATCCGCCCGGCAGCGGGCGCATAAATTGCTGTCCCGGGGCCCGGTCCGCGCCCGCGTCGCCGAGTTGCGCGCCCGCATCGCGACGGCAGAATGCGGCGAGCGCGAGGCGCTGCTGGCCAAGCTGCAATATGCCTACGAGGTCGCGATGATCGGGTCCAACCCCGGCGCCGCGATCCGCGCCCTGGCGTTGCAGGCGAAGCTGAGCGGCCTGGAGCCGGCGCGGCCCCGTTTCCCTGTCGAACGGGCGCCGGTCGAGCGGTGGCCGGTTTCGCGCGCGCCCGCCGCGGACGCGGCGATGCCGGTGCGCCCGCCCCGGTCCGACACGGCGCTGGCGGCCTTGTTCCCCGAACCGATGGGCGCGGCATTCCGCGCCGGGCCGATGACGATGCACACCCGGGCCGAAACCGCCGCGCGCGCCGCCGGGCCCGGCGGCGGGGGGTGACAAAGGGTGACAGAGGGTGACAAAGGATGACCGCCGCGAAAAATTTTCCGGCGGGCGCCCCTACTCCGCCGCGTCGATGGATTTTCGTTCGGGCAGTTCGCAGCCGGTGATGCAGCAGCGCCCCGGCTGCTTGCCGACTCGTTGCCCTTCGTCGAGCACGCCGCGATCCAAGAGCGTTTCGACCAGTTCGACCTTGTCCGCGACCGGGTAGTTGCGCCAGATCTCGCGCTTCATCGCCTCGGGCGAGCCGCCGCCGTGCAGCGAGATCACGCTCATCCATCCGGCGCGGTCGGAAACGGTCAGGTCCTCGACGAAGCGCGCGACCTGCATGCGCTGTTCGTAGGGAATGTCGGCGCGGCCGCCGAGCACGTCGGCCAGCGACGCGGCGGTTTCCGGGTTGTGGTCCTCGTCGGGCCCCGGCAGCGCCACGATCAGGCCGCCGGAAACGTAATGGGCGATGCGATGCATGTCGTAAATCTGCGTGGCAAGCAGCAGTTTTCCGATGTTGGAAAACACCGTGTCCGGCATCATGTTGCCGGCCGGGTCCTTCCGGCCGTAGACCGAGGCGGCGACGCCGCAGGCGTAGAAGCCCTCGACGATTTTGATGAGGTCGACCATCT
>CAZDFF010000428.1:0-1934 GCA_964504425.1 uncultured Hyphomicrobiales bacterium
TGATGCACGACCTGCTAACCGGCAAGGCCGCGCATACGCACGACGAGCACGATCGGCCGTTAGCGCAGGGTATGAGGTCTCCGGCGGCCTCTCGTGCAAAGTCGCGTAAGGAAGAGCATTTGAGATGAGGATTTAGTTCGGCGATGGCTCGTCGGGCAATGTCCAGGCGAGCCAGAGTGTGGGAAGCCCGAACGCGAGATTGAAAATCGATAACCCAGTCGCGGCAACGAAGAGTTTGTGGCCGATGTCGAGATTGCCCATGATCAGTCCTGCAGCGACCCCCAAGATAACGCCGGGCCAGTATAGTCGCGCATAGACCGGCGCGCGAAAACTCTTCTCGCGTTCGTCGAGGTCGCGAGGCCTGAGTTCGGACAGACCGCGGACGCCGGCGTTCAGTGAACCCATCACAAATACGAAGGGGACAAGCATTGCGGCGATGACGAGTACGCTGCCCATCGTCCACGTCAGAGTGGGCGTCAAGATCAGCAGTGCTAGGAATGCGACAACAAGCTGGCGCCGTCGCGCAAGTGGACGAGCCCAATCCATTCGCGGATCGTTCATCGTAATGCGCAGTGGTTGCGTGAATGGGTTTTGGCTCATTTCTAGTCTCCTGTTTACTCGTCGGCCGTGCCGCGATCGATCCATGCGAGGACCGCGGAGGGGAGGGTCCAGCCAACCATGAAGACGCCCCAAAGAATCACGCTGACCTGTGCGTAGCTGAACGAGGAGAGCCGGTTAAGGTCGACGAGAAAACTTAGGGCCACAAGGCTGAGAAACACGCTAGCGTTGAACAAGACATAGGCGAGGTAGTAAGCGCGGAGACGCACTGCGATTTCACGCTCGTCCAACATTTCGTCAGGCGCTTGGCCCCAACGCCAGTGCCGGGACATGCGGCTCAGGATCCAGACGCCGGTCCAGGCAAGGATGCCTGCGATCACAGCTTGGATGGACGGCATTATTGTTGCGTCCAACTGGCCGCTGGCGATGATGACGCCGGTCACCGCATAGGCACCATAAACCAGTACGACTAGCGTACGGCGCGAGGCGCGGCCGAGTTCAGAATTTGAAGTGGCCATGATCGGCTAGACCATCAGCGAACGAAATGTGGGGAGAGTGGCGCCGGTGTCGCCGGAAATCACCGCGACCAATACCGTGAGGCTGAGAACTGCGACGCAGAGAACGAGAAACCTATCCATTGGTGCCTCCTTTGGCCTTCATGAGTTGAGTAGTGAGGGCTTCGAACGGCTGCAGCGAAAACACCATCTCGACGGGCAAGTCGAAATACGTCGCGATCTTCAGCGCGAGTTCGAGCGAAGGGCTGTAATCGCCCCGTTCGATGTAGCCGATAGTTTGGAAGTTCACCCCGACTGCATCCGCCAGATCTTTGCGCGAGACGTTTCGTTCGGCCCGCAAAACGTTGAGACGGTTGTGTATCATTTGTCGTCCGTTCAGTATCTCGTCAATAACGAGATGTACTGTATATACAACATATAAACATAAAGGCAATACCTTTTGTTGTGAGCCCGGTTGGGTTCAGAAATCCCACAAATCTGCGCTTTCCTTGCGGGATCTGGCGTTGAGCGCAGAGGTTTACGCATGCCAAGGTCGGGACATGCACGAAGATCTGAAGAAGCTGATCGAACGGTCGAAGCGGGCCGTGGTGTTTACGGGCGCGGGGATCTCGACCGAATCCGGAATACCGGACTTTCGCAGTCCGGGAGGGATTTGGAGCAAGAACCGCGTCATCTATTTCGACGAGTTCGTGCGTTCGCGTGACGCACGGGTTGAGGCTTGGACACGGCTGTTCGATGGGCGGCCGACGCTCAAGAAGGCTGAGCCGAATGCCGGGCATCGGGCCGTTGCGCGCCTGGTCGAACTTGGCAAGGTGAGTGAAGTCATCACGCAAAACATCGATGGGCTGCATCAGCGCGCGG
>CAZDFF010000429.1:0-1898 GCA_964504425.1 uncultured Hyphomicrobiales bacterium
TCCACCCCGGCCTCGCCGCCTGGGTCGGTCCGGTCTCGGTGCTGTCCATCGTGGCCGCCATGTACGTCTTCACCGCGGTCGGCTTCGAACTGATGCGAGCCCTGCCGGTCGCCGCCAGCGGCGGCGTCGGCCATTGATCGGAGGATAGCGCGATGACCGAGGATTTCTGGCTCATTCTGACGGTAGCCCTGGTGTGGGCGCTGCTCGCTCTGCTCTACGCCCTGGCGCCGTGGGGCGATATGGTCGGCTATGCCCGCGTCTGGGGCTTCGGCGCCGCTCTGTTTCTGGCGCTGGCCTGGCTTCTGCGACGGCGTCGGACGGCCGCGCTCGAACGCGGAGACCGGCCATGACCGACGCCGCGCCCGCTTATGGCCTGTGGTCGCTCGTTTTTGTCAACATCGCCGTTTTCACGATCTTCGCCTTCAGCTTCTTCAAGCCGAAGACGGCGCGCGACTGGCGTTCGTTCGGTGCCTTCGGCGCGTTCCTGGTGGCGCTGTTCACGGAGATGTACGGATTTCCGCTGACCCTTTACCTGCTGTCCGGCTGGTTGCAGACCCGCTACCCGCAAGTCGATCTGCTGTCCCACGATGCGGGCCATCTGCTGTCGACCTTGCTCGGGTTCGAGGGCGACCCGCATTTCAACGTCCTGCACATTCTGAGCAACGTACTGGTCGTCGTCGGCTTCATTCTGATCGCGACGGCGTGGCGGGCCTTGTACGAGGCGCAACAGGGCGGCGCTCTGGCCACGACCGGGCCCTATTCCTGGGTACGCCATCCGCAGTACGTCGGCTTCGTTGTCGTCATGTTCGGCTTTCTTCTGCAATGGCCGACGCTGCTGACGCTGGCGATGTTTCCGGTTCTCGTCGTCATGTACTTCTGTCTGGCGCGGCAGGAGGAACGGGAGGCCATCGCCGCCTTCGGCGAGGATTACCGGCGTTACGCCGCGCGCGTGCCGGCCTTCGTTCCGCGTCTCGGCCGCGTCGTGGAGGGCTCCGCATGACCGGCGCCCCTCGCTTTCGATCGTTTTCCCCTTCGTCCCATGCCCCTGAAAGGAGTCCGTCCATGAGCACCTTCGTTCGCCATCCCGCCTTCGCTGCCGCCGTTCTCGTCGCCGTCTTCGCCGTTGCCGGAGCGGCGCCGCCGCCGTCCGCGCTGGCCCAGGCCCCCGCCGGCGCTTCGACGCCGCTCGGCGGAGCCACGGTCAAGGCGTTGCAAGAGGCCCTCAACAAGCAAGGCATCGCGGTCAAGACCGACGGCGTGTTGGACGAGGAGACCCGGGCCGCGATCCGGACGTATCAGTCACAACACCACCTGCCCGTGACCGGCGAGCCCGACAAGGCGACGCTCGATAAGCTCGGCGTCGTGGCTCGGCAAGGCAGCGCCGCGCCGGCCGCTCCGGCGGCGGCCGGTCAAGCCACGATGGGCCAAGGCATGATGGGCGGCGGCATGATGGGGCAGGGGGCGATGCCGCAGCGCTGAGTCGCCGCCCGGAACGACGGCCAACGGCGGAATGCCGCCGGCCGTCGGTCGAGAAACGCCGCCGCCTTATTTCACCGTCACGGTCTTCGGATCGAACGCCCAGGGCTTGGCGTCCAGTTCCTTGGCCATGGTCATGTTGGTCTTCTTCGCCAACGGCGGCTCCTTGGGGAAGACCTTCAATGCGTGTGCCTGCTTGCCGAGGCCGAGGTAGCGTTTCAGTTCGGCGTCGTTGAACGAAATGCGAATGTCCTTGATTGACTTCGCGTTCCATTGCGGGTCATAGGCGGTCGCGGTCTGCACGATCTTGGGGTCCAGCGTGCGGGCGTTCTCGGGTTCGCGGAACCAGGCATTGGCCTTGTCGTGGTTCGAGGCCGCGAATAGCGTCGCTTCCTTGTGCGCCTTCAGGAACGCCTTGGCTT
>CAZDFF010000430.1:0-1893 GCA_964504425.1 uncultured Hyphomicrobiales bacterium
GCCCATGGCGACGGGCTTCATGCCCTTGTCCATGCGCTCCTTGTTCCAGACGTTCAATTCGGTGAGCATCGAAACGGAGGCGCGCACGGCACGGTCCTCGTCGTCCTCGTGGCCGACCGGCAGGCCGAACGCGGCCATGATGGCGTCGCCGATGAACTTGTCGAGCATCCCGCCTTCCTTCTGGATGCAATCGACCATGATCGTGAAATATTCGTTCAGAAGCTGCACCGTGCCTTGGGCGCCCAGTTCCTCGGTCAGCGTCGTGAATCCGCGCACGTCGGAAAACAGCACCGTCGCCACGACGCTCTTGCCGCCCAGGATGTCCTCGCCCTTACCCAGAAGCTGATCGGCGAGGCCCGGATCCATGTAGCGCGACATGGTCGACTTCATGCGCTTTTCGCTGCTGATATCTTCCATCATGATCATGGTGCCGAGTTTCTTGCTCTCGGAACTGACCAGCGGCAGCACGGTCGAATTCACGGAAACCTTCTCGCCTTCGATTTCGAGCTCCGCGTCCATGGTGACCTCGGAGTCCTGGTCTTCCTCCGATTTCTTGATCTTCTCCATGACCCAGGCGTTGGGGCCGATGAAGAAATCGGCCGCGGGCTGACCGATGATGGTCTTTTCCGAAACCTTGAAGATGCGCAAACCGGCGGCGTTGCAGGTGACGACCTTGCCGTCCTCGTCGAGCGTGATGACGCCGTTGGTCATGCTTTGCAGCATGCTTTCGTTGTAGTTCTTCATGTTCTGGACGTCGGCGAACAGCTTGGCGTTCTCCAGGCCGATCGAAATCTGCGCCGTGAACGCCTTCAGGCGCTGCTCGTCCTCGTCGGTGAAGGGGCCGCCGCGCTTGTTCAAAATCTGGGTGACGCCGATCACCTTGCCGTTCTTGTTGATGACCGGCACGCACAGGATCGAACGGGTGAAGAACCCGGTTTTCTTGTCGAACGCCGGGTTGAAGCGCAGGTCGGCGTAGGCGTACGGGATGTTCACGGTCTTGCCCGACGTGAAGACGGCGCCGGCGATGCCGAGGTGGTTCGGCAGGCGGATCTGCGTCGCGCCCAGGCCTTCGCCGACCTGCGACCACAGTTCGTTGGTCTTCTCGTCGTTCAGGAAGAGGGTGGATCGTTCCGCCTGCAGCATGCGGGTCGCCTCGCTCATCACCTTTTGCAGCAGCGAGCCGAGGTCGATGTCGGAGGTCACGTCCGAAACCACGTCCAGGAATTCCATTTCCTGTTCGCGGGTCTTCTTCATGCGTTCGATGAACTGGGTGCTTTGCAGCGCCACCGTCGCCTGGGTGGTCATCTGTTCCAGCGTTTCTAGATCGTCGTCGGTGAACTGGCCCTCTTTCTTGTTCAGGCACTGCGCGACGCCGATGATTTCGCCCTTCGCGGTGCGAATCGGCACGCAGACGATGCTTTTGGTCGTGAACCCGGTCTGTTGGTCGACGGCGCGGTTGAATCGCTCGTCGCTATAGGCGTCGTGAATGATAACCCGTTCGCCGGTCGTGAATGCGTGGCCGGCGATGCCGGTGTTGTTCAGCAGGCGGATTTCGCGCCGGAAATTGCCCTGGGCGTAACGCGAATAAAGCTCGCCGGTCGCGGGATCGTTCAGGAACAGCGTCGCGCGCTCGGCGCCGATTTCCCAGGACGTCATTTCCATGAGGGCCTCGAGCAGCTCGTCGTGCGAATCGATCGCGGCGATCTTGCGCGAAAGCCCGAGCAGCATTTCGGCCTGATGCAGGCGCTTGCGTTCGTCCGCATTCGAATGCCGGGCGACGGCGGCGGGGCCGGGCGACCGCGCGCCGCCAGCCGGGTTGGGATACGTGGGGGACAGGGGGGCGGTCCGCGGCGCGCTGGCGCCGGGAAGTAGCAAGTCGAGCAAGCGGGGCCC
>CAZDFF010000431.1:0-1877 GCA_964504425.1 uncultured Hyphomicrobiales bacterium
AATCTGTGGCCGGGAGACCCGACGCTGGCGCCCGTATTCGACGAACTCAATCGCCGGCGGGCCGTTGTTTATTTTCACCCGACATGCCCTGATTGTTGCACGGGCGTTCTGCCCGGGGTCGACGGTCCGCTGATCGAGTTTCCCTTCGACACCACGCGGGCGATCGTGAGTCTGCTTACGGGTGGCACGTATCTACGCTGTCCCAACATTCGCTTCATTTTCTCCCACGGAGGCGGCGCGCTGCCGATGGTGGCCACGCGTATCGCGACGCAGCTCGATCAGCATCCCGAATTCGCACGCCTGCTGCCAGAGGGCGCTATGGCGGCATTCGCCAAGTTTCATTACGACATCGCTTCCGCGTGCAACCCGATTTCGTTCGGCGCGTTGCGGCAGATCGCGCCGATCTCGCGCATTCTCTACGGAACTGATTTTCCTTATCAGCCGGCGGAAGGCACGCGCGATCGACTAGCGCGATTGAGTTTGCCGAGCGACGAAGTGCGAATGATCGAGCGCGACAACGCGCTTGCGCTTCTGGCCAATCTCGCGGGGCGTTCGGAATGAGAACAAACGACCGTCCGGCCTCTTAGCCGCGCGGCGAATCTCCTCGTCCTCTGACTTTCAGTTATCTCGAAAGACTCGATCGCGTTGCTTTCTAAACCTCGGCATCACGATGGCGAGAATGAGAACGAGAGTCAGTCCGAGGAGCACCTGACTGATTGTGCTTTCGACGAATGTCGCGGGGTCGCCGCGAGAGAATAGCATGGCGCGGATCAGGTTCTGCTCCATGAGCGGCCCGAGGATGAATCCCAGTGCAAACGGCGCCACCTCGCAACCAATCTGTCGCAAAAAGACGCCGAAGAGGGCGAAGGCCGCAATCAGCCCTACTTCCTCGATGGATTTATTGACGCTGTAGCCGCCGACGGCGCAAACCAACACGATGCAAGGAAACAGGATTCTGTAAGGCACGTTGAGGAGCCTTATCCAGATTCCGATCAGCGGCAGATTGATGACCAGCAGGAGGGCGTTGCCGATCCACATGCTGGCGATGAGGCCCCAGAACAGGTTCGGCTGCTTTTCGACAATGCCCGGCCCCGGGACGATTCCTTGAATCGTCATCGCGCCCATCATCAGCGCCATGACGGCATTCGCTGGGACACCCAAAGACAGCATCGGGATAAAGGAGGTTTGCGTCCCGGCATTGTTGGCGGATTCCGGGCCGGCAACGCCTTCGACGGCGCCGTTACCGAAGCGCGAGGGGTCTTTCGCCAATTTGCGCTCGACGGCGTATGAGACAAAGGGCGCCAACAGGAACCCGGCGCCTGGGAGGAGGCCCAGCACGCCGCCCACCGCCGTTCCCCTGAGTACGGCCGGCGCGGACTGTCTGAATTCGCGCGCGGTGAGCCAGAGCTTTCCGACGGCGTTGCTGTCGACCCTGGCGCCGCGCCGGCCCGCATTGCAAATAATCTCGGCGATCCCGAACATGCCGATGGCAATCGACGCGAAGCCCAAGCCATCCTTGAGAACGTCTTGACCGAAAGCAAACCGAGGCTGGCCCGTATTCTGATCGGCGCCGACGAGTCCGAACAGTAGCCCGAGCAGCGTCATCGCCACGGCTTTGAGAATAGAGCCTTGCGCGAGCGCAATCGAACCAACCAGCCCAAGCAGCATCAGCGCAAAATATTCTGCCGCCCCGAATGCCAAGGCGGCATTCGACAGCGGCGCGGCCGCAACTGCAATCACGAGTGTACAAACCGTCCCGGCAAAGAACGATCCAAGTGCCGCAATTGCCAGCGCGGCACCGGCTCGCCCCTGGCGCGCCATCGCATGTCCGTCGAGGCAGGTGACGATTGATGATGTCTCGCCGGGAAGATTGACAA
>CAZDFF010000432.1:0-1872 GCA_964504425.1 uncultured Hyphomicrobiales bacterium
GGATCGACGAGCGTCGGCTCGCCCAAGGTCAGGGTGCCGGTCTTGTCGAACACGACCGTGTCAACCTCGGCAACCCGCTCCAGGCCATCGGCCGATTTCAAAAGGATACCCCGTTGCAAGAGACGACCGGACGCCACCACCTGAACCGCCGGCACCGCCAGCCCGAGCGCGCAGGGGCACGTAATGATCAACACCGCGACCGCCGTCAGCAGCGACCGTTCCCAGCCGACGCCGACGATCATCCAGCCCAGGAACGTGCCCGCCGCCAGAACGTGGACCGCGGGCGCGTAGAACCGGGCGACCCGGTCGGCGAGCCGCACGTAACGGGCGCGGCCCTGTTCGGCCGCTTCCATCAGGCGCACGATTTCGGCCAGCAGCGTGTCCTCGCCCGCGGCCTTCACGCGCACACGCACCGGCTGGCCGAGATTGAGCGTGCCGGCGAAGACCTGAGCGCCCACGCCGGCCGGGCGCGGTAGGCTTTCGCCGGTCACCAGCGAGGTGTCGAGTTCCGTCGTGCCCTCCTCGATGACGCCGTCGGCCGCCAGCCGGTCGCCCGCCGCGACCGCCAGCAGCATGCCGGGTTCGATGTCCGCCGTGAAAATCGTCCGCGCGGCGCCGTCGGCATCGATCACGGAGACCGTCGCGGCGCGGAGCCCGATCAGCCGTTCGGCCGCCGAGCGCGCCTTGGCGCGGGCGTGTCGATCCAGGTAGCGCCCGACCAGAAGAAAGAACAACAAACCCACGGCGGCGTCGAAATAGGCGTGCTCGGCGCCTTGCATGGTTTGCTGCACGCTCATGACCGTCGCCAGGATAACGGCCAGGGAAATCGGCACATCCATGTTGAGCGCGCGGGCCTTCAGCGCACGCGCGGCCGAACGGAAGAACGGCATGCCCGAAAAAACGACCGCCGGCAGCGCGATCAGGGCCGATACCCAGTGAAACAACGTACGCGTCCCGGCGCCCATTTCGGCGCCGTGCCCCGACCAGACCGACACCGACAGCAGCATCACGTTGCCGGCGGCGAACCCTGCGACCGCCAGCGCGAGCAGCAGGCGCTTTTCCTCGGCCACGCCGTCGTCGCGTAGCTTCTCGGGGTCGAACGGTGCCGCTTTGAAACCGAGCGCATCGACCCGGGCAACGATGTCTTCGGGTGTCGCTTCGCCGTCCCGCCAATCGACTCGCAAGCGCCGCGTACTGAGGTTGACTCGCGACCCGACCACGCCCGGCATCTTTCCCAGCGCGCTTTCGATACGGCGGATGCACGCGGCGCAGTGGATGCCGTCGACATGAAAGTGACCCGTTCGCACCGTCGATTCAGGCGTGACCGGCGCGTACTCGATGGGCGTGGCGGCGACGATCCGATTCATCGCCGCGCCCCCGCGTCGATCGTCAGGTCGTGAATCATGCGATACGTCGTGCCGCCGGGATCGATGGCTTTGACGACCGCTTGCCAGCGGCCGGGTGTCGCCTCGAAACGAGCGCGGTAAACGCCCGCCTCGGATTCGACAAGGACCAGCATGCGATCCTGGTCTTCGCGAACGGGGCGGCGCAATTCGACCGTCATCGCGAGCCCGACGACGGGCGCGCCGTCGCGGTCCGCCATGCGAACCGTCAACGCGCGCCCGCCGCTCTCGGCCCCCTCGACGCCAATGACGCTCTTCCAGCCAAGCGCATGCTGCGCTCGTGCGGCATCGAGCGTCTTGTTGTAGGCGAGGCCTTCCTCGTAAGCGCGGCGCGTCGACAGGCCCGGCCAGGTATCGAGCGCGAAATAGACGAACGCGCCGTTGACCGCGACGATGGTGCCGAAGAACAGCAACAGCCAGATCAAAACTCGGCGCCCTGTAATGGGCTTCGCCACGGCGCTCATTTCCC
>CAZDFF010000433.1:0-1869 GCA_964504425.1 uncultured Hyphomicrobiales bacterium
GGATTTCGGCGGCGCCATCGAAGATGTTCAGGATGCGGGCGTCGCACAGAACGCGCGAGATCGGCTATTCCAGCGCGTAGCCGTTGCCGCCGTGGATCTGCAGCGCGCTGTCGGCGTTCGACCAGGCGACGCGGGCGGCCAGGAGCTTCGCCATGCCGGCCTCGATGTCGCAGCGGCGGCCCGAATCCTTCTCGCGCGCGGCGAAGTAGGTCAGTTGCCGGGCGATCATGGTTTCCGTCGCCATCCAGGCGAGCTTGCCCGAGACGCGCGGGAAGGCGTAGATCGCCTTGCCGAACTGGTTGCGTTCGCGGGCGTACTTGAGGCCGAGTTCGAGCGCCGATTCGGCGACGCCGACGGCGCGCGCGGCGGTCTGGATGCGCGCCGCCTCGAAGGTCGCCATCAACTGCTTGAAGCCCTGGCCCTCGACGCCGCCCAACAGGTTTTCCGCCGGCACGACGAAATTGTCGAAGCCGATTTCGTATTCCTTCATGCCGCGATAGCCGAGCACGCGGATTTCGCCGCCCGACATGCCCTCGGCCGGAAACGGGTCGGCGTCGGTGCCGCGCGGCTTTTCGGCGATGAACATGGAAAGCCCGCCGTAGCCGGGATCGTCCGGATTCGTGCGCGCCAGCAGCGTCATGATGTCGGAGCGCGCGGCGTGCGTGATCCAGGTCTTGTTGCCGACGATGCGATAAACGTCGCCGTCCTTGACCGCGCGGGTCCTGAGCGAGGCGAGATCGGAGCCGGTGTTCGGTTCGGTGAAGACGGCGGTCGGCAGGATTTCGCCCGACGCGATCTTGGCCAGGTACTTTTCCTTCTGCGCCTCGGTGCCGCCCAAGCGGATCAGTTCGGCGGCGATTTCCGAGCGCGTGCCCAACGAGCCGACGCCGATGTAGCCGCGCGAGAGTTCTTCGGTCACCACGCACATGGCGATCTTGCCGAGGCCGAGGCCGCCCCGGTCTTCCGGCACCGTCAATCCGAACACGCCCAGTTCGGCCATCTGCGACACCACGCCGTCGGGAATCAGTTCGTCCTTCAGGTGCCATTCGTGGGCGGCGGGCGCGACACGGTCCTCGACGAAGCGGCGGAACTGGTCGCGCACCATGACGAGGGCTTCGTCGTCGAGCCCGAGCTCGCCGAAATTGCGGTCCTCGATCAGCGTCGCGATGCGCGTGCGCACGCTTGAAGTATTTCCGGCGATGGCCAGCGTCTTGACCGCGGGCGTGGCGAAGCGCGCGATCGAATCGGCGCCGACGCCGATGTCCGAAAGCCGCACGATTTCGACCTGGGAGATGGCGATGCCGCCGGCGATTTGGGACAGATATTCGCCGAACGCGGCCTGGAGCATGAGACGTTCCAGCGGCCCGAGCTTGCCCGCGCCGTCGAGCCGCCGAGCCCAGTCCAGCATCTGGCGCAGCCCCTCGACGTAGGTGGCGAGCCAGGCGAAGCCGTGCGCGGCGAACTGTTCGGCTTCCATCGCGTCGGCGTCGATGCGGCCCGTGGGCGCGACCTTGGCCTTCAACGCGCGCTTGGCGGCGCCGAGCAAGCCCTCGGCCGAGAACAGGGCTTCGGCCGCGGTATCGAGCAGGCCCGGCAGCACCGGGTCTTGAGAGGTCGTCGCGTCCATCGCTATATCCTCAGGCCTCGACGCAATCCTCGAGGGTGCGACGGCCGGGCCGTCCGGCCTGCACCAGCACCGCCATGTTGCCGGGCTTGTGCTGGTTCTTCATCATCTTCATGTGCGCGAGCGGGATGTCGTCCCAGGAGAAGACCTCGCTCATGCACGGGTCGATGCGGCGCTCGACCACCAGTTCGTTGGCCTGGCTGGCCTGCAGCAGGTTGGCGAAGTGGCTGCCCTGGATGCGCTTC
>CAZDFF010000434.1:0-1856 GCA_964504425.1 uncultured Hyphomicrobiales bacterium
GACATCGTAGGGGCCACAAGTTCGATCCTTGTACCGCCCACCATCGGGGCTCCTTGGGAAACCTTGGGGCCCCGCCCTTTTCCGGCCCGCCGCCGGTCAGTCCTGCCGTCTCGACTTCTTTTTTGCGATCGCGGCCAGCAGTCGACGGATTCCGGGCAAACGTTCGCCGCCTCGGCGGCATACGAACATCGTTCGGACGTGGCCGATGTTTCGCGGCAGCGGTTCGAACGACAGGGCTTCGCTATAATGAGGCCGATCGATCACGGAACGGGGCAGCATCGTGATCCCCATGCCGGCGCTCACGCAGCCTAAAATTCCATCCAGCGTGCCGAATTCCATCAATCGATAGGGGATCGCTCCCTTCGCTCTCAGCCATCGCTCCGCCTGGGCGCGATAGGGACATCCTTGTCGGAAGACCACCAACGGTCGCGGATCGTCCGGGCGGCCGGCCACGGCGTCCCTTGCGCGGGCCACCACGAGTTCTTCGTCGAACGCCGGGGTGCAATGGATATCGGGGTGATCGACCTTCGCCGCGACGAAGGCGCCGTCGAGCCGAAAGCCAAGGACCCCTTGCAACAGCGGATCCGTCGGCCCGGTGGTCACCAGTATTTGCAGCTGCGGCCGCTCGGCATGGAGGGCCGCCAAAATCGGCGGCAGCCGGACGGCGGCGGTGCTCTCCAGCGCGCCGATTCTCAACGGAGCGTCTTCGCCCGCCGATTTGCCGACCGCGTCGCAGGCTTCGTCGACAAGCCCCAGGACGCGCGTGGCGTAGGTCAGCAAGACTTCGCCGGATTGCGTCAACGCCATGCCGCGGCTCTGGCGATGAAACAGCGGCACGCCCAGGATCGCCTCGAGCCGCCTGATGCGCGCCGTCACGTTGGATTGAACGTAGGAAAGCGCCCGCGCCGCGCCGGAGACCGAACCGTGTTCGGCCACCGCCTTGAATGCGCGCAACGCGCCCAGTTCGATGCCCGATCTATCCATCACTAAAAACGATTTATTAAATCATATTAGATCGCTTGCAATGATATTACGTCCAGCCCAGTATTCGGGCAAGAAAAACGCGGTGTCCCGGGCGACCCTGCCGCCCGGCGGCGCATTGTGCCAAATCATTTGGGGAACGGAGACAGAAGCCCATGACGAGCGGACTGGTGCATCATTTCAAGGAAGTCGACGGAGTCGAGTGGCATTGGGTCGAAATGGGGACCGGCGATCCGGTCGTGCTTCTTCACGGCATTCCCGAAAGCTGGCACTGCTGGCATCGCCAAATTCCGACGCTTGCCACGCAATTCAGGGTGATCGCCATCGACCTGAAAGGGTACGGTCAGTCCGACAAGCGGGACGGGGATTACACCGGCAACGCGGTCGCGGGCGAGATCGTTCGGTTGCTCGATTCGATCGGCGTCGACCGCTTCCGGCTGGCCGGCCACGACTGGGGCGTCCTCGTCGCCGATCATATTTGCGATCAGGTCCCGGATCGGGTGGAACGGTACGTCCGCTGCTGCCTCTCGCTGCATTTTTACGATGTGCGCAATTCGCTCCATCACCATTGGAACGCGAAAAATCCGGAAGCGGCGACCCGCCTCATGAAAAACCCGGAGGCCTTCATTCGCGTTTGGTTCGACAGTTCCTGCAAGCCCGAGACGCGCCCGTCCGACGAAGAAATCGGGACGATCGCCGCCGAGTTTTCCTATCCCGGCATCGCCGAGGCCGTGCCGCGGTATTTCCGCGACATCCCGAAAAGCCGGCCGATCGACTGCAAGAAGCTGACGATGCCGGTGCTGTACGTTCATGGCGAACTCGATCCCCGCCATCCCATCGAATACGGGTAGGGAATGGAAGACCTTCTGCGGGGT
>CAZDFF010000435.1:0-1848 GCA_964504425.1 uncultured Hyphomicrobiales bacterium
CGATGTCGCTGACCAGCGAAGCCACGATCTTGCCGATCGCGGCGCCGATGACGACGCCGACGGCGAGATCGATGACGTTGCCGCGCATCACGAATTTTTTGAATTCGTCGAGAAAATCCTTCATGGAAGCCTCCGGTTGAAAAAATCGTCGGTGCCGCTCAAGCCCCCGGCGAGAACGGGACCACTTCTTGGTTCTGCTCGCCCAGGCCGGCGATGGAAAGGCGCATTTTGTCGCCGGCGCGCAGGTATTTCGGCGGATTCATGCCGAGCGCGACGCCGGGCGGGGTGCCGGTCGAGATCACGTCGCCGGGCAGCAGCGTCAGGAACCGGCTGATGTAGGACACCAGGAATTCGACGCCGAACACCATGTCGGCGGTGGTGCCGTCCTGGCGGCGTTCGCCGTTGACGTCGGTGATCACGTCGAGGTTCTGCGGGTCGGGCACTTCGTCCTTGGTGACCAACCACGGGCCCAGCGGGCCGAAGGTGTCGAAGCTCTTGCCCTTCAGGAACTGCCCGGTGCCTTCCAACTGAAATTCCCGTTCCGACACGTCGTTCATGATCGCGTAGCCGGCGACGTGGGCGAACGCGTCCTTGCGCTCGACGTATTGCGCGCGGCTGCCGATGACGACGGCGAGTTCGCATTCGTAATCGAGCTTGGTCGAGCCCTTCGGCAACAGCACCGGATCGTCGGGACCGGACAGGCAATTCACCGTCTTGGTGAACAGCAGCGGTTCCTTGGGCAGGTCGAACTTGGTTTCGCCCGCGTGCGCGGCATAATTGAAGCCGACGGCGACGATCTTGCCGACGTTGGCGACGGCCTGGCCGAAGCGCTGCTTGCCCTCGACCAACGGCAGGCTTTTCGGGTCGATCATCGCCAGGCGGGCGAGGCGGGCGGGCGCCAGGATGTCGGGCGTGATGTCGTTCACGTGGCCGGACAGATCGCGAATACGCCCGTCGGCATCGAGCAGGCCGGGCTTTTCATGGCCCTTCGGTCCATAGCGCAGCAGTTTCACGGGTCTTCCTCCCTTTATTTTAAGAACAGCGGCACATGCCGAGGCACGTCGGCGATCGACGGCGCGGCGAGCGTCTTGAACGCAGGCCCGGCGAGCGCGAGCGCGCCTTCGCGCTGCCCGTCGTCGGTGCCGTAGCCGGTGGCGACGTGCAGGCCGCCGGCGATGCCGGCGTTGCGCCCGGCGGCGATATCGCCCATGCGATCCCCGACGATCCACGACCGCGCGAGATCGAGCGACAGCATCCTGGCCGCGCGCAGCAGCATGCCTGGATTGGGCTTGCGCGCTTCGTGGTCGGGGCGGTCGTAGGGCGGGAAGCCGTCCTCGTGGTGCGGGCAGGCGAACACGGCGTCGACCGCGGCGCCGAATTCGGCGAGTTCCGCCAGGATGCGTGCCTGGACGGCGGCAAAGTCGTTCCAGTCGTAAAGCGCCCGGCCGATGCCCGACTGGTTGGTGACGACCACCACGGCGATGTCCAATTTGTTCGCCAAGGCGATGGTTTGGGCGGCGCCGGGCACCATGCGCACGTCCTCGGGGCGGCACAGGTAGGCGACTTCCTCGACGATCACGCCGTCGCGATCCAGGAACAGGGCCGGGCGCGGGGCGGCGGACGCGGCGCGCAATGCCTGTTGCCAGATGTGCTCGGCGTCGATGGCCGCATTCGGCGGCAGGCGAAGATCGGCGGTCATGGGAATTGAACCGCGCGGGCGGCGGCTTCGCCCTTCGTCCCTCGACAGCCCCGTGCCATCCACCCATTTGTCATGCCCGGACTTGTTCCGGGCATCCACGTCTTCAAAAAAGTCGTGGATCGCCGGAACAAGTCCGGCGATGACGAGGG
>CAZDFF010000436.1:0-1836 GCA_964504425.1 uncultured Hyphomicrobiales bacterium
ATTTTCCCATTTCCGGACAACCACTTGGGCGGTCTGCCTCGAAACCCCGCGGAGCGACGAACCACAGGCGTCCGTGCCGATATTGGCAGCCATGCCGTCGCAGCGGGCAATTCCACGATCGACGAATGTGAGAAAAGGCGGCCTGTCGCCTGGCGCGGTCAGGCGGAAACTGGAGCGGGTAGCGGGAATCGAACCCGCGCGTTCAGCTTGGGAAGCTGACAGGCTACCATTACATCATACCCGCGACGCATCGGCGCCGCCGTCCGGAGCGATTTAAGCCGGGCCTTCCCTCGCCTTCAAGTCATCGCACTCGCAGCGGCGCATCGCCGCTCCGAATCCGCAACCGTCGACAAGAGATACGTGTGCGGTTCCGCGATCGATTCACCCGAGTCGCGCGCATCGATGCAGCACGCGGTCGATCGCCGTGGCGAGGCGCGTTTCCGGCAGGCCGCGCGAATGCCGATAAAACAAGGGTTTTTGCGCGGTTTTCGGATTGGCGCCGATTCGCGATATGGCGCCGCGACACGACGGCGGCCGCATGACTCATATGAATCGGCAAACGGTACGAGAATCGTACGCGGGCAACGCGACGTCGCCATGCGACCGGCGATGGCGTTTTCCGAGTCGTCAATTTCAAATGTCCGGCGACAGCCGACCGTCGGCCTATTCGGCGCCCGGTCCTTTCCGTCCAGCGCTGGTCCGAATCCCGGTTGCGACGATCGGATTCAGGCTTCAGGCGGCGCCAGAGAAACCGCCATCCCTTTGGTAACTCTCGATCCTCAGGTGGCGACCGTCCTGCCATTGCGCCGGCCGGCCGGCGCGCGGTATCTCTTGGTCGATCGCTGGGTGCCGGCCTCGCCCGTGGCACGAAAGCCACAGGCCTTGCGAAAAGGCCACAAATCTACGCAAAAATCCCCGTGATCTTTGACAGAAAATGGCGTGGTTCCTATGATCATCGCGGGAAACCAAGGGCTTCGGCCTTTAGGTCAACCAGTTCGCTGTGCTAGTATCCGGCACGGCGAATGGGGCCAACGGACACTGAATTCAACGGCGCCCGGCGGGCGTCGCAGGTGGGGAGAAGCAGTAATGCTCAAGGTCAAAGTTTTGGGCGCTATCGTGGCGCTCGGTCTGCTGGCGGGCTGCGCACAGACCGATATCCAGCAAATGCGCACCGTGCAGGCGACAGGTTCGCCCTTCACGCAGGCGCTGACGGAAGAATACCGCAGCATCGTCGCCTTCGAAGCCGACGAAATGTACGACTGGCCCGATGCCGACAAATTCGCCGAAAAGGGCCTCCGGGCTGCTGCCGGCGAAGTCGTGCTTCCCGAAGAGCTTTCCGACTGGATGCTCCCGGGTGACGCGGCCCCCGCTCTGGCGGAAGGTCGCAATCGCTTGATGGTCGTGCTGGAGCGTGGCGCGCGGGATCTCCATCCCGAGCTCGCTGCCCGCGCCCAGGGCCGCTTCGACTGCTGGATCGAACAGCAGGAAGAGAATCACCAGCCCGATCACATCGCCGCTTGCCGCGATGATTTCTGGGCCGCGCTTGAAGAACTCGAAGCGCTGATGACCCCCGAGGTCGTCGAGATGGTCGAGGTCGTCATGCCCGACATCTACATCGTGTATTTCGACTGGGATCGTTCGGACATCCGTCCGGATGGCGCCGCGGTCATTGCTGACGTCATCGCTGACGCCGCAACGCTGGGCGCACCGCCGATCTCCGTCACCGGCCACACCGACTTGTCGGGTTCGGCCGAGTACAACATGGGCCTGTCGCTGCGTCGTGCGGACTCGGTGCGTGATGCACTGATCGCCGGTGGCGTGACGCCGGACCAGATC
>CAZDFF010000437.1:0-1804 GCA_964504425.1 uncultured Hyphomicrobiales bacterium
GGCTTCAGGAGGGGCATGTACCGTCTGAAAATTGGGCGGAGCACCGTCAGTAAGGCATTCAAGGTTCCCGAACAGCCGAAAGTTTCTACGCAGTATACCGGCAAGGCCGGAGAATTTTCGGTTATGTCAGAGCTACTTTTCTTTGGATTCAATGCGTCGGTAATGACCGTCGATGACGGCGTCGACATCGTTGCGAGCAAAGACGATTCCTATTTTCACATCCAAGTAAAAACCGCAAATATCTCTGCACAAAATAAGTTTGTGTTTAGGGTCAAGAAGAGCGTCTTCGGTTCAAAAGATGCCTCTTCCACTTTTTATGTCCTTGTAATGCGCATTAATGAAGATGCGAGAAACATTTGCGAGCACCTTGTCATCCCAAGCAACGAAATCCGGCGACTGATCGATCAAGGGGTGATTCGAGACGGAGAATCCATATCGATTTCAATTGAACGAGAACGTGGAAATCGATTCAAACTTAACGGCATCGAAGATATCAGCTGGTCATTAAATCGCTACGACACCATCAAGTGAAAAAACTCATCCTTTCGTCGCGAGACAAGGCCCGGGCGCGGCGGCGATTGCGCCGTCAGGGCTTGCGACCGATTACAATTTGGGTGCCGGACGTGAACGCGCCAGGGTTCGCCGAGGAGGCGCGGCGCCAATCGTTGGCCGTGGCGTGCAGCCCGCAAGCCAAAACCGATCAAGCATTCGTCGAGGCGATTGCAGAGCCCGGCGACGGGCAACGCGGCCCTTCCTACTCGGCGGCCCGCGCCGCCACGGGCAATTCGACTTCCAGGCGGTCGTAGGGAACCTCGGGGACCAGGCGCCCGCCCTCGGACCGCAGCGCGACCAGCTTGTAGCGTTCCATCGTGCGCAGGGTGCGCGAGAGGTTGCTTTCGCGCCGCCCGGAAAGTTTCGCGAGTTCCTTCAGCGAACCGGGGCGCGCCTTGCGAATCGTTTCCAGCAGAAGCTGGTTTTTCGTCGACAGCACCTGCGCCAGGGATTCCATCGACGCGAACCAGACCTTCGGTTCGCCGGGGCCGGGCTTGTAGTCGCCGCGCGCGATCGCCAGCGTGCGCGCGCGCATCCGGTCGCGCGAGGCGATGCCGATGCGCAGCACGGCAATGTCGGTCTTCATGGCACGCCCTCCTCTTTCAAGTATGCGTCGACGGCGTCCCAGAAATCCTCGAGCAGGGTCGCCGCGTCGGTGTAGGCGTAGGGTCGAATCCGTTTGCGCCCGTGTACGTGATCGTTCACCGCCGTCCGCCGTTTCGACGGTCCGCTGCCGGTAACGACCGGATGCGCGTTGTCGAAACAGATCGCCCTTTCGTCGTCGGGGCCGATCAGGCACAAGCTGTAATCGATGCCGTGCGGCCTTTGCGGCGACACGCCGACCTTCCGGGCCTTGATTTCGACCCGGAACCCGCCGCCCATCGCCAGAACCTCGCCGTCGAGATCGAGCAGATTGTCGAGGGAGCGGTCCTCGCGCGGTTTCGGCGGCTTGGCCATATAGTTATCACCTGATGATAAGTATATCAAGGGCAGGCCGGAACGGCCGTCCGGCGACGGATATTAACGCAATGCGGCTGCCGGGGCGAAACGGCGCCGCGCGCGAAAACGGGACTGTCGGAGAAAGGGGCAGTCCCCCTACGCCAAGGCTACGGGGGACACCCTTCGCGGGGGTGGAATTTGGCGAGCCACCCGAAGCGCGGCAGCGCGAAGGGTGGTGGAGCCGAGGGGGGTCGAACCCCTGACCTCCGCATTGCGAACGCGGCGCTCTCCCAACTGAGCTACGGCCCCATTT
>CAZDFF010000438.1:0-1798 GCA_964504425.1 uncultured Hyphomicrobiales bacterium
GAGATCGACGCCCGCAATGTCGTCGTCATTCGCTTCGACGACAAGGGCGTGGTCGAAGCCGTGGACAACCTCGGTCTCGAGGAAGCGAAGAACATCAAGCCGGTCGAGCGCGTGACGCCGACCGCCGGCAACGAATTGACCGTCATCGAACAAATGCTTGGCAATTTCGGACGATTCAACAAAAAGGGATCTGGCATGCCCAGTACGGTGGGCGGTCCGACCGGACCGGGCGCTCCTTAGAGCGGTTTACCGACGCCGCCATGGAAAAGAAAAAAGCCCCGAGGGTCGGTCCCTCGGGGCTTTTCCGTATTCGACTGCCCGCCTTCGTCCTAGGCCACGATGGCAAGCAGCAGAATGGCAACGATGTTGATGATCTTGATCATCGGGTTGACGGCCGGACCGGCCGTATCCTTGTAAGGATCGCCGACGGTGTCGCCGGTTACGGCCGCCTTATGCGCGTCCGAACCTTTGCCGCCGTGGTGGCCGTCCTCGATGTACTTCTTGGCGTTGTCCCAGGCGCCGCCCCCCGAGGTCATCGAGATCGCGACGAACAGGCCGGTGACGATGGTGCCGAGCAGCATCGCGCCCAGCGCCGAGAACGCCGCGGCCTGGCCGCCGATCGCCTTGACGACGAAGTACATCACCACGGGCGCCAGGACCGGCAGCAGCGACGGAACGATCATTTCCTTGATCGCCGTCTTGGTCAGCATGTCGACGCAGGTCCCGTATTCGGGCTTCGCCGTGCCTTCCATGATACCGGGGATTTCCTTGAACTGGCGCCGAACCTCGACCACCACCTGGGCCCCGGCACGGCCGACCGCCATCATGCCCATCGCCCCAAACAGATAGGGCAGCATGCCGCCGATAAAAAGGCCGATCACGACGTAAGGATCCTGCAACGTGAAAGTCACCTTCACGTTCGGGAAGTAGTGCTTCAGATCCTCGGTGTAGGCTGCGAACAGCACCAAAGCCGCGAGGCCGGCCGAACCGATGGCGTAGCCTTTGGTGACGGCCTTTGTAGTGTTGCCGACCGCATCCAGCGCGTCCGTGGTCTTGCGCACTTCGGGCGGAAGGTCGGCCATTTCGGCAATACCGCCGGCATTATCCGTCACCGGCCCGAAGGCATCGAGGGCGACGACGATTCCCGCCAGTGCCAGCATTGTGGTCGCGGCGATAGAAATGCCGAACAATCCCGCCGTGATGTGCGCAACGACGATGCCGGCACAGATCACCAGAACCGGCAGGGCGCAGGCTTCCATCGAGACCGCGAGGCCCTGGATGATGTTAGTCCCATGGCCGGTGGTCGACGCCTGGGCAACGCTCTTCACCGGACGATGGTCGGTGCCGGTGTAGTACTCGGTGATCCAGACGATCAAGCCCGTAACCGCGAGGCCGACGAGCGCGCAGATGAACAAGTCGCCGCCCGTAATCGAACGCCCGGCCATCGGCACCTTGGTGCCGAAACCGATCATTTGCGCGGTAACGCCGGCAATCAGCACCGCCGAAATCACGGCGCTGGCAATCAGGCCCTTGTAAAGCGCGCCCATGATGTTCTTGCTCGGGCCGAGTTTGACGAAGAACGTCGCGGCGACCGAAGCAACGATGCAAACGCCGCCGATCACCAGCGGATAGAGCATCATCGTTTCCTGCGCCGGACCCGTGAAGAAGATGGCGCCCAACAGCATGGTCGCGACGACGGTGACTGCGTAGGTTTCGAACAGATCCGCCGCCATGCCCGCGCAATCGCCGACGTTGTCGCCGACGTTGTCGGCGATGACGCCCGGATTGCGGGGATCGT
>CAZDFF010000439.1:0-1785 GCA_964504425.1 uncultured Hyphomicrobiales bacterium
TCGTCCTCGTGCCAATGGTGGGGCCTGCCGACGTGTTCGAAGCACAAGAGGCCCATGTGCTTGCCCGACGTGAGAATCACCGTGTCCAGCATCGACGTGATGCCCAGGGGCTTGATGTACCCTTCGACGTATCCCGCCGTCCGGGGATCCGTCAGCGGATCGTCGGCGTCGACGTAGGGCGCGGCTTTCAGGGCCTCGAACTCGTGTCGGTATTCGGCCTCGCGCAGGACCGCGCCCGAGGAATGCCGGCCGGGCGTCGCCTCGTAGCTGTCGATGCAGGTCAGTTCGGATTCGTCGTCGTTGAACAGCCAGGCGTTGACGCGCTCGCAGCCGGTGGCCGCTGCCGCCAATTCCGTGATCAGCCGCGCCAGCGCCTCGACGTCGCCGGAAATCACAGCTTGCGATTGCGAAACGGCTCCGGCGACCTGCAATTGCTTGCGGACCCGCGCGAGCGATTCCTGCGTCGCCGCCTCGGACCAGCGCTGTTTCGTGACGTCGCGGAAAAACCAGACGCGGCCGAGGTACTTGCCGGTCTCGTCGCGCAGGCTGCTGGTGTGGCGATCGATGATCCGGCCGTCGGCCATTTCGACTTCCTCGTGAACCGACATCTCCGGATGGTCGTAGAGATAGCGGACGCGGGCGAGGAACGCTTCCGGGTCCTTGGCCTGGGCGGTTACGTATTTGAGTACCGAGTCGTCGATCTTGGTCGCGACCAGGTCCGGCGGCACGTTCGCGATCTCGAGAAATCGCCGGTTATGGGAAACGATCTGCGCGTTCTCGTCGACCACCAGGATGCCGTCGGGCGATCCTTCCATTTGCGCCGTCAGCAGCGCGTTGGCGAATCGAAGCTCGTCGGCGGCTCGCCGCTCGTCGGTGATGTCCTCGACGGTCAGCAGGATGGCGCCGTCGGTGGCGTCGGACGTGCGGGCAAGGCGCGCGTCGAAGCGGTACCATCGACGGTCGCCGCCGCCGGTGTCGAATTCGTACTCGACGTTGCGCATCGCGGTCTTGTCCGCGCGCACCGCCGCGACGCGCTTGAGAAGGCCGGAGTCCCTCCACTGCCTGCCCCACCGGTCGCCCAGGCGCTGCCCCAAAAGCGCCTGTTTCGTCGTGGAGAACAGTTTCGCGAAGGCGGCGTTGGCGCCGACGATCCGAAGCTGGCCGTCGAGCGCGACCAGCGGCGCCTTCGTCGCCCGGGCGATGGAGCGGACGATCGCGGCGTTGCCGCGATTCGCCTTATCGGCCTTGGAAACTCTGGGTACTATGCCGTCCATCGCACGATCGCTTTCATCCCGGATTCATCGCGAATCCGAGGGCTTCGTACCTCGTGGCCGAAAATTCGACCGACTCGACAAGAGGCGTGGATTTTGGAAACAGGCCGAGACTCCCGGCGGCGACTCGAATGCCGGGGACGATCCCGAGGCGGCGGTTGCCGCGTTTAAGCACGCTTGCTCAACCTTTTAGTGTAATTCCAAAAAGCGTTCAAAAATAAACAAACCAAAGGCCAAACTTCGAAGAACTATAGCACCTCTTGGATTTTCAGCAAATTTCGTAGCGAATATGCACCTTCGTGCATCTTGCAAGCGAACCAAGGCGGTACGCGAAAAACGCGAATTTGTTTAACTCAGGTAGAAGGATTTATTTTAGATCGCGTCGTGCGTTAGCCGCCGCGCATGAACCTGTAGATGCCGGTGACGTCGCCGTCGGGGCCGCGCGTCAGGTAATCGCGCCACAGGCCGACGACGGCTTGGCCGACCCGGTCCGGCGTGCCCGCCTTGGCGACGT
>CAZDFF010000440.1:0-1784 GCA_964504425.1 uncultured Hyphomicrobiales bacterium
GGGGTTTTCGGAAACAATTTGGCAGCCGGCGATCGAAACCATCTACATCGCCCTCTGGGGCAACGTCATTGCGACCATCATCGGCCTTCCGCTCGGCATGCTGGCGGCCGGCAACATCACCAACTCGATTTTCCTCCGCAATGGCGCCAAGGCGATCCTGAATCTGCTGCGCAGCATTTCGGAACTGATCTGGGCGATTTTTTTCGTTTCCGCGGTCGGATTGGGGCCTTTTCCGGGCGCGCTCGCGCTCGGCATCAATTTCGGCGGCATTCTTGGGCGTCTTTATGCCGAAGCGATGGAAAACGTCGACAGCGGCCCGATCGAGGCCATGCGCGCGACGGGCGCCAACCGCATTCAGGTTATCTTGTTCGCAATTTTGCCCCAGGCATTGCCCCAATTCGTGACCTTCAATCTCTACTGGTTCGAAGTCGGCGTGCGTTCCGCCACCGTGCTCGGCATGGTCGGCGCGGGTGGCATCGGATTCGAACTGGTAACCACCATTCGTCTGTTCGAATGGCGCGAGACCGGCATCGTGCTCTTGATCATTCTCGGCATGGTGACCGTCATCGACTCCGCGTCCACCTGGATACGCTCGCGGATTTACTGAACGGCATGTCGACGAACAACCTAAGAACCGAGGAATTCAGACAGCCATGGACGGGTCAATGACTGAAACGAAGATCGCCCTTTCGATCAAGGGCCTATCCAAGACCTACAAGGGCGGCATCGCGGCGCTTCGGGATGTCAGCATCGATGTTGCGGCCGGCGAGTTCCTGGTGATCCTGGGGCCGAGCGGCGCCGGCAAATCGACCCTGATGCGTTGCATCAACCGGCTGGTCGAGCCGACCGCCGGGCACGTCTTCCATGACGGCCGGGAAATCACCGGTTCGAAGGCGAACCTTCGTCTGATTCGGCGCGACTTCGGCATGGTCTTTCAGCAGTTCAATCTGGTGAAGCGCCTCTCCGTGCTGACCAACGTCCTGACCGGACGGCTGGCCTATCGCAGCGCCTGGCGAAGCCTGTTTTACAGCTTCTCGAAGGAAGACAAGCGCATCGCGATCGAATGCCTGGCTCGCGTCAACATGGACCACAAGGCGTTCCAGCGCGCCGATACCTTGTCGGGCGGCGAGCAGCAGCGCGTCGCCATCGCCCGCGCGCTGGCGCAGCAACCGAAGGTGATCCTGGCCGACGAACCGGTGGCGAGTCTCGATCCGAAAATCGCGCGCCAGGTGCTGGTGTATCTTAAGGAAGCGGCGAGCGACCTCGGCATCACGGTGCTGTGCAATCTTCATCAGGTCGAATACACCCGCGAGTTCGCACAACGCGTCGTCGGCATGAGCCGGGGCACCGTCGTATTCGACGGGCCGGCCGCAAACCTCGGCGACGAGATACTTCACACGATCTATTACCGCGACCCGGACGCCCAGAAGACCAACGGAGACGCCGAATGACTTCGGTCGCCGTCGCCGCGAACGTCGAAACCACGCTCGCCCACGAAGCCGAGCGGGGCCGCCGACGCACGATCAAGGCGATCGGGTGGGCCGTCCTCGCCGTCGCGGTCCTATGGTTCACGGCGCACCAGATCGGCATGAAGCCGGGCGCCATCGTCACCGGCGCGCCGTACATGTGGGATTTCCTGACCCGCATGTTGCCGCCAGACCTGAGCTATTTCCCGAATCTCTACGACTCGACGATCGAAACCATCCAGATCGCCATTTGGGGCACGATTCTGGCGGTTATCATGTCGGTGCCGTTGGCGTTGCTAGGCGCCCGGACGACGACCC
>CAZDFF010000441.1:0-1772 GCA_964504425.1 uncultured Hyphomicrobiales bacterium
CTCCTCGACGAAATCGAGGCCGCTCACTTCCTCGCCGAGCCTGAGCATGATCCGGCTCTGTCGCATGTGGTGCGATAGGACGTCGATGATCTCGCCGTCGACGAAGTCCAAAAGACGGGGGCGCTTGTCGACAAGGGTGACGCGCACGTCGAGCGCGGCGAAGATCGTCGCATATTCGAGGCCGATGACGCCGGCGCCGATGACGGCGATGGATTTCGGCAGGGTCTTCAAACCCAGAATATCGTCGCTGGTGAATATCTGCTGGCCGTCGAAGGGAATTGTGCCGGAATGAGTCGCCGCCGTGCCGACCGCGATGACCACGTTCTCGGCCGTAATCTCGCGCGCTCCCCCGGCATCGCCGTTCGACAGCTTGATTTTGTGCGGATCGACGAACGCGGCGTCGCCGCGCACGACCTCGATGCCATTGCGATGCAGTTGATGCGAGATCACGTCGATCTCGTTGCGAATCACGTGGCCCGTGCGTTGCAGCAGGTCCTCCATCGTGATCGTGCCTTTGACCTTGTAGGCGGCGCCGTAGACGCTGCGTTCGCGATAGCCGGAAAGATGCATGACGGCTTCGCGCAATGTTTTCGACGGAATCGTGCCGGTATTGATGCAAACCCCACCGACGACAGTCTTGCGTTCGGCCACGGCGACGCGCTTGCCGATTTTGGCGGCTTGCACGGCGGCACGCTGGCCGGCCGGACCGGAGCCGATCACGAAGAGATCGAAATCGAATGCGGACATGATGGAATGACCCCAGGGATCGGCTTACGGCGTCGCGACGACCCCCGGCGCGGACGAACAAGCCACTGGGATTCTTAACATTTTTTCGGCCCCGGCGGCAACGCTGGCGGCGGTTTGTTAAGCATTGCGCTCGAAAATAATCGTCGCCCGTCGCGGTACGGAGGGCGTCACGTATGCCAACCGCGGGCCCGCTTGAACAGATCGGTGATCCAGTAAGCCTGGGCGCCGACCGCGGCGGCCGGCAGCAGAATCCATGCGACGTCGAATGCCGCGAGGCCGAGAACGATAAAGCAGAAGTCGGCCCGGCTCAGCTTATGGAAAATATAGATCAGCCAGTCGATCGCATCCTCGGGCTTGCGCACGTTGGTCGCGGCGTCCTCCCGGGTTTCGTTTTGCGGATCCTTTTTTGCCGCTCGCGCGTGCATGACGAGGTCGATGGCATAATCGATGGTGGCTCCGGCGGTCGCGGCGAGGCCGAGCCAGAGCCATAGGATGTCGCCCCTTGCCACCCATGTCCCGTATCCCAATCCGGCGAAGAAGGCGCCGTCGACCAGCCAGTCCGCAAGGTCGTCGAACTTCGCGCCCCACGCCGACGACAGGCCCTTGATGCGCGCGATCTCGCCGTCGCAGTTGTCCAGAGTGTAGCAGGCGATCAGCAGCACGCCGCCGATCATCGCCCATTGCCACGTGCCGAGGGCGAAGCAGGCGGCGCCGGCCAGGCCGAAACCCATCGACAGTCCGGTAATCTGGTTCGGGGTTATCGGCGTTGCGGCCAGGATCGGCGTCAGCCGAAAGGACAAATGCCGGGTGAGCGGAAATAGCTGGGTGGGGGCGACGGTTTGCCGCGCCCGGCCGGAAATGGGCGAACCGGAAGGCAAGGAAATGCAGGTCCTTTCGCGGAACGGATAGGGATCGTCGGTCTTTAGCGGACCCCCAGGCCGGCCGCAAGCGGGATAAGCCAGAGAGGAGGCGGAAAGTGACGCTGGCTATGAAGGCTCGCCCCCCTTATTTAGAGGGCTGAACTC
>CAZDFF010000442.1:0-1771 GCA_964504425.1 uncultured Hyphomicrobiales bacterium
GGCGCGGCGCCGATTACCTTGGCGCCATTCGCGAACTTCAGGAAGGCTTGAAGAAAAAATAACGAGTTCGAACGGCACGATCAGATCCCGTTGATGGTGCGCCATCCCGGAAAGCGGATGGTGACGGTGGTGCCGGTGCCGATGGTACTTTCCAGATGCATTGTGCCGCCGTGCAGTTCGACAAGGCTCCGGCTTAAAGGCAGGCCGAGTCCGGCGCCCTCGTAGTTTCTTGCGAGCGATCCGTCGAGCTGCCCGAAATGAGACAGCGCAATGCCGATATCCCGCTCGGCGATTCCAATTCCCGTATCGGCGACCGAGAAGACAAAGCAGCCGTCCTCGCCGACCCTGGCGTTGAGCGTCACGCGCCCGTTTTCGGGTGTGAACTTGATTGCGTTCGAGAGGAGATTCAACAGCGTCTGCTTGATTCTCAGTTCGTCGCCGTAAAGGCCGGGCAGTCGTTCGGTATTTCTCATCTCCAGTCTGACTCCGGCCTCATTGGCGCGGCCCAGCATCAGCCGGTAGCACGACGTTGCCAGCAAGCTGACATCGATGGTGCGTTCGTTCAGTACCATGAGGCCGCGTTCGATCCTGGCGACATCGAGAATGTCATTGATGAGATGGAGCAAATCCTTGCCGGCGTCATTGATATCCTTGATGTATTCCCGATAGCGTTCGTTGTCGATCGGACCAAATCGCTGTGCCGCCAGGATGTCGGAAAAGCCGATGATGGAACTGAGCGGCGTGCGCAGTTCGTGGCTCATGTTGGCCAGGAACTCGGTCTTGGCACGATTCGCCAGTTCGGCTTCTTCCTTGGCGGCGCGTAGTCGTTCCTCGACCTGCTTGCGGGCGGTGACGTCGATATAGGTGCTTTGAAGCGCCTTCTCGCCCTTCCAAGTCAGCACTCGTTTCATGGAGTACACGTGGATGATCGAGCCGTCTTTGCGCAATCCGTCGAATTCGATATCCACCGGATCGGTCGCTCCTCGCAATTGAGTCTCGCGGTGGAGCGTCATCCGTGCGCGATCGTGTGGCGCGACCAGATGAACGGTGCTGTCGAGGGCGAGAATTTCGTCCGGCGAGTCGTAGCCGAAAATGTTCGCGAGCGCCTGATTGACGAATAGCGGCTTACGGGCGGCGTTGACGATCGATACCCCTTGGATCGATCCTTCGATGATATTCCTGAATCGAGCTTCGCTTTCCATTAGCGCCGCTTCCGCGCGCTTTCGCTCCGTGATGTCGGTAGCGATGGTCACGAAGCCGCCGCCCGGCAGAACTTGCTCTTGGACCAAGAGCCAGCGCCCGTTCTGACGCTCGAGCTCGAATGGACCGCGGGGATGGCGGTGGCGTTCCATGCGTTCGCGAACCCAGGCCTCCTCTCGACCGCGTGCGGCCGGCGCCAAGCCCGTGGCGACTAGGGCGCGAATATGATCCTCGAACATGGTGCCGGGCTGGATCGTCTGGCTGACAGGGGCATTCAATTCGCGGTATTTCGCGTTCACCAGTACGAACCGATCGTCGGCGTCGAACAGCGCGAAGGACTCCGAAAGCGATTCGACCGCCGTCGCAAGATGCATTGCAGTCGATTCCATGCGTCGCCGCGCCGTGATGTCGAGTGCCACCGAAACGACATGGGTTGGGATGCCATCGGCACCGAGTAGCGGTATTTTGGAAGTGAGAAGGAGATGGCGCAGTCCTTCGTGATCCACCCAATCTTCTTCGTAATTCAATTTGCTCTTTCCGGTGGCGAGGACATCACGGTCGAGGCCCGCGG
>CAZDFF010000443.1:0-1740 GCA_964504425.1 uncultured Hyphomicrobiales bacterium
CGCCGGTGAGCGTGCCGCGCTGGGTCTTCATCTTATGCGCGGTCTGCCAGGTGCGGATGATCACCTCGCCGACGCGGCCCATGGCCTGGCTGTCCGACGAAATCATCGAGAACGCGCCCATGTCGTGCAGGATGTCCTCGGCGGCGATGGTTTCGCGCCGGATGCGGCTTTCGGCGAAGGCGACGTCTTCCGGAATGCGCGAGTCCAGATGATGGCAGACCATCAGCATGTCCAGGTGCTCGTCGATGGTGTTCACCGTGAACGGGCGCGTCGGATTGGTGCTGGACGGCAGCACGTTCATCTCGCCGCAGACCTTGATGATGTCGGGGGCGTGGCCGCCGCCCGCGCCTTCGGTGTGGAAGGCATGGATGGTGCGGCCCTTGAACGCGGCCACCGTGTCCTCGACGAAGCCGGATTCGTTCAGGGTATCGGTGTGGATCGCGACCTGCACGTCCATGTCGTCCGCGACCGAAAGGCAGCAGTCGATGGCGCTCGGCGTCGTGCCCCAATCCTCATGGAGTTTGAGTCCGATCACGCCCGCATTGACCTGTTCGACCAGGGCCTCGGGGCGCGACGCGTTGCCTTTGCCGAAGAAGCCCAGGTTCATCGGAAAACCTTCCGCCGCTTGCAGCATCCGGGCAATGTGCCACGGCCCCGGCGTGCAGGTAGTGGCATTGGTGCCCTCGGCCGGGCCGGTGCCGCCGCCCAGCATGGTGGTGATGCCGGAATAGAGCGCGTCGTCGATCTGCTGCGGGCAGATCCAGTGGATGTGCGCGTCGATGCCGCCGGTCGTCAGGATGCGGCCTTCGCCGGCGATCGCCTCGGTGCCCGGGCCGATGATAATATCCACGCCGGGCTGGATGTCCGGGTTGCCCGCCTTGCCGATGGCGGCGATGCGGCCGTCCTTGATGCCGACGTCGGCTTTGACGACGCCCCAATGATCCACGATCAGGGCATTAGTGATGACGGTGTCGACCGCGCCGTCGGCGCGCGACACCTGCGACTGGCCCATGCCGTCGCGGATCACCTTGCCACCGCCGAATTTCACTTCCTCGCCGTAGACCGTGAAATCCTTTTCGACCTCGACGATCAGGTCGGTGTCGGCGAGCCGCACCTTGTCGCCCACGGTCGGCCCGAACATGGCGGCATAGGCGGCGCGTTCGATCTTGAAAGCCATGTCAGCGTTCCCCCAACGGGCCGTCGACCTTGGCATTGAAGCCGATGACGACGCCCTTGCCCGCGTAGCGCACCAGCGTCACCGAGCGGGTCTGGCCCGGTTCGAACCGCACCGCCGTGCCGGCGGGAATGTCGAGCCGGAACCCCCTGGCCTTGTCGCGGTCGAACTTGAGCGCCCGATTGGTCTCGAAGAAATGATAGTGCGAGCCGACCTGGATCGGCCGGTCGCCGGTGTTGGCGACTTGGACGGTCACGGTCTCGCGCCCCTCGTTCAACACAATCTCGCCGGGGGCAATGAAGATTTCGCCGGGAATCATCCGTCCCTCCCCTTACCGGATCGGATTATGGACGGTGACCAGCTTGGTCCCGTCCGGAAAGGTCGCCTCGACCTGGATTTCGTGGATCATCTCGGCGACGCCGTCCATCACCTGGTCGCGCTTCAGCACCGTGCCGCCGTCGCGCATCAGTTCGGCGACCGTGCGGCCGTCGCGCGCGCCCTCGACCACGTAGTCCGAAATCAGCGCGATGGCTTCCGGATGGTTCAGCTTGACGCCGCGCTCCAAC
>CAZDFF010000444.1:0-1735 GCA_964504425.1 uncultured Hyphomicrobiales bacterium
GACCGGCCTCTGGCTGATCCAGACCGCCGAAGTGCCGCTGACCAACATGGTCGCGGGCGAGATATTGGACGAGGATGCGCTGCCCAGGCGCCTGACGGCGATGACTTGGTGCTTCCGCTCCGAAGCCGGCGCCGCCGGTAAGGACACGCGCGGCATGTTGCGCCAACATCAGTTCACTAAGGTCGAACTGGTGTCGATCGCGCACCCCAATCATTCCGACGAAGAACACGAACGCATGACCGGGTGCGCCGAGGAAGTGCTCAAGCGTCTCGGCCTGCCGTTCCGCACGGTCGTGCTGTGCACCGGCGACATGGGCTTCTCGGCGCGCAAGACCTACGACATCGAAGTTTGGCTGCCGGGCCAGGACCGCTACCGGGAAATCTCCAGTTGTTCGAACTGCGGCGATTTTCAGGCCCGGCGCATGAAGGCGCGTTTCCGGCCGAAGGGCGCCAAGGGCACCGAATTCGTGCACACGCTCAACGGTTCCGGCATCGCCGTCGGCCGCGCCCTGATCGCGGTGCTGGAAAACTACCAGCAGGCCGACGGCTCGGTGCGCGTGCCCGACGCGCTGAAGCCCTACATGGGCGGTCTCGACGTCATCCGGGCCAAGGGGTAGGCCGTGACCAGGGGGACCCTCGACCTTGCCAAGGCGCGGGTCCTGATCGCCAACGACGACGGCATCCACGCGCCGGGCATCAAGATTCTCGAACGGGTGATGCGCGCCGCGGCGCGCGAGGTCTGGGTGGTCGCACCCGAGACCGAGCAAAGCGCGACCGGCCATTCGCTCACCCTGCGTCGGCCCTTGCGTGTCCGCAAGCTCCGGGGAAGACGCTTCGCCGTCGACGGCACGCCGACCGATGCGGTGCTGCTGGCGGTCAACGAAATCATGCAGGGTCACCCGCCCGATCTGGTCGTATCCGGCGTCAATCGTGGCGGCAACATGGGCGAGGACGTCACCTATTCCGGCACCATCGCGGCGGCGATGGAAGCGACGCTATTGGGATTCCGCGCCATCGCCTTCAGCCAGGTATGCGACGACCGCCATCTGATGAAGTGGGCGACCGCCGAACACTGGGCGGCGACGGTGACGAAGAAGCTGCTGAAGATCGGCTGGCCGACCGACGTGTTCGTCAACGTCAATTTTCCCGACGTGATGGCCAAATCGGTCACGGGTATCGAGGTCGTGCGTCAGGGCAAGCGCAAGATCGGCGGCGGCGGCGATTTGGCGCGCAACGTCGATCCGCGCGGCGAGCCCTATTTCTGGATCGGCGGCCAGCGCGAGGAAGAAACGTTCGTCCCCGGCACGGATTTGGAAGCGGTCAGCCGCGGCGCCATCGCCGTCACGCCGGTGACGCTCGATTTCACGCACCACGCGACCATGAAGGCCCTTAAACGCGGCATCAAATGAGCACGGATTCGCGTAAGATTCGGCTTATCCTCGAACTCCGTCACGGCGGCATCGTCGATCGGCGCACGCTGGCTGCCATCGAAAAGGTGCCGCGCGAGATCTTCGTGCCGGATGCCTTCAAGGATAAGGCCTACGACAACGTCGCGTTGCCGATCGGGCATGAGCAGACGATTTCCATGCCGATGGTGGTGGCGCAGATGACCCAGGCCCTCGAGGTCGGCGACCGCATGAAGGTGCTCGAGATCGGTACCGGGTCCGGCTATCAGGCGGCGGTGTTGGCGCACCTTTGCCGCCGGCTTTATTCCATCGAGCGCCATAGGGAATTGA
>CAZDFF010000445.1:0-1732 GCA_964504425.1 uncultured Hyphomicrobiales bacterium
TGTCCGATCGAAGGACAAGGACACCGGCTTCAACCGTCATCGCCGGACTTGTTCCGGCGATCCACGACGTCACGAAAGACGTGGATGCCCGGGTCAGGCCCTCGGGCCTAGCGTCCCTCGGGCACGCCCGGGCATGACGCAAGAAGCATGTTTTCCGACGGCCGATCTAACCCCGTTCGGCGTCCTGGCGGGCGATGGATTCCTTGAGCGCGTCGCACTTGTTGGTCAGGTGCTGGGCCAGCACGCGCGCCAGCGTCTTGCCGTCGCGCGCGCCGAGCGCCCGCATGATCTGTTCGTGTTCGGCCATGGCCCGGTCCCAGCGGTCGCGCGAGATGTTGGCCAGGTACCGCGCCCGGCGCACGCGGCCGGCGAGGTTGCGATAGAGCGCGGCCAGCGTCGGGTTGCGCGCCGCGTCCATGATCTTTTCGTGGATCGCCTGGTTGAGCCGGAAGTAGGCGTCGAGTTCCCGGCGCGTGTGGTGCAGCGCCATCTGGTAATGCATGGCGCGGATCTCGGCCAGTTCCTCCTCCGTGATGCGCTGGCAGGCGAGTTCGCCGGACAGCGCCTCGAGCGCGCCCATCACCGGGAACATTTCGTCGACCGCCTCGGCGGTCAGTGCCGCGACCCGGGCGCCACGATGGGGCAGCAGGTCGATCAGCCCTTCGGCCGCCAGCACTTTGAGGGATTCGCGCAAGGGCGTGCGCGAGACGCCGAAGCGCAGGCACAGCGCCTTTTCCGAGACGCGCTCGCCGGGGCCCAATTCGCCCGACACGATCATCTCGCGCAGGCGCTCGGCGGTTTCCTCGTGCAGCGGGCGGCGGCCGATGGGTACGGATTCGGCAGTCGGAAGCAACGGGGCGGCTTGGGGCATGGTCGGCTCCGTCAGGGTTTCAGGGCAAGGGCGAGGACGCGGGCGACGTGGATCGCCGCACGCCCGGCGCCGTGGTCGATCTGGTGGCGGCAGCTGGTGCCGTCGGCGACGACGAGGGTGTCGGGCGCGGCCTCGCGCACGGCGGGCAGCAGTGAAAGTTCGCCCATGCGCATGGAGGCCTCGTACGTCTCGGCGTCGTATCCGAACGCGCCGGCCATGCCGCAGCAGCTCGATTCCACGACCTTGGATTCGAGCCCGGGGATCAGGGCGAGCGCGGCCTCGACCGCGCCCATGGCGGCGAACGCCTTCTGGTGGCAGTGGCCGTGGACCAGGGCCTTGGCCGCGCCGGGGATAGGTTGGAGATCGAGCGCGAGGCGGCCGGCCTTCTTCTCGCGGATCAGGTATTCCTCGAAGGTGAAAGCCAGCAGCGCGACGGCGGCGGCGTTTTGTTTCGGGATGAGCGAGCCGAACTCGTCCTTGAGCGAGAACAGGCACGAGGGTTCCAGCCCGACGACGGGGATGCCTTTCTCGACGTACGGCGCGAGCGCGTCCCAGGTGCGCCGGGCCTCGACGCGGGCCTCGTCGATCAGCCCCGCCGACAGGAAGGTGCGACCGCAGCAGGGCGCGCGGCCGCCGTCGGCGGCGCGGGCGACGTGGACGCGCTTGCCGGCGGCGGCGAGGACGGCGAGCGCGGCCTCCGCGTTCTCGGGCTCGAAGGCGGCGGTGAAGGTGTCGACCCACAGCACCGCGTCGGCCCGTTCGGGCGCCACGGCGGGAATCGCCCGGGCATCGAACGGCCGCCAGTGCCACTTGGGCAGCGTGCGCCGTCCCGTGAATCCGGTGACGCCTTCGAGCAGCCGG
>CAZDFF010000446.1:0-1732 GCA_964504425.1 uncultured Hyphomicrobiales bacterium
GCATGACGATGTCCGTCGTTACCTCAGTGCCGGCGTTTTGTTTGAAGGCGGTGTTCGGCAAACGAATTGCGCCAAGCACCTCTGCCTTTGGGGCCAGATACTCGCGGAGCGTGGAGTCGAGCTTGTCCATCGTTCCACGGGAAGTGATGAACATGATCAGACCGCCGGGGCGGACCTTTTCCAAGGTTTTCGCGAAGAAGTAGTCGTGGATGGGGAACCGATAGGCATTCAGGCTCGGATCGTGGACGGGATAATCTCCGAAAGGCACATTGGAAATCGCCACGTCGTAGAACCCATCGGCGAGCTTCGCATTCTCAAATCCCTGGGCGCGAATGTCGGCGTCCGGGTAGAGCGCCCTGGCGATGCGGGCGGTGAGCGGGTCAATCTCGACGCCGGTGATGGTCGAATGGCGGTGCATCGCCTCCGGCATCAGCCCGACGAAGTGACCGATACCGCAAGCTGGCTCCAAAATGCGTCCATGCTCGAATCCGAACTGCTCCAAGGCGCGATACATGGCGCGCACCACAGTGGGCGAGGTGTAGTGGGCGTTGAGTGTGCTTGCGCGGGCCGCTTCCAATTCTTCCGGCGTCAGCAGTTGTTCCAACGTGGCTCGTGCCTCCCGCCATTCATAATTGCGCGGGTCAAAGACCTGCGGCATGGCGCCCCAGCCCACGTAATGCACGAGCGCCGCCTTCTCGTCGGGTGTCGCGGGGCGGCTCTCGGTTTCCACCTTCCGCAGAGTTTGGATGGCGTCGATGTTCTGCCGAAATTTCTGGCGGGGTGGCCCTTCTCCGATTCTGTCTGCGTCTGAAATCCGGTAGTTCCCCACGTTGCGAACTTCCGGTGCCGCGCGGCGGATCGGTCTGTTCAGTCTTCCGGCGGGAGCAGGATGTATTTCTCCCGCACCATTTCCCACGCTTGGGTCTGGGCTTGCTGCGCCGTTGCTCCCTGTTGCATCAACTGCGTGCGGAGCGTGGCCATTTCGTCCTTCGTCTTTTCCTCCGCTTCCAGAAGTAATTGATGCAGAATGCCTTTCCGCTCCATTTCGCGGATCATCTTCGGGCGGTGTTCGCGCCAGTGCTTCTCGGCCATTCGGCCGTATTGAGTCAACGGTTTCACGGGGCGGCCCCCTAAGGGTCGCCCCGGTTCCGTTTCGTCCAGACCGAACGCACCCATGCTGTCCTACGCGATCCGGCGCCTGTTCGGCACGCTGCCGACCTTGCTGCTGATCGTTGCGATCGCGTTCTTCATGATGCGGCTGGCGCCGGGCGGTCCGTTCGACAAGGAGCGGCGCGTCTCGGCCGAGGTCGAGCAGAATCTGATCAAGGCCTATCATCTCGACGAGCCGCTGCCGGTCCAGTTTCTCAACTATCTCGGCAATGTGGTGCGCGGCGATTTCGGACCGTCCTTCCAGTACAAGGATTTCAGCGTCACCGAGCTGATCTGGTCCGGCTTTCCGGTCAGTCTTGCGCTCGGCGGTGCCGCGATCCTGATCGCCACCATTCTCGGCCTTGCACTTGGCGCGCTCGCGGCGCTGCGACAGAACCGGCCGATCGACTATGCCGTGATGGCGACCAGCATGACCGGCATCGCGATTCCGAATTTCGTCGTCGCGCCGGTGCTGACGCTCGTGTTCGGACTGATGCTCGGCTGGTTGCCGGTCGGCGGCTGGAGCAGCCTTTCAAACGCGATCCTGCCGGTGACGGCACTCTGCCTGCCGCAGGTCGCGGTC
>CAZDFF010000447.1:0-1717 GCA_964504425.1 uncultured Hyphomicrobiales bacterium
GAAGGCGCCGTGCGGATCGAAATCGCGGCGATAGGCGATCACCCGGTCGGCCTGGCGAAGCGCGAGCGACAGTTGCACGTAGGCCTCGACCGGGTCCTTCTTCACGCCCCAACCGTCCGTGTACATGATGCCCATCAGATAGTGCGCGACCGGTTGGCCGCGCTTCGCCGCGCGGTCGTACCAGAACACCGCATCGGCATAGCTGTGCATGACGCCGCGACCGGCGAAGTAAAGATCGCCCAACGCCACCTGGGCGTCGGGATAGCGGCCGATGCCGGCGGCCAGCGTGTACCATTCCGCCGCCTTGAAGTAATCCAGGCGCGTGCCCTCGGCCTTCTCGTACATCTCGCCCAGCAGGGTCTGGGCCTGCGGATAGCCCTTGTCCGCCAGGGCGTTCAGGATGCGGAGCGCTTCCGTGGGGTCGCCGCCGTGCATGGGCGCGCCGCGATGCAACTGGGCAAGCGCGATCTGCGCCTCGACATCGCCCGCGTCGGCGGCCGGCTTGATCGCCTGGACCTCGGCCCTGAACTTGGCCCGCAGGATGTCGTCGGGATCGTCGCTTTTCCCGCCGAAGAAGAAATTCGCCGCGACCGCCGACAGCAGCATCACGCCGACGGCCAGGGCGATGATCAGCCGCATGCTCATGGGCGGATTGTGCCGGAGCCTCGGCGGCGCCGAAAGGCCTTAGGTGGAATGCGTCAGCGGTTGGGCGGGATCGAGGGCTGGTCCTGACCGACGCGGGTCTGGCGGCCGTTATAGGGGTTCGGCGAGTCGTAGCAGGTAACGGAACCAAGCGTCGGATAGCACCAGGCGTTGTGCGGCTGCGGCTTGACCTCGTCCTCGGCGCAGTAGGCAAATCCCTGTTCGCGCCGGATCGAGGAGCAGTTCTTGCCGCTGGCGAGCGAAACGATGTGGTCCGAAAGCGGCTTTTCCGTCGCCACCGTCGAAATGCCTTCGACCGGCGCCACGACCGGCACCAGACTGCATCCGCCGACAAAGGCGGCGGCAAGCACAAGCACGGCGACGCGCATCGGAGCATCTCCCTCGGAGGCCGGCGGGCGGAACCTCCGCCCGGGATTGACGGCCTCTACCGTCGCACGGCACGGTTAACAAGTTATTAATGCGCGGCTCGGCCGCCACCTCGAAGGGCGGCCTTCGGGATATACCGCCGGGCGGTTGAACGACCCGGCCCGATGGGCTACCTAACCCTCAAGGAACCAACGAGAAAGCCAAGGAGGCCCGCATGGCCGTGCAACCGCCGATCTGCGACTTCGGGCGCAAAGCCCCCGAATTCAAGCTGCCCGGCATCGACGGCAAGACCTGGGCGCTGGCCGACGTCAAGGGCCCGAACGGCACGCTGGTCATGTTCATCTGCAACCACTGCCCCTACGTCAAGGCGGTGGCCGATCGCATCGCGCGGGACGCCAAGGCGTTGCGGGACGTCGGCATCGGCGTCGTCGCCATCAACGCCAACGATCCCACGACCCACCCGGAGGATTCGTTCGACAACATGAAGGTGTTCGCCGAAAGCCACGGTTTCGCGTTTCCCTACCTGTTCGACGAAAGCCAGGACATCGCGCGCGCCTACGACGCCGCCTGCACGCCAGATTTCTTCGGCTACAACAAGGACCTGGAATTGCAGTACCGCGGCCGGCTCGACGCCTCCCGGCGCGACCCGGCGCCGCCCGACGCGCGGCGCGAACTCCTCGAGGCCATG
>CAZDFF010000448.1:0-1685 GCA_964504425.1 uncultured Hyphomicrobiales bacterium
GCCTTCGAGAACGGTATGCGGCACCGCGACCGAAATATTGTCGGTGCCGATCGCGACTTCGAAACGATAGGGGTTAATGCTGCCGATGGGACGCGTTGTCGCCAAAATACCCATCAGCCCTTCGCCGGGCACCGCATCGGGCATGAAACGAACGCCTGAGTCCCGAACGATCTGGTCGAGAAAGATGGGGCGCGACATGTCGAACGGAAATATGACCTTGCCGTTCAGCGCCTGTCCGGTGCTCGGGTCGATTGTCACACGCACGCCGATATAGTCGTCGAAGCCGATACCCGACAGGTTCAGTCCGTTGACGTAGGCTTCCGACGGGTCAACCGGTCGATCGGCCACGAGAATACTCAGGACCCGATCGGGCCACCCGGTGTAGCGCAACTCTGGAATCGTCGCGACGTCGCTTACATAGGCGTACCGCATCGCAAATTGCTGTTCACCGACCTGAAGCACGCCGCCGGCGCCGGTGCCGGCTGCAAAAACCTCCGCCGTCGATTGCGGCTCGATGACGACCGTCGCATGCGTGTTCGGATTCGAGCCGTCGTTGCAGCCGGCGATTGTCAGCGCCAGCAATGCCGTCGCGATGGTCGCGCATAACCGTTGCATGTTCTGAGCCCCCTGCAGTGCCGGATTGCAACGCGTGACGTATCGACGGTACGGAGTGATATTGAGCGATGCAAGGATTGCGTGTTTCCGGTCCAATCCACGCCAGTTGACAGCAACCGCAGGCGGGTCTATTCCCCGGCGACTTCGTGGCGATTTGCTCCGGCTTGCGGCCACGTAAAACAAGCAGCTAAAAGGGCCTGGTTGCGAACGGGACACGATGTCCCGCTGAAACCTCGGCCTTCCACGGCCGGGGTTTTTTGATGCCCGCATTTTGGCGGGCCGGAGGCAACCGATGACCCGGGACAAGGACGCGACGAAGGGCTGGCGCCCTGCGACCAGGTTGGTCCATGGCGGCGTATTGCGCTCGCAATTCATGGAGACCGCCGAGGCGATCTTCATGAACTCCGGCTACACCTACGGCTCCGCCGAGGAAGCCGAAGCGGCGTTCGATAATTCGCGGCCGCGTTTCGTCTATTCGCGCTACGCCAACCCGACCGTGCAGATGTTCGAGGAACGCATGGCGCTGCTCGAAGGCGCCGATCTCCCGCCACGCATCGCGCCAGCGGCCGTCAAGTGCGTAAGCTAATGCCAAATTCTGGCGTGTACGGGCTGTGGCGGCGTCGGTCCGTACTACATTGGTCAGAATATCGACAGCATCCGCCGACCGACCCGCCAAAGCCAACGTCAGCGCATAATCGCTGATCGGCAGGATGGACCGGTTTGAGTCGACAAGCCCAACGGCAGATTCGGTTTTACCCAAGGCGATACGCGCCAATGCGAGGCTGATGACGGTGCGTGGATCGGCTTGGCCCAGCTCCATAACATCCATCAACGTCCGCTCTGCAGACGCAAAGCGCCCTTTCGCCATATACACACGCGCCAGCAACCCACGATAATCGCGGTTCTGCATATCGGCCTGAACAGCGAACTCAGCAAAGGCCAATGCCTTATCGGCCTTCCCGCTGGCTAGCGCCCGTTCGGCTTTCTTCGCCCAGGTAAAGGCCTTTTGCGGCGATGCCTTGTGGACCGAAGAATGGGCCGTACTGCCGGCTCCGGCCGCCGATGCAGTC
>CAZDFF010000449.1:0-1680 GCA_964504425.1 uncultured Hyphomicrobiales bacterium
TCAACTCGTGGATGACGTTCTTCGGGCAGTTCTTTGATCACGGGCTCGATCTCGTAACGAAAAGCGAAGTGAAGACCGAAATCGTGTTCATCAAGCTTCAGCCGGATGACCCGCTGTACAATCCGGCGCCTGGCGCCCCGAACTTTATGGTGCTGTCGCGCGCGGCGCAGACACTCAATCCCGACACCGGTCTTCCGGAATCAACCAACACGACGTCGCCGTTTGTCGATCAGAACCAAACGTACTCGTCGCACGAGTCGCATCAAGTGTTCTTGCGCGCATACGAAATGCGCCCGACACAGATCATGGTTGGCGACCCGCCCGAGCCCCAGACGGTCATGCGGCCGCATGCAACCGGCGAACTTCTGACCAATCGCCAACTCGTCGACGTTGACGGCAACCCGATTCCGTTTGCCGATGCGCCGGAAATCGGCGGTATGGCAACCTGGGCGGTGGTGAAGGCGCAAGCCCGCGAGATGTTCGGCATCAACTTGACCGACGCGGACGTGACCAACGTTCCGGCCATGGTGGCCGATCACTACGGCAACTTTGAGCGCGGCCCGAACGGCTATCCGCTGATTGCCATGGCGGATGGCACAATCGTCGAGGGCGACCCCACGGCGAATGGCGGCCTTGGCATAGACATTTCCAATGCGCTTCGCATCGGTCACGCGTTCCTCAACGACATCGCGCATTCCGCGAACCCGGTCGGCATCGCTGACACTGACGATGTTATCGGCATCTCGAACCCGAACGAGTTCCCGAACCCGGACTACGATCCGTTGGCGCCGCAGGGATCGCCAAACAGCCGCCAGTTCCTCCCGCAATACGACAACGAACTGCTCGACGCACATTACATCGCGGGCGACGGCCGCGTGAACGAGAATATCGGCCTGACAGCCGTGCACGCGGTTTTCCACGCCGAACACAATCGTTTGGTCGAGCACACGAAAGTTACGGTGCTGGCCGATGCGCAGGCGTTGCTCGACGGCGGCGCGACGCAAGAGGTCGCGGTCCTGTTCTTGAACGAATGGTTGAGCGTCGACGTCGCCACCGTGCCTACAGGAGCAGAGATCGCGAACCTGGTGTGGGACGGCGGACGGCTATTCCAGGCCGCAAAGTTCGGCACCGAGATGCAGTATCAGCATCTCGTGTTCGAAGAATTCGCGCGCACGATCCAGCCCAACATTGACGGCTTCTTGGCGCCGAACGGCTACGACACGACGATCGATCCCTCGATCGTCGCCGAGTTTGCGCACGTCGTCTATCGCTTCGGCCACTCCATGTTGACCGAAACGGTTGATCGCTTCGACACCAACTTCGACACGATCGGCGGCGACCCGCAGATGGGTCTGATCGCGGCCTTCCTCAACCCGCTCGCCTATGCTGCGAGCGGCCTCACGCCCGACCAAGCGACCGGCGCGATCGTGCGCGGCGTCACGCGTCAGGTCGGCAATGAAATCGACGAGTTCGTAACGGAAGCGTTGCGCAACAATCTGGTCGGCTTGCCGCTCGACCTCGCCGCATTGAACCTTGCGCGCGGTCGCGACACCGGGATTCCGTCTTTGAACGAGGCCCGCCGCCAGTTCTACGAAGCGACCGGCGACGCGCAGTTGAAGCCGTACATCAGCTGGGTGGACCTGATGGACCACCTGAAGCATCCGGAGTCGCTCATCAACT
>CAZDFF010000450.1:0-1669 GCA_964504425.1 uncultured Hyphomicrobiales bacterium
TCAATAACGGCGTGTCGCAGACGTCCGAGAAGACCCACCGCGCCATGAGCGCCGGCACGCGCCGATAAAGACGTTCGACGTTCGAGAGCCCGCCGCCGAGCACGATGGCGTCGGGATCGAGGATGTTCACGACGGTGGCGAGCGCGCGGGCGAGCCGTTCCTCGTATCGGTCGAGCGCCGCGTCGGCATTCCCGTCGCCGGCTTCGGCCAGCGCCGCGATCTCGGTGGCGGCCATGCGTCGGCCGGTCGCAGTTTCGAAATCGCGCGCGAGGCCCGACCCCGACAGAAACGTTTCGATGCAGCCGCGCTTGCCGCAATAGCATCGTGCGCCGGGGCGTTCGTCGTCGGTCGGCCAGGGCAGGGGATTGTGTCCCCACTCGCCGGCGATGGCGTTCGGGCCGGTGCGGGCCCGGCCGTCGATGGCGATGCCGCCGCCGACCCCGGTGCCGAGGATGGCGCCGAAGACCACGGATCGGCCGCGCGCGGCGCCGTCGGTCGCTTCCGACACGGCGAAGCAATTGGCGTCGTTGGCGAGTTTCACGGGGCGGCCGAGTGCGGCCTCGATATCCTTGTCGAGCGCGTGGCCGATCAGGCAGGTCGAGTTGGCGTTCTTGATGAGCCCGGTAGCCGGCGAGATCGCGCCCGGGATGCCGACGCCGACGGTGCCGGTACCGCCCGAAGCTGTTTCGAGCATGCGCACGAGATCGACGATGGCGGCGACGATCGCGGCGTAATCCCCGGCCGGGGTCGGAATGCGCTCGCGCGCCAACACGCCTCCCGACGGATCGAGAGCGATGCCTTCGATCTTGGTGCCGCCGAGATCGATGCCGATCCGGATGGTGGTTTCAGGCACGCGCCGAACCCTTTGATTTCAGAGCCTTCCGGCTCCAGCCATGGGTGCGCGGTCAGTCTATCCGATCGCCGAAACAGGCGACAGAGGGCGGTGCCTGGCAGTAATGATTAAAATTTAAGCAAAATTATGGTTTTTGCTGCGAATGCACAATCGGTAGTCATGATTCTGTCTTCTTTTTCGGCAGCCACGGTATTTCGGGCCCGCATACAAATCCATCTATGTCTCAAAAACAAAAATAAAATCAATGTGTTGAAAGATGTCGACAGGCTCCGGAAGCGGCTGGCCCGGGGCTTGCACTACCTGACCGTGTTCGAAGTTTTCCCACCCATCTGGAGGCATAGTCGATGACATCCACGAAGACGCTCCGCGCGACCCTCGGTGCCGGCATTTTGGCCGCCGCCGTCGCCGCCGCGCCCGTAGCGAAGGCCGCCGACACCATCAAGGTCGGCATCCTTCATTCATTGTCCGGGACCATGGCGATCAGCGAAACGACGCTCAAAGACGTCATGCTGATGCTGATCGAGGACCAGAACAAGAAGGGCGGTCTGCTCGGCAAGAAGCTCGAAGCCGTGGTCGTCGATCCCGCCTCGAACTGGCCGCTGTTCGCCGAAAAGGCGCGCGAGTTGATCTCGGTGCAGAAGGTTTCCGCCGTGTTCGGCTGCTGGACGTCGGTTTCGCGCAAGTCCGTGCTGCCGGTGTTCGAGGAACTGAACAGCGTTCTGTTCTATCCGGTGCAGTACGAAGGCGAGGAAAGCCAGCGCAACGTGTTCTACACCGGCGCCGCGCCGAACCAGCAGGCGATCCCGGCCGTCGATT
>CAZDFF010000451.1:0-1666 GCA_964504425.1 uncultured Hyphomicrobiales bacterium
GCTCGCCGATTTGCCGCAGGACCGGATCGACACGGCGGACATTCCCGAGGTCCGCGACTGGTCCGGCGCCAGGCGGGGCGTGTTCTATCGGCCCGTCAAGGAGCAGATCACGCTGCGGCTCGACGCCGACGTATTGGATTGGTTCAGAAAGAAGGTCCCAAGCGGACGCGGCTACCAGACCGAAATCAACCGCGCGCTCAGGGAACACATGCTGCAACGGGCGAAGCGGGCGGGGTGAAAATGCCGATGAAGAACCCGCCGCATCCCGGCCTGTCCGTCCGGCACGACTGCCTGGAACCGCTGGGGCTGAACGTGATCGAGGCGGCGAAACGGCTCGGCGTCAGCCGCAAGCAGCTTTCCGACATCGTGAATGGCCGCGCCGGGATTTCGCCGGAAATGGCGATCCGGCTCGACAAGGCGTTCGGCGGCGGCGCCGAAACCTGGCTGCGCCTTCAGGCCGCCTACGATCTCGCCAAAGCGATGAAGACCGCCGACCGCATCAAGGTGAAGCGCCTGAAACCGGCGGCATGAACCGGCCGACCGCGAACCAGCGTGCCGAGATCGTGGCACTCGCCGCATTGCCGGACGAGCGGATCGACACCGCCGACATTCCCGAGGTGCGCGACTGGGCGGGCGCCAGGCGCGGCGTGTTTTATCGGCCCTCGGATCGATCCGAGTAGCAGCGCGTAGCCGATCAATAAATTCTCACGTCATCGCCGGGCTTGTCCCGGCGATCCATGGTTTTCTTGTGTCTGCGGCAGGAAAAAGACGTGGATGGCCGGGACTCGCGCCTTCGGCACGGCCCGGCCATGACGGGGTGGAGCAACACCGGACCTTGGCGACACCCTACCCGGACAGCCGTGGAACAAGTCCGGCGATGACGAGTGAGAACGTCGTTCCCACCGTTGCCACAGCATTCTCACACGATCCCGGCGGCCGGTCCGTTACCCTGACCGTTCGGTGCCCATGGGCGCCGAGCCGCAGCAACGGAAAACGAGGCCATCATGAACCATCTCCGCGTTTCGATCGTCATGCTTGCCTTGTCCGCCTTCGTGTTCTCGGCGTCGCTCGTCGCTTGCGAGAACACGTGGCAAGGGGTGAAGCAGGACACCGGCGAAAACCTGCAAAAGTCCGGTCAATCCCTGGAACGGGCCGGCGAAAAAACCAAGCCGGATAAGACCTACTGATCGGGGTCGACCGATCCGGGCGCGCGGCGACGCCACGCCCCAATCCACCGATTTTTCCGACGTTCGCGCAACTGCGGCCGGTGTTCAGTTTTGGACAGCGGCGACGGCCGCCGCGCGCCAGTATCGATCATCGCGAGAGCGATGCAGCCGAGGCATGTGCGACGCTTTCGTTTCGCCGTCGCCGCGCCCATGCACCGACTTCGACGGAGGAGGAATTTCGTGACCACCGAGGTTCACGCGAGGATATGGCGCCGGATATACGTCGCAGGCGCGCTGTTCGTTGCCGTGACCCTCGGCGCTTGCGCCGCGACGCTTCTGGCGACCGAGGAAACGTCGCCGATGCCGCCAACGATTTCCTATACGTACCTGACGGATCGGGAAATGGCGGACGCCGTCAGAAAAGCCGAAATTTTTTGCGCCGAATACGCCGCGCGGCCGCGCAATTCCGGCAATGCGCCGAACGAGGACGGCACCGCGAT
>CAZDFF010000452.1:0-1649 GCA_964504425.1 uncultured Hyphomicrobiales bacterium
TCTGGCATTTCGCCTTCGCCACGAAGAGCGGCGGCAACGATCCCGGTCCGGCCGACGACGGCGCCGCGCCGGGGCCGGGAACCAAGGCCGCGGTCGGCCTGGCGCATTTCCCGGGCACGGGGGAAAAAGCCGCGCCCGACGCGAAGGTCGAGAAGGTGGCGGCGTTCCTGGAAGGGTTCCATTGACGATCCGCGAGGATCGTCGGCATGCGCGGAGGAGGCGGACAATGGATCGGCGAACATGGCGGCTGGGGGCGGCGCTTTGCGGCGCGCTGGCGCTGGCGCTTTCGGCGCCGGCGGCGGCGGGCGACATCAAGTTCAAGCCCGACGGAACGGTTTCCAGCCTGACCATCAAGCTCGAGGAACGTTATGGCGCCACGACGGGCAGCGTTTCGCACCTGGACGAACTCGGTATCGGCAACCGGGAAAACCAGATCGTCGAAAGGATATGGTCGTTCTCGAAGCTGCCTGAGTCGAAAAACTTGAAGCCCGCCTTCTGGGACACGACCGCGTCCTATATCCTCGCCGGCGAATCGGCGAAGCAGGCGCTTTCCCGGGTCAAGACGATTTCGCACAAGCCGGGCTCGGAAGCCAAGAAGTCCTTCGCGATCGAGTCCGCCAACGAGGCGGCGGTGATCAAGGGCATTCGCGGCGCCTATGCCAAGGCCGACCTGCCGCAGAAGGAAAGCATCCTGCCGCCCGACGACGGCATCAAGCGCTCGCGCGATAAGACCGTCTATGGCACCGACGACCGGCGGAACTTCTACGAGATTCCCGCGCCGGAGGCGATCGAGATGGCACGCGCCGTTGCCAGCATCTCCCTCCGTTCGGAAAAGGCGGTCCACGCGCGCGGATTTTGCACGGCGTTCCTGATCGCGAGAGGGACGGCGCTGACGGCTGGGCATTGCATCAACGTGAACGACGCGCCGACCAAGGTCCTGCGGTTCAACGACCACATCGTCGCGGCGGGCGACGTGCCCGGCGCGCTCGACGTGTACGAAATCGACCGGGTCGATGCCTGGGACCGCCCGCACGATCTCGCGGTCGTCATCCTGCGGCCAAATGCGGCGGGAAAGCTGCCCGGCGACACCTACCCCGTGGTCAGCCTAGCCAAGGCACCGGCGGCCAAGGGACAAACCCTCTACATGATCGGGCATCCTGGGTACGAATACAAAAAGTTCGCACCGAACTGCCAAGTCGTGCGCGAAAAATATTTCGACCGCAATCGGGGCAAGCACATTCTCGGGATCGATTGCGACGCCTTCGGCGGGAATTCCGGATCGCCCGTTTTCGACGCCGGATCGAACCGGGTCGTCGGGATGCTGTGGGGTGGGCAAAAGGACTCGCTGGTCGTGCCGAAGGCCGACGACGCGATTCACGAGTTCGCGGTGCCGATGGAACTCCTGGCCGCCGTCCCGCGGCTCAATTACGGTTCCTGGCCGACGGTGGTTCGGTTCGTGCGCAACGACGGCCCGGCCGGCATCCGCGCGGCTTCAGCCGCGCGCTGAACCCGGCCGCGCGCCCGTACGCATGGCCTTGCGCCGGTCCGAAGCGGCGCGATAGGGTGCCCGATGCCCCGAGTGCCCGCTTGGCGGAACAGGTAGACGCAACGGACTTAAAATCCGTAGGTCCGCAAGGACTGTCCCGGTT
>CAZDFF010000453.1:0-1639 GCA_964504425.1 uncultured Hyphomicrobiales bacterium
CAACACCCTGAAAGCGTCGGAACACACCCTGTCGGCGACCGAAAATCGATACGGCGACGCCATGGACACGACCATCGAGCAGTCGAAGAATTCCTGGAACGAATTGAACACGTCGCGGCGCAACGCCGAACACCTGCGCAACCAGGCCAATATCGCCGCCGAGTTCCTGGAACTGGCGCGCAAGGAACGCGCGCTCGGGCGGCGCTCGCTGATCGACGTGCTGTCGGGCGAAACCCGCCTGATCAACGCCAGTTCCGACGCCGCCTCGGCGGAAACCGACGTCGCCATTTCGGTGTTCAAGCTGCTGGCGGTGATGGGCAAGCTGGACGAAACGGTGGTCAAGTAATCCGCCGCTTTTCCGGCAACGAAGAAACGCTCTGGGACGAACGGGCGAGGGGGAAATCGCCGTGACGCCGTTCGATGCATTCGAAACGAAACTGGAAATCGCCCAGGCTCCGCCGGCCGGCGACGGCACGGCCATCGGCCGGGTCGATACGGTGGTCGGGCGGGCGACGGTCGTTCGCACCGACGGATCGCAGGTTTCGGCCGAACAGGGCACGCCGATCTTCCAGGGCGACACGATCAAGACCGCGCTCGACGGCAAGCTCGGCATCGTCTTCGTCGACGAGACCCGCTTTTCGATCGGCGAGAACGGCCACATGGTCATCGACTCGATGATCTACGATCCCGGCGCCCAGACCGGCAATTCCGCCTTCAAGGTGGTCGAGGGCGTGTTCAGCTTCATCAGCGGCCAGATCGCCAAGACCGACGCCGACGCGATGATCATCGACACGCCGGTCGCGACCATCGGCATTCGCGGCACCCACGGCGCGGGCAAGGCGGCGCCGCTTGGCACCGCCAACACCTTCACCCTGATGCCCGAAGACGCCGGCGGCACGATCACCGGCGAAATCACGATCACGACGCGGACCGGCGTGGTGACCCTGAATCAGCCTTATCAGACGACCCAGGTGGCGACGCCGTTCCTGCCGCCGCCGACGCCGCTGATCCTGCCGCCGTCGGTCATCGAGAAGGCCTTCGGCACCGTGGTGCGGACGCTGCCGCCGTCGCCCGGCCAACAAACCGGCGAGGCCGGCCAAGGCGGGCAGGGCGTCGGCCCGCAAGGTCCACAGGGTCCCGGCGCGACCGCCCGAACCGAGGTCGTCCAGCAGGCAACGGAACGCGCCTTCGACCAGGCCCTGGCGCAAGGCGGATCGCTGGAACAGGCCTTCGCCGCCGCGACCCAGGTGGTTATCGGCGCCGCCGTGCTCGGGCTGCAATCGCCGAGCGCGGTCGCCGGGGCGACCTCGCCCGCCGATTTCGCCCAGCAACTGAGCGCCATCGTCGGCAACGCGGTGACGAACGCGACTCAAAACCCGTTCGGCACCGGCAACGTCAACCAAGGAACCGTCGGCGGCGTCGGCGGGCAGGGCCAGGGCTTCGATCCGTTCGCGACCTTCGGGCCGGGCGCATTGAACGATCCGGCCGCGTTGGGAAAATCGATCAGCGACGCCATCCACAACGTGTTCGGCGGCGGATTCGATCCGCTCGGGTTCGGCGTCGTCCCGCCGCCCGCCGTGCGCCAGGCGATCGAGGCGGCGGTGGTCGAAAAGGTGACGCAGCAAGTCATTTCCCAGGG
>CAZDFF010000454.1:0-1638 GCA_964504425.1 uncultured Hyphomicrobiales bacterium
TTGCCGACGATGTCGATGCCGGCGTCCTCCTGTTCCTTCAGCCACACCAGCGCCGCGTCTTGCTTGCCTTGAAGCAGCGTTTCTCCTTCGAGGCGCCACGGCGCCCACAGTTTCTCGGGCTCCGCGAGCCAGGACGGCTTCGGCAGGCTGCCGGCGATAGTGGTTTTCAGCATGGTTTCCTCCCGGTGGTATTCTTCGTTGCAGCAGCATAGCATCGGACCGGCGCCGTTCGGTACCCTCGCGCTCGATCGGCATCGGAAGGCGTCGGAAAGCCGGTATCGCGTTGGTCCCGATTGTCGGTCGCGCGCGGTAAAAATCGCGAAAATCCGCAGTCGGCAACGGTGCGCGCGACTCCCCATTCCGGTCGCCCCATGCCATACTGCCGGGGCGGCGCGCAGCGATCGCGAACGTCGGGGTGGGCACGTGGGGCCGCGCCGCCGACGTCTTGGGGTGCCTGGCTCAGGGGGAACGTCGGCGTGTCGGTTCAAGCCGCGATCAATATCAGTCCGCGGGGCGGCGAGCTTCTCGAAGTGCTGCGCGGGTTCAATCCGAACAAGCCGGATTTTTCGCATTTGATCCTGGTGTCCGCCAGCATGCTGCCGGCGAACGACGCCGGCAACGAGTTCTGGCTGGATTTCAATCGCGTCTTCCTGACCGTGAAGACCCGTCACCAAGCGCGCCTGTTCGATCTGTCGTCGCTGGATCGCGCCACCCTGGTGACGATGAACGAATACACCCAGGTCGCCATCATTTCCGACATGCGGGTCGCGCTGCTTCGGCTGATTCAGCGTTACTTCCCGAATCATTTCGGCATGATCGACCAGACGCGACTACTGCGCGTGCTGGATCTCAGGACCAAGCTCAGCAACGCGATCGCGTTCCTCGAACGCTACGAATCCGGTACGCTGGAGCGTCCGGCCGAGGCCGGCAAGCTGCGGCCGCTCAATGTCGGCGATATTCGCACGGTCGAGGACGTCAGCCGCCAGCTCGGCAATGCCGATTTCGCCAAGGCGTTCATCCGCAGCCAGAAAGTCGCGCGGCTCGATCCCGGCAAGGCGCCGATGTCGACGATGCACGAATATTTCGTCAGCATGGACATGCTGAAAAGGCACGTCTTCAAGGAAGTCGAACTGCGCGGCAGCGGCAACCTCTTCAATCAACTGACCATCACGCTCGATCAGATTTTGCTTTCGGCGTTTCGCGAGGCCAATCCCGGCCGGGAACGCTGTTCGATCAACCTGAACGTGGAAAGCGTGTTCACCCGCGGCTTCGAGGAATTCCTCGAGCACATCGACGACGAAACGTTTTCGAAGGTCGTGTTCGAGTTCCGCCAGGCGAATATCCTTCAGCATTTCGACGAATTCGAGGTCGCCTGCAACCTGATCAACGGCCGCAAGGGGCGCATCGCGGTCGATTCGATCTTTCCCGAAACCGTCGGTATCGTGAACCTATCCCGGCTGAATATCGCGATGGCCAAGATTTTCTGGCGGCAGGGCGCGGAGACGACGCTGGAAAAGCATCGTGACGACATAAAGGCGCTGGTGGAAGCGGGAACCGAATTGGCGATCGCCAGATTGGACGACGAGATCGGCGTGACGCTGGGCCAATCGATGGGGATCGGTCTTTTCCAGGGCTTCT
>CAZDFF010000455.1:0-1638 GCA_964504425.1 uncultured Hyphomicrobiales bacterium
CGTCCGCAACCGCTTGAGGCACTTGTTCGTAGTGGTCGAAATGCATCGTGTATTGCGCGCGACCCTGGCTCATCGAGCGCAAGGTGTTCACATAGCCGAACATATTGGCCAGCGGCACCATCGCCGTGATGACCCGCGCGTTGCCGCGGCTGTCCATGCCCTGGACCTGACCGCGACGGCTGTTCAGATCGCCGATCACGTCGCCCATGTAATCCTCGGGCGTCACGACCTCGACCTTCATCATCGGCTCCAAGAGCTTCGGGCCGGCCTTGGGAATGCCCTCGCGGAAACAGGCCCGCGCGGCGATGTCGAAGGTCAGCACGTTCGAATCGACGTCGTGATAGGCGCCGTCGATCAGGGTCGCCTTGAAGTCGATGAGCGGGAAGCCGGCGATGACGCCGGTTTCCTTGGCAAGATTGAGGCCCTTCTGCACGCCCGGCACGTATTCGCGCGGCACCGAACCGCCGACCGTGTCGTTCTCGAACACGAAGCCGCTGCCCGGAGCCAAAGGCTCGAAGCGGATCTTCACCCGGGCGAACTGGCCCGAACCGCCGGTCTGCTTCTTGTGGGTGTAGTCGTATTCCACCGTCTTGGTGATGGATTCACGGTAGGCGACCTGCGGGGCGCCGACATTGGCCTCGACCTTGAACTCGCGACGCATGCGGTCGACGATGATTTCAAGGTGAAGTTCGCCCATGCCCTTGATGATGGTCTGGCCGGATTCGTGATCGACCGAGACGCGGAACGACGGGTCTTCCTGCGCGAGACGATGCAGGGCGACGCCCATCTTTTCCTGGTCGGACTTCGACTTCGGCTCGACCGCGACCTCGATGACGGGATCGGGGAATTCCATGCGCTCCAGCACGATCGGGTGCGCGGGGTCGCAGAGCGTGTCGCCGGTGGTGGTGGCTTTGAGGCCGGCCAAAGCGACGATATCGCCGGCGCGGGCTTCCTTGATGTCTTCGCGGGAATTGGCGTGCATCGCCAGCATGCGGCCGACGCGTTCCTTGTCGCCCTTCACCGTGTTCATCACTTGGGTCGCGGTGTTGAGCACGCCGGAATAGACGCGGACGAAGGTGAGCGAGCCCACGAAGGGATCGGTCATGATCTTGAAGGCGAGGCCGGAGAACGGCTCGTCGTCCGAGCTCTTGCGGCTGAGTTCCTTGTCGCCGTCGACCTCGAGGCCCTTCACGTCAGGGACATCGACCGGCGAGGGCAGGAAATCGATCACGGCGTCCAGCATCGGCTGCACGCCCTTGTTCTTGAAGGCCGAGCCGCAAAGCACCGGCACGAAGGCGCCCGTCAGCGTGCCCTTGCGGATGAGCTTCTTCAGCGTCGCTTCGTCGGGTTCCTTGCCTTCGAGATAGGCTTCCATGGCGGCGTCGTCCATTTCGACGCACATCTCCAGGAGTGCATGGCGATACTCGGCGGCCTTTTCCTTCATGTCGGCGGGAATCTCGCCGACGACGAATTCGGCGCCCAGGCTCTCGTCCTTCCAGATGACGCTCTTCATGGCGACGAGGTCGACCAGGCCGGCGAAGTCGCTCTCGACGCCGATCGGCAGCTGGGTGACGCAGGGCTTCGCGCCCAGGCGGTCGATGATCATCTGCACGCAGCGATAGAAGTCGGCGCCGATGC
>CAZDFF010000456.1:0-1633 GCA_964504425.1 uncultured Hyphomicrobiales bacterium
GCGTCTCGCAATGAGAACGACGGCCGACGCCGTTGCGTTCCGCGTCGCGGCCTAAAGAGTTGAGCGCGCCGGGACGCTAGCGCTGGTCCAGTTTCTTGGTGGGATCTTCGACGGCCCGGTTGTCGTTCGAGGGCGGAGGCTGGCCGGGCCCGACGACACGGTCGTCCCAGCCGAAGGCGGCCTCCTCGACCGGGATCGGCATGCCCGGCACGATCTCGCCTTCGGCGCAATCGACGAGTTCGGGATCGGTCCAGGGCGACGTCTGATCGGCATTGGTCGGCGTCGCTTCCTGCCAGAATTTCCCGTGCGCCAAGGCACGCGCCTCGGCCTCGCCGCCCTCGGTCCAGACTTGGCAGTCCCGATCCAGCGTGCAGCCGTTCCAGAACGTGTGCGTGCGCGTGGCCGGCTTCGCCGTCAGATAGAACATCCGCATGATTGCATCCTTTTCGAGCCACGATCGAAGCGCCTTGGCTCCCTTGGATAACGAGCGAGGCGGCGCCGACACTCGCCCCCACACAATGCTCTCAAAACTTGATTTTTTAGAACAAAACGTGAAAAAATGCGATATCGCTCCGACGGTCCGGGCGTCGGACGCGCTTTTGTAGATCCTCCTGCCCTGCGCCGGGCCGGTGGATGGTGCGCGGCGCAGATGCAATGAGATTCGGAGGCGTGTTGAGCCGTGACGTGACCGAGGATGTTGAAATTTGTTGAAATCCTGCGGGGTGGCCCCGCGATGCTTCGCTGCCTGAGGCTGCGGTCGCCAAGCCCGATCGAACCGCGATGGGAAACGGTCGCCGAAAAGCCATTGAAAGCCAAAGTTTTCGAGACTCTAGCGCTGGCAGCAGGTCAGTCCGCCGCCTGCGCGGGGTGAAATTTCCGCCGCCGATGCGCGATTTTTCGCGGGGGGCCTTCTTGACAGGCCCCGGCCGGACCGCCATGTATCCGCCCGTCCGCTAGCACTCGCCCGCAGTGAGTGCTAGCCGAGGCGAAACGTCAAAAAACCCAGCAAAGCCAGGAGGATGGCATGAAGTTCCGTCCGTTGCATGACCGCGTGGTCGTCCGTCGCATCGAAGGCGACACCAAGACCGCCGGCGGCATCATCATTCCCGACACCGCCAAAGAGAAGCCGCAGGAAGGCGAAGTGATCGCCGTGGGTCCGGGCGGCCGCGACGAGAGCGGCAAGCTCACCCCGATCGACCTCAAGGTCGGCGACCGCATCCTGTTCGGCAAGTGGTCGGGCACCGAAGTCAAGATCGACGGCGAAGAGCTGTTGATCATGAAGGAGAGCGACGTGATGGGCGTCATCGAGGGCCAGGCGAAGCCCGCGAAGAAGGCCGCCTAACCTCCCCGCTTCCTTCCATCAAGAAACAATCGATTTGAAAGAGGACTGAAATGGCTGCGAAAGAAGTTCGTTTTTCGGCCGACGCGCGCCAGCGCATGCTGCGCGGCGTCGACATCCTCGCCGAGGCCGTGAAGGTGACGCTGGGCCCCAAGGGCCGCAACGTCGTGCTGGATAAGGCCTTTGGCGCGCCGCGCATCACCAAGGACGGCGTCACCGTCGCCAAGGAGATCGAGCTGGCCGACAAGTTCGAGAACATGGGCGCCCAGATGGTGCGCGAAGTGGCCTCGAAGA
>CAZDFF010000457.1:0-1630 GCA_964504425.1 uncultured Hyphomicrobiales bacterium
GTTCAGCCAGACGTAGGCGAGCACGTTGTCCTGGTCGGCGCCGACGCCTTTGATATGGGCAAGGCCGACGTTGGTTTGCGCCGGCTGGAAACCGCGGATCGCTGCGCGACGATACCATTTCACCGCTTCGGCCGGATCCTTGGCGACGCCGTCGCCGCGCGCATACGCGAGCCCCAGCGCCGTTTCGGCGGGCGGGTAGCGTTTCTCGGCGGCCTTCCGGTACCAGACGGCCGCCATGGCAACGTCTTTTTCGACGCCTTGCCCCGTTTGATAGGCTTGCCCGAGCGACAGCTCGGCGGGTGCGTAGCCCCGCCCCGCCGCCTTCTGGAACCATCTCACCGCCTCGGCGAAATCCTGTGGCGTGCCGTTGCCCAGACGATAAGCGTGACCCAGATTGGTTTCCGCCGACGGGAACCCCTGCGCCGCCGCCTTCTTGTACCAGCCGACTGCTTCGTTGAGGTTTTTGGCGACGCCGATGCCCCGCGCGTAGGCCAGCCCCATGCTGTTCTGCGCCGACGCATAACCCTGGTCGGCGGCCTTGCGGTACCACTGCACGGCCACGGCGGGGTCGCGCTCGATCCCCTTGCCCTCCGCGTAAAGCCGCCCGACGTGGGATTGCGCCTTGGCGTCGCCGAAATCCGCCAGGGGCTTCCACTCGGCGAAGGCCTTGGCGTAATCGCCCCGCTTGTAGGCGACAAGGCCGGACTCGAAATCGGCCCGCGCCGGCGATGCCGGGGCGGCAAGGGCCAGAACGGCCAAGAGGATAAGAGCCGAGCGAAATGTCATGGATTTAAGTGTAGCACCCCTGCCGGTACCGGCAAGGCGGGCCCCGAGGGCCGGGGCCTACAGCATCCAGGTGACGATGGAGTAGCGGACGCCGCGCTCGATTCGGGAAACCGCGTGCGGGAACAGGAAATTCGACGGAAACACGATAGCCTGCCCGGCCTTGGCCGGGATCACGATCTCGTCGAAAAAGACGAAATCGCCGCCGTCGAAATCCTCGTTCAGCATGATCGAGCACGAGGCCAGCGGAAAGCCTTCCTTCTGACCGTGACTGTTGTGGATGTTGTCGACATGGCGCGACATGAACCCGCCGGGACCGTAGCGGTTGATGCGGAACCCATTCGATTTCGCCACGGAAAAATCGGGATGTTCCCCGACATAGCGCTTCACCGCGCCGATCAGGCTGTTGCTGATGTCATCGAAAAACGGCTGGCCGGGCTGGATCCAGAAATCCATCATGTCGACCCGCTGATCGGAATTATCGGCGAGGCCGTCGTAGCCGCTGTAGGTGGACTTCTTCCAGGCCGCGTGCTTGCCGTAGAAGTCGACGACCCCCCGGCAGACGTCGGCCGGCACCGCGCCTTCGTACACGCCGATGAACTGGTCGAGGGTCTTCATGGGCCCTTCCTACACGTCGGGTTTAGGGCAATAGCTTCTTCTTCAACAGCTCGTTGACCATCCCCGGATTGGCCTTGCCGCCGGTCGCCTTCATCACCTGGCCGACGAACCAGCCGAGCAACCGATCCTTGCCGGCGCGCACTTCGTCGGCCTTGTCCGGGTTGGCGGCGATCGCCTGGTCGATGGCGGCTTCGATCGCGCCGGTGTCGCTGATCTGGGTCAGGCCCTT
>CAZDFF010000458.1:0-1601 GCA_964504425.1 uncultured Hyphomicrobiales bacterium
GACCTTCGCCTACGACGCCGACGAACTGCGCATCCGGAAGACGAAGACGTCGACCGGCGCCGTCACGCATTACATCTACGACGGCGACGGCCAGATGATCGCCGAGATGGACGGCGCCACCGGCAATGCGATTCGCGAATACATCTGGCTCGGCGGCGTACCCATCGGCTATGTCGATCGCCTCGGCGCAAGCGGCGCCTCCCGCCTCTTCTTCATCCACGCCGATCATCTCGCGCGCCCGCAGAAGATCACCGATTCATCACGCGCGATCGTCTGGGACGGCGTCTTCGCCCCGTTCGGCGAAGTTCACAGCGTCACCGGCAGTATCGTTAATGTCTTGATGTTTCCAGGTCAGACATACGATCCGGAAACAGGTCTGAGCCAAAACTGGCACCGCGACTACGACGCCAACATCGGGAGGTACCTGCAAAGCGATCCGATCGGACTCGAAGGTGGGATCAACACGTATGCGTACGCTGAAGGCAACCCTGTCTCCTTTACGGACCCCACGGGTGAATTCGTTCCTCAACTTGTTGGCTTTGCGATCGGAGCGGGATTGGAATACTTGACGAATCCTTGCGCAACTGTCGGAGACATTTTGCTCGCGGGCGGCATAGGCGCCGTTGGCGGCGGGTTGAGCAAGGCTGCATTCTTGCGCTTTGGCTCCAGGTCGCTAACACGCGAAACGGGCTACGAGTGGTCGCATAGCATCGCGAAGAAGTACGTGGATCGTTACACGTCGGGCTGGTTCAGAGGAGCACTGAATCGACGCGGAGGCTTGAATGGAAGCTGGACGAGTCCGGCTCGACACTTCCGGCATGATGCCGACCGTTGGCCGAGCGGATGGAGGCGCTTTGGGCGCCGGCTTCCTGATTGGTTGGCAACCCTTGATCGAATTCCGGATTGGTCTAAGGGCACAGCCGCGGCCGGCGCAATCGGTGCAGGCGTCGCAGGTTCTGAATGTGGGTGCGAAAAGAATGAGTAGGAGATCGGATTGAGAGAAGCTTTCTATCGCGCTTGGGATTTTCTTCACTTTCTGTCCGGCGACGGAAGCTGGCGTCTGCGCCCTCTTGAGGAGGATGTTATCGAGGCAGTAATTAACGAGCTGTCGCCGTCAATTGCAACGCTGGTTCGACGCCAGTTGGAGCAGGCGTTCTTCATCGAACGAATACCCGCTGGCCGCATCAACGTACTTCGCTTCTACCGCGTCGATGATAGCGTGAGGATTCGCGAAACGGATTTCTCGGACAAGCTGTTCAAGGTCCGGTTGATCGTTGAAGGGCACAGCGAAACAGCTCACGTGACCTTCTACGAAGGCCACATCTTCTCCATCGAGTTCAAAAACCCAAGCCGCTTTTACGTCGGCAAGAAGGTCGAGATTCGCTCTGTTGCCGGCGGAGCGCCCGAAAACAGCTATACCCGAGAGATTGACGAAGCGGAGCACGGACCGCCTGATTGACCTGCGCCGGGTTCGGGTGTTGGCCGAAGACACATTTGGATGATCGATAAACCTGACTGACGAACGGCTGAGTGGGTGGGAGCATTTTGGGCGCCGGCTCCGTGAGCCGTTTCGATGCTCGATCGAATTCCAGACTGGCTTA
>CAZDFF010000459.1:0-1589 GCA_964504425.1 uncultured Hyphomicrobiales bacterium
AGACCTTGGAATCCCTGCGCCAGCCGATCGAGACCGGCCGCGTGTCCGTCGCCCGGGTCATGGCACACGTCACCTATCCGGCGCGCGTGCAGTTGATCGCCGCCATGAACCCGTGTCGCTGTGGCTATCTGGACGACCCCTCGCAGGCCTGCTCGCGCGCGCCCAAGTGCGCCCACGAATACCAGGCGAAGATTTCCGGTCCGCTGTTCGACCGCATCGACCTGCACGTCGAGGTGAACGCGGTCAATCCGTCGGACCTGTCGCTGCCGCCGCCGGCCGAGGGCAGCGCCGAGATCGCCACGCGCGTCGCCGCCGCCCGCGACATCCAACGGCGCCGGTTCGCGAAGGTCGACGCGCCGCAGCCGATCCGCACCAACGCGGAAGCCGACGGCACGCTGCTGGAAGACGTCGCCGCGCCCGACGCAGAGGGCCGTAAGCTGCTGACAGAGGCGGCGGAGCGATTCAAGCTGTCGGCACGCGGATACCATAGAGTTCTTCGAGTCGCGCGCACGCTGGCCGACCTGGAAGCGAGCGATAGCGTCCGGCGCATCCATGTCGCCGAAGCGCTGTCCTATCGGCGAGTCGTGCCGGGGCGCGCGTGATTCATTTCATTTTGGCATGGCCACGCTTGAAAGGCGCTACGCGATCGATCAAGCCATCGCGCGACCGGACAAAAGCCAACGCCTGGTGCTCGGCGTCATAGCGCCTCGGAATTGTGGCTCTTGGCAAAATTGGTCAGCAGAAATCGATGAGGCAATATGCGGGCTCAGGAGACGCGCCTCGAATACGCATCGAGAAAATCCGCAGCCGCCTTGCTGCCTTGTTGAAACGATTTCATAGCCTCTTCGTGAAGAATACGGAGAGCGGCGAGCTTAATATCGTTGGCGTAATCGTCTTCGAATATCTGCGCCATTTTGCGCGGACGGGGTAGGTCGACAACGATTTCGGCACGCAATCCGGCGGGCACGTTCGACAAGATCAGAAGCCGATCGGCCAGAAGTATCGCTTCGTCGATGTCGGTCGTGACGAAGACCACGGTTCTCGGATTTTCCTCGTACAGCTGAACGAAGTATTCCTGCATGAGCCCTTTGGTCATCGCGTCGAGACCGCGGAAAGGCTCGTCGAGCAGCATCACCGTTGGGTTGTTGATCATCGCGCGAGCAAGCTCGACCCGGCGCTGCATGCCGCCGGACAACTGGGACGGAAATTTATCGCGAAACGCCGTCAGCCCGACTCGATCGAGAATGGACTCCGCGGCGGTACGGATGGAAGCGTCCGACGCTCCGCGCGCACGGGGGCCGAATACGATATTTTCGTAAGTCGTCATCCATGAGAAGAGCGCGGTCTCCTGGAATACGACAAGCTTTTCCGGGCCGGGATTTTTGACCGGCGCGCCATCCATGAGCACGACTCCGGAATCCGGTTGCTCGAACCCGGCCATCAGCTTGAGCAACGTGGTTTTTCCGCATCCCGATGGACCGATGATCACGGTCAACTTGCCGGGGTCGATCGAGAAGCTGCAATCGCGGACGACTTGCTTTTTGAACGGCTCGGTTCCGTAGGATTTGAAAAGTTTTTGGACCTCGATC
>CAZDFF010000460.1:0-1578 GCA_964504425.1 uncultured Hyphomicrobiales bacterium
CCGCCGCGAGGCCGGCCCGCACCGCCGAGCCCTTGCCGCCGTTGGGCTTGCGGATAAGGCGTGTATAGAGATCGGGATTGGCCTCGAGCAGGGCGGCGGTGCCGTCGGTCGATCCGTCATCGACGATCAGCACCTCGAACGCGACGCCCTCGACCTTCTGCGCCTGGACGCGACCCAGGATTTCAAGAATCGTCCTTTCCTCGTTATAGGCCGGGATCAGGACAGTGAGCGTGATCATGATCGTGAATAGCCCCTCGGTTGCGCAATCGGCAGCGGGATCTTCGACGCGACGGCTAGCACGATCCAGAATGCAACAATCAAAAGAGGAACGCTGCCGGTCATCAAGCTGAAATTCGAATCCTGCAGGAACAGCGGCAAGATGACCGCCGTGCCCGCCGCCGTTTCGGCGGGGGTCATCGACGGGCGGCTGAGGAACGCCTCGAGGAACGCGAACAGGGCGCCGACCAGACCCATGCCGAGAATGACGCCGGCGCCGCCGAAGTTGGCGTACATTTCGATCATCCATGGCAGATTGATGGATTGCGGCGGGTCGTCGGCCTTCAGAATTCCGTATCGCCGGCCGAACGCCCAACCCGCCTCCTCGCGCGGCTTGCCCGGCCAAATGAACCGCGGAATCCAGGAGGTCAAAAGTGGCCGGTATGTTTCGCCTTTCCAAAAGGGCACACGATCAGGCGTGTTGGCGACGACGTGCTCCATCAGCGCAATGTGCGATATTCGGCGGGCGAGTCCGAGACCGCGAAACGGATGCGGCATTTCTAACAGCGACGAGTTAATATCCTGCGGATTATTCTTGCCTGGAAGCTTCAAGCCCAAAAGGCTCCGCGCGACCATGGCCGGCCCCCCTACGAAGCCACCGTCGATATGCCCGCTCCATACCCCCGGTCGCACGGCTTGGACTGCGGGGTAAAGCGCCATCAAAACCAGCCCGAAGCAGAGCGTGCGTTTCCATGGCATGCGTTGCGTCAACGCGAAATCAAGGGCCAGCAGCATCGCGATCAGCAGCAGGATCGGGGTTAGGGACATCGCACGCATGATCAGCGCGCCTTCGAACGCCATCGACACGAAAAGAACGGCGGTCTCGAGTCGGCTAAGCCGACCTCGGCACCAAAGAATATAAAGCCCCGCGAAGGCGAGCGCCCCCGCAGGCTGGAGAAACTGTCCGATTGACGGGATTCGACTTAGCGCCGGCACGGTGAAAAACGCCAAGTGCGCCGTCAGGAAAACCCAAAACGCCAGCCGCGATCGCCGATCGTCCGGGTCTCGCGGCAGGCGAAATCGGGGCAGACGTAGCGCGCGGCCTCGGACGCAAGCGTATGCCGCCAGCATGGCCGTCAGGCCGGCAAGCACCAGCGTCTGTGTCGCGGGACTTATGTTCGCTATGGCCGTGTGTCCGTATATAAAAATCCGACCATCCGACGGCGACCGCAACACTTCGGCGGCGAATGCGGAAAACCCGAAAAAGAATGCGTAGAACGCGCCAGTTAAGACCAACAGCGGGAATACCGGCCGTTCTTCCGCTGGCAGACGAAAAAAAAGCGCGGCCGGCACGAAACCAAA
>CAZDFF010000461.1:0-1565 GCA_964504425.1 uncultured Hyphomicrobiales bacterium
GGAACCTACTCAACATGTCGATCGCGTTCTGGCTGCTGATGGACCAGCGCCGCCGGCAAGCGATGGCTTGACGCGCGCTGTCCGTATCGCGCGGAAAATCCACACAGGATCCACACAGATCGATCACACGATCCACGGTCTCGATCGGTTATCGTCGTCCATCCAACATCCATTCATTGCTCGCGCATCGTGTTGCGCGCGGCCCGCAACGGCCGCGCAAGGCAACCCGGCGGCAGGGATGTTGGGCGGCGTCGTTCGGCATGGCGCGACTGTCGTGTCGAGCATCGCCGGAAATGTCACTTCGGAAGATAAGGAGAAAGCGATGTTTAAAATGAAATGGGCTCCCCTGGCGGCGGCAGGCCTTTTCGCGATGACCGCCGTCCCGGCGGCAATTGCCGCAGAGCAGCAGATCGACACCAACACCAAGGTGCAGTTCGCTGCCGGTGAAAAATCCACGCCGACCACGGGCGCGCCGGGCACCACGACGCCCGCGCCGTCGGCCATGGAAGGCAAGTCCGGCAACGTGTCGGCGCAGGAGCTTATCGGCAAGGAGATCACGAACGCCGGCGGCGACTCCATCGGCGAGGTGAACTCCGTCATTATCGGCGACGACGGCGAAGTCAACGCGGTCGTGGTCGGAGTCGGCGGGTTCCTCGGGATGGGCGAACACGACGTCGCCCTCAAGTGGGACGAGGTCAAGCCTTCGCCGGACGGCAAGGAGCTGAAGGTCAGCATGACCAAGGATCAGCTCAAGGCGATGCCGGAATACGAATATTCCGACACCCGTAAGAAGGGCGGGGTTTACAAAGACGGAACCTACTGATCCGCCGCTCCGATAAGGAAGGGAAAAAACCCGTCGCGGTCGAAAGCCGCGGCGGGTTTTCCGCGATTCCGGTCAGGGCCTGACAGCCGGGGTTTCGATGGGCAGGCCGCGCGCCCGCCAGGCCAGATAAAGCTCCAGAGCGAGGTATTCCGGCGAGCCCGGATCGTGCAGGGTTGCGCGGACGGCGAACGAGCAGGCTCTGAATCGTCTGTGCAGCGAGCCGAGGCCGTTCCATTCCATCCGATAGGCGGGAAATCCGGTGCCGACGCCGCTGCTGACGGTGTCGCCGCGCAGCCGCTTACCGACCAAGCCGACGTGGCACTGCGCGCAGGCCAGATTCAACTGCCCCTGGCGGCGTTCGTAAAAGTCGCGCCCGGCGTCGAAGTACGGCGTGGCCGGGCCGTCGATGGCGACGTTCATCGGCAGGCCGCGCGACTGGCTCGCGACGTAGGCCGTCAACGCCAGCAGCGCCTCGCTTTCGTAACCAAACGGCGGCGCGCCCTGGCGCCGGGTGCGGCATTGCTCGATCCTGAGTTCCAGGTTCAGGAGCCGGCCGACCTCCTTTTCGACCGCCGGATAACGCGCGGCGACGCCCTTCATCGACGTTGCCGCGTCGCCGTGGCAATCGCGGCAGGATTTCCCGCCGGACGAGGGTGTCTCGGCCCATCGCTCGGCGCCGATCTCGAGCCAGAGCGTGCCCGGATTGCGCATGTCGTCGTCCTGAAGAGCGCGCAGCGCCGGG
>CAZDFF010000462.1:0-1542 GCA_964504425.1 uncultured Hyphomicrobiales bacterium
CGACCCAAATCAACTCGTCCTACAATGCCTATGACCTTAACCGGACAGCCGTGGATCAAGTCCGCGCATGACGAAAAAGGAAAGAAGATCGGCTTTCCCTACGTCCGGCCGTAGAGGTCCTCGAGGCGGACGATGTCGTCGTCGAGGCCTGCCATGGGAATGCGATTACTTATCGTCCCTTCGTCGAGATAATTCGCGCTTCGCGGCAGGCGGCAACCGGATCTTCCGCGAGCAGCCGCGCCGCCGTCGCGACGCTCGCCCTTCGCGATTCTTCGCTCTCCTTCAGGGCCGCGAGCCAGCTTGCCTCGAGTTCTTCCACCGAGGCCCCGAACGCCGCCCGAAACGGCCGCTCCTCGCCTTGCGAAAGCCGCTGAAGGCGTTTGATCCGGTCGATGCCGTAGCTGCGATAAAGATACGCGCCGAAGGAACCCGCCTCCGCGTAGGCCGTGTGTTGCTTCTTCCTATCGAAAATCGAAACCCGGCCGCCACCGGAGAACCTCATGCCCCATGATTCGTGATCCGATCCAAGCTCGGCGACCGGCAGGTACGATTTCGCATTCACCGAGGCGGACACCCAATCGTCGACATCCAAGCCGCACATCGGGAACGTCAGTGTATTGCCGACCCGGGCTTCCGTCAAAACGCCCATCATATTGCGAATCAACTTATCCTTCTGGGGAAATATCGCACTTGTCAGCTTGTGCGCCGCCATCTGCGGCGTCCGCTCGAAGCCGAAGACCCGCACCACGCGTCGACGCTCCCAGTCCCTTCCCTCCCAGTAAAAAACGCTCGAATATCCACCCATACCGGGCATGTCGAGGACGACGCGGATTTTACCGAAGCGACCCGTCTGAGGATCGGCGGTCCAAAAAGCGACAACGCGTTCCAAGGTCGACTGGACCTGACCGGCCATGGTTTTGAGTTGATCGGTCGACAGCGTTCCGGTCGTATCGTCGACAATCAGATCCTTGATCTCGACGGTTTCGGCCCATGCCGGCGGCGTTGCGATGCCCGAGAGCAATGCAACGAAGACCGAAATCGCTCGGACTCGTCCGTTCGTGCGCATCGCTACGTCCGGCCGTAGAGGTCCTCGAGGCGGACGATGTCGTCCTCGCCCAGGTACTCGCCGGACTGCACTTCTATAAGGTGCAACGACCCCTCGCCCGCGTTTTCCAGCCGGTGCTTGGTGCCGGGCGGAATGTAGGTCGACTGGTTCTCCTCGAGGACGAAAACCTCCTCGCCGCGCGTGACGCGGGCGCGACCGGCGACAACGACCCAATGTTCGGCGCGCTTGTGGTGATACTGTAGGCTTAGCGTGCCGCCGGTCTTGACGACGATCTGCTTCACCTGGAAGCGTTCGCCCAGTTTGAGCGTCTTGTAGCTGCCCCACGGGCGCTGCACCGTGACGTGGCTGGCGCCGCCGTGCGGCGCCGCGTCCCTGGCGAGACTCGCGATGGCACGCACCTCTTCGGCGCGATGTTTGGGCGCGACCAGCACCGCGTCCTCGGTCACGACCACGACCATGTCGTCGAGGCCCAGGAC
>CAZDFF010000463.1:0-1534 GCA_964504425.1 uncultured Hyphomicrobiales bacterium
CCAACGGGGCCGGTCGGGTATCCGACCGGCCCCGAAAAAGGCCGAGAATTGGGCGCTTTTTGGGCCCGTGATCAGTGCGTGACGAGGCCGCCGATATCGTCTTCCTCGGCCCCTTGAGTGCCGATACGGCGCGAATCGGCCTCGGCCGATTCGTCCCATTCGATCGGCGTCAGCGGCTTGACCAGCGCCTTCGCCAGCACATCATCGACCGTCGTTACGGGGATGATATTAAGGCCCCGCTTCACGTTATCCGGGATATCGGCCAAATCCTTTTCGTTATCGGCCGGAATCAGCACCGTCTTGATGCCGCCGCGCAGGGCGGCAAGCAGCTTTTCCTTCAAGCCGCCGATCGGGAATACCCGGCCCCGGAGCGTGATTTCGCCGGTCATCGCGACCTCGCGGCTGACCGGGATACCAGTCAGCACGGAAACGATCGAAGTAACCATGGCGACACCGGCGGACGGACCATCCTTCGGCGTCGCGCCCTCGGGAACGTGGACGTGAATGTCCCTCTTGGTGAAGACCGGCGGTTCGATACCGAACGAAACCGCCCGGGATTGCACGTAGGACTTCGCCGCCTGGATCGATTCCTGCATGACGTCGCCCAACTTGCCGGTGATCGTCATCTTGCCTTTGCCGGGCACCATCACCGCCTCGATCGACAGCAGTTCGCCGCCGACCTCGGTCCAAGCCAAGCCGGTCGTCACACCGACCAGATCGTTCTGTTCGATCTCGCCATGCCGATAACGCGGAACGCCGGCGTACTTGTTGAGGTTCTTGCGCGTGACGACGATCGCGCCCTTTTCTTTCTTCCCGGCGGCCTTTTCGGTTTTATCGACACCCTTCTTGTCCGAACCGCGCTTCGAAGATGCGGCCATCATGATTTCCTTGGTCGCCTTGCGGGCCAAGTTGGCAAGCTCGCGCTCCAGGTTACGGACGCCGGATTCACGGGTGTAATGGCGGATCAGATCGCGCAGTCCCGAATCCGATATCTGCCACTCGTCCTTCTTCAGGCCGTGCGCCTCTATCTGCTTCGGAATCAAGTGACGCCTGGCGATTTCGACCTTCTCGTCTTCCGTATACCCGGCAAGACGAATGATTTCCATGCGATCCAGCAGCGGCGGCGGCATGTTCATCGTGTTCGCCGTCGTCACGAACATGACGTCGGAGAGGTCGTAATCGATCTCGAGATAATGGTCGTTGAACGTGTTGTTCTGTTCGGGGTCCAGGACCTCGAGCAGCGCGGAAGCCGGATCGCCCCGCCAGTCGTGGCCCATCTTGTCGACCTCGTCCAACAGGAACAGCGGATTCGACGATTTGGCCTTCTTCATGCCCTGGATGACCTTGCCGGGCATCGAGCCGATATAGGTCCGGCGATGGCCGCGGATCTCCGCCTCGTCGCGAACGCCGCCGAGCGACATGCGCACGAAGTTGCGCCCCGTAGCCTTGGCGACGGACTTGCCGAGCGAGGTCTTGCCGACGCCGGGCGGGCCGACGAGGCACAGGATCGGGCCCTTGATCTTCTTCTGGCGCT
>CAZDFF010000464.1:0-1532 GCA_964504425.1 uncultured Hyphomicrobiales bacterium
TAAAATCCGTAGGTCCGCAAGGACTGTCCCGGTTCGAGTCCGGGAGCGGGCACCACGATTTGTCGGTCGCACCGAGCGGGTCGAATCAGGCCCTCTGCCTCCGGCGCCGGGCGCCTTCCTTCACCAGCTCGATCGCGGTGTCGGTCGACACGACCGGGGCGAAGAACATGTTTAGGCGCTCGAGCGTGGGCAGATCGTCTTCCTCCCGGCCGCAACCGCAGGCGTCGCCGACCACGATCGGCATGAAGCCCATGTCGCGGCAACTGCGCGCCGCCTGTTCGATGCACCAATCCAGATGATAGCCGGACAGCAGCACGGTGCGGACGCCGAGCATGGTCAGATTGTTCGCCAGCATCGTGCCGAGGAAGATGTTTCCCAGCGACGTGTAGAAGATGGTTTCGTCCTCGGGCCGCATCAACGCCTTCATTTCGGCGACGGGGGCGCAGTCGCGCTGCTTCTGCTCCTCGGTCCAACCTTCCTTGCCGGCCGCCCAATAGTCGTATTGCGACTTGTCCATGGGCGATTGCGGATAGTTCTGGCGAAATATCTCGTACTTGCTCCAGAAAATGCGCATGTCGGCTTCGCGGCAGGCGTGGACCAGCCTCACCGAATTGACGATGCTGCCGCCCGGCTGTCGTCCGCGCTCCCACAGCCGTTCGCCGGCCTGCGCGCCGAAATCGCTGAGCGTACTGTTCGCGTAGCCGATCGGAAGATAGACCGACGGCAGCGAAAGAATTTCGGCCAGGTCCACGTTCGCCCATTGCGGATGCAGTTCGGGCACCTTGGACACGGGTTGGGATTTCAGTTGAGGGATCATCGTGACCTCCATGTGGAAGCGACGTCACGTCGCATGAAGTATAAGCGAAAATGGTTGCGCAAATCCAATAAGCATCGTTATTCCACCGCGCCGTGCGCCTGGTGCTTGGACACCTCTCCAAGCCCAAGGTAGAAACGGCGTATATCGTCGTTTTCCCGTAGCTCGGCCGCGGGACCTTCCAGTACCACGACGCCGTTCTCGAGAACGTATCCGTAATCGACCAGCGCGAGGGCGCGCGCCGCGTTCTGCTCGGCGAGCAGGATGGAGACCCCTTCGGTCGCGCGGAGCCGCGCGACGATATCGAATATTTCCTTGACCACGAGGGGGGCCAATCCCATGGACGGTTCGTCGAGAAGAATCAACTTCGGCCGGGCCAGCAAGCCGCGACCGAGCGCCACCATTTGCTGTTCGCCGCCGGACAGGTATCCCGCCTTTACGTTGCGTCGTTCGCGCAAGCGCGGGAAGTATTCCATCACCCGTTCGATGTCGGTTTTCACGCCGGCGGCGTCATTCCGCACGAACGCGCCGGTTCGTAGATTTTCGTCGACCGTCAACTGCGCGAACAGCCGGCGGCCTTCCATGACGTGAACGATTCCCGATTCCACCACTTCGGCCGGATCGAAGCCGACGATGGATCGCCCGCGAAATTCCACGACGCCCAGGGAGATGCTTCACCTTTCCGACCGTAGCAAGTTGGAAATAGCCTTCATCCTCG
>CAZDFF010000465.1:0-1526 GCA_964504425.1 uncultured Hyphomicrobiales bacterium
GACGACAAAAGCGACCTCCGCCGCATCGATCCGAAGACCGGGAATCTGATCGAGCGCCTCGATATGCCCACCGGCACCATGGTCTCCGGCCTCGAAGCCGATGGCGGCGACCGCCTCTTTTGCGGCGGCGGACCCAGCGGCAAAGTACGCGCCATCCGCCGGCCGAAGCGCGCCCGCTAAAGGCGCCGCTAATACCGGAACCCGCGCGGCCGAGAACCTCCAGGTTCGAAGGCCGCGCGGCGCTTTCGCGCGCACTCGGCGGAAGGGCGATAGGGTTTCTCGCTCGCCGGATCAGAATAACTGCCTTGCTCCGTCCTGGTCGCGGTGATCCATTCCGCGATTATCGAACTCTGAACCCTGGGCTGCCGCTCAAAGAGAGAGGGGCGGGGCAGGCCGCTTTCTTGACTTGCGCCCTCGCTCCATGGGAGCATCTGTATCCACTTTGTGACTTACGCAATCACGCAGACGTTTTGCGGAAGGCCAATCTTAGGGCTGTTCAACGATGATAAGCCAAGAACAGGACGACGCTCTCCGGAAAGTGGGTCCAGATACTGCGGGTGGGCAATGGTTGCGCCGATATTGGTGGCCGATTGCGATGGCCGCCGATCTCAAGGACCGCCCGACCTGGGTCCGCGTTCTCGGTGAGGATCTGGTTCTTTACCGGACGAGTTCGAACGCGGTCGGGCTCGTGGGTGCGTATTGCGCGCATCGTTGCGCGAATCTCGCCTTCGGTACCGTCGAAGCCGACGGTTTGCGTTGCCGTTACCACGGCTGGAAATTCGCGGCGACGGGCGAAGTCCTGGAAATTCCCGGCCAGTCGACGTCCGAGAACGTAAAGCGCCGCGTCCGTCAGAAATCCTATCGCGCCGTCGATGTCGGCGGATTGATTTTGGCGTATCTCGGTCCCGAGCCCGCGCCGCTCGTGCCGCAATACGATTTTGTCATTGGCCCCGGCGATCGTGACGGTGAAGTTCTAGGCGTCTCGAATGCGAACTGGATTCGCTGGGCCGAGCAGGACATGGATCCCAATCACGTCGCGTTCCTTCACGGCGACGTGGGCGGCATGAGCGATGTTCGCTCGGTGCCGGACAAGATCGCGTTCAAGGAAACCGACTACGGCTTCATCCACCAGGCTTGGCGGCCGGGCTTGGACGAAGGCACGACGCTGTATCGGGAGCATCATCATCTCTTCCCGCTGATCGGCGTCACGGGCGCGGGGCAGCGTCGCATCGAGGGCGGCAGCGGGCCCACCGCGGTCGGCATTCTTTGGGTCACACCGGTCGATGACGACCGCTCCTTGATTTTCTACTACGTGTACAAACCGGCGGCGAACACGGGCCGCATCATCAAGAATCCGCCCACCTACAAGGGCGACGGCCGTTTGGCGCCGATTACGGTGGCGCCTTTCAGCGAATATCAGGCGCAAGGCGCGATATCGCTCGGCTACACGATGCCGCGCTCGGTGATTGCACAGGACTCGGTCCTCATCGAGAATCTCGGTCCGATCAGCGGCAACGAGAATCTCG
>CAZDFF010000466.1:0-1526 GCA_964504425.1 uncultured Hyphomicrobiales bacterium
GCCGCGCGCTGGACCTCGACCGTGCGTGTCGCGCCCGACGGCATGACGATATTCAGGTCGTCGATGAAATGGTTGTCGTTGGCGCCGCCGGTCCGCGCGCCGAACGCAAACGAATGATCCGGTTGCGGATCGTAGCCGGGCAGGTGCAGCCCCGAGAATATCGTCTCGCCGCCAAACGTCATGGTCAGGCCGGCGGCTGTGTATTCGATCGACACGTTCTGGTGGTTGTCGCCCTCGAAGGCGCCGAGCTGATCGGTGCGGAAATTGAACGGGTCGGACGCGGCGACGACTGCGCCGTCGACGAAAACCTCGATGCGGCCGAACGTGCTCGCGCCGCCTAGGGTCGCTTCGGCGCCGCCGTTGAAATAGGTATCGAACGCGATGGTCAGGCCTTCCGGCTGGCCTTCTTCGTAAACTGTGTCGGTTAGATTGCCGTACACGAAGGACATGCCGTCGGCGCCCGTGCCCTCGCCGATCAGCATCTTGAAGGTCGCCTTGAAATCGGCGCCGCCTTGCTGCGCGGCCGGCGGATCGACGACGAACGTGCCTACCTGGCCGTTTAGGGCCTTGGTCAGCTTCAGGACGCCGTTTTCGACGACGGCGCTGCCGCTCGCCGTTCCGGTTCCGGGCGCGGTCGAAAAATTGGAGTTGAACACGGTAACGTCGCCATCGCTGACCTGCGTGCCGTCGGACGCGGTGAAGACGATCGAACGCGGCAGGCTCGACGGCGTCGCATCGACCGAACCGAACTGGATCGCCCGGGCCAGGGCCGTGACCGCCGTTTCCGTGGCGTCGGCGTTCAGGGCGATCTTCAACGGCTGACCGGCGCCGCCGTTCTGGGTGCCGTCAACGGTGCCGATGACCGTGCCGTTGTAGGAAACCGAATTCCCCACAACCGAAATCTGGTTGTCGCCCGGGGTCGCCGATCCGCTCTTGATCGTCAGGCGGTCGCCGGTTTCCCGGTTGGATGAAATGTCGATCAGAAGATAACCGCCGTCGAAGCTGTTTTCGTCCTCGGCGATCTCGATCAACGGATCGACGATCACCGCGTTGCCGCCGGCGCGGAAGCCGGTTACGCCCGGCGTCGCGGTCACGACGGGAACATCGTCGACGCTGGCGATGGTGACGGTCGCGGTCGCGGCAAGCGTCGAGAACTGCACGCCGTCGCCCGCCTTCCATTCGAAGGTCGTGGCGCCTTCGTAGGACGCGTCCGGCACGTAGGTGAGATTTCCGGCGCTGATCTGCGCCGCCGGGACCGTGCTGCCGACCGTCAGCGTCGTGCCGTTCAACCGCAACTCGCCCGAAACGGGCGTCGATGAAATCTGGATCGCCGCCAGCGTTGCGCCTTCCGGGTCCGAATAGGACGCCGAGAAGTTCGCCAGGGTCAGCGTGACCGTCTGGTTCTCGCTGGTCGCGATCGCGTTGTCCCCGGCCGACGGCGCCAGGTTCGGCGGTGGCGGCGGTGGCGGTGGCGGCGGCGGTGGCGGCGGCGGCGGTGGCGGTGGCGGTGGAGGCGGATCCGGCGG
>CAZDFF010000467.1:0-1524 GCA_964504425.1 uncultured Hyphomicrobiales bacterium
GCTCAGGCTATTTGTTCCAGAAGACAGGGATATCGGCGTGCGGCCTGAGCGCCTGCTTCAAGATATCGGCGAAACCGAATTCGTCAGGCGGCACCAGTGCTCCGTTCGATCGCTCGCGGCCTTCGAGAAGAGCGAATATGCCGACGACTGGCGAGAACTCATGCGCCTCTACATGGTGCGCCGGACACGCACGTTCATTCAAGACAACTATGCCAAGACCGATCCTGACAATGGGCGCAAGTTCCTGACGTTTGAAGACGGCACACGTTCATACTTCCCCGAGCGGGTGCCCCGTACGCTGCGGTTTCAGATCAACGACAAGGACGCCAGCGATCAGTATGCAAGGCTCTATGCCTCGCCCGTCGTGGATGCAATCAACCTAATGCATCTGCCGCGCTACGGGCTCGGCAACTACGTCGCGCCAAAGCCCCATAAGCCGCCGACGCCGAACGAAGCCAAGCAGCTGGATGATCTATCGCGCGCCGGCAAACGGCTCATGGGCTTTTGCCGAACCAATCTGTTCAAGCGCCTGGAAAGCAGTGGCGACGCGTTTCAACAGTCGTTGGAGCGACATGTGCTCCGAAACTACATCTTCCTTCACGCTATCGAGAATGATCTTTCCATCCCGCTGGGAACTCAGGACGTCGGCCTTCTCGATACCACGAGCTACGATGAGGATTTCGACGACCCAAGTGCTGACGCTGAGGTGTTTGCCGAGGGAGAAGACGAGAACGTTGAGAATTCGGAGGCGCTCGACTTGCAAGATGAGGCGTCGTTCAGATCGAAAGCGGCCAAGATCTACGAGCTCTATGCGACCCAATACAAGAAGCGCTTCAAGTGGCATCGCCCGGACCTGTTCGTCGCGCAACTGAAGCAGGACCTCACGACCGACAGCACCCGGCTCATCAAGGTCATTCAGGATTGCGGTCAATGGGAGCCGGCGCAGGATACGAAGCTCGCTTCCTTGATCGATTTGCTCACAAAAAAGCACCCCGAGGAGAAAATCATCGTCTTTTCGCAATTCGCCGACACGGTTCGCTATCTCGGTCGGCAACTGAAGAACCGCGGCGTCAATTCACTCGCTGCCGTTTCCGGCGGAACCTCGGACCCGACCAGCTTCGCCTGGCGTTTTAGCCCCAGCAGCAACAACAAGCGTGACAAGATCAAGCCCGAGTATGAACTGCGCGTGCTGATCGCAACGGACGTATTGAGCGAAGGTCAGAACCTCCAGGACGGCGCAATTATCGTGAACTACGACCTGCCTTGGGCCATCATCCGGCTCATCCAACGGGCAGGCCGCGTCGATCGCATCGGGCAGAAAGCCGAGCGAATTCTTTGTTACTCGTTCTTGCCGGCAGATGGCGTGGAACAGCTAATTCAATTGCGCTCGCGCGTACGCCGCCGGCTCAAAGAGAATGCGGAAGTGGTTGGGACCGACGAGGCCTTCTTCGAGGACGAAGGCAAACGCCAGGATCTCATCGATCTCTATAATGAGAAAGCCGGCATTCTCGATGGGGACGCCGA
>CAZDFF010000468.1:0-1519 GCA_964504425.1 uncultured Hyphomicrobiales bacterium
CAACAGCACGGTAGGCAAAGCCAAAAAATCCGAACGGATCGGAAAAGCCGTGGGGCCGCCTCCCTTCGACGCCAAACTATTTCTCGCATCGACCGGCGCCGGGCGGCGCAACGTCGAGTACCGGCCCAAGGAAATCATATTCCGCCAGGGCGATCCCGCCGGTGCCGTCTACTACATCGAAAAAGGGAAAGTTCAGATCACCGTCGTTTCCGATCAGGGGAAAGAGGGCGTCATCGCGATGCTCGGCGCGGGTGAGTTCTTCGGCGAGGGGTGTCTCGCCGGCCAGGAATTGCACATGGCCACGGCCAGCGCGACAAGCCGGACGACCGTCGCCATCGTCGACAAACCGACGATGGTCCGGGTACTCCACGAGGAGCCCAAGCTTTCCGAGATGTTCATGTCGTTTCTGCTGGCACGCAATATCCAGATCGAGGCGGACCTGGTGGATCACCTGTTCAATTCGAGCGAACGGCGGCTCGCCCGGGTGCTTTTGCTTCTTGCCAACTTCGGCAAGGAAGGGAAGCTGGAGATGGTCATTCCGAAGATCAATCAGGACATTCTGGCCGCGCGGGTCGGAACCACCCGAGCACGGATCAACTTCTTCATGAACAAGTTTCGCAAGCTCGGCTTGATCGAATACAACGGTCACCTGAAGGTGCATTCGGCGCTGTTGAACGTCATCGTTCACGATTAGGCGAACCGACGCCGCGCCGTCGAACGGCCCCCGTCTTATGGCCGCCGTCCGGAAAAGCGTCCCTCCTGTTCAAAAGGAGACATCGGAGACGTCGTCCGAACGCTAGAAATCCTGGTCCGGCTCGATCGTCGCCGGCAATAAAACAGAGAAATCGGGCATGAAAACCGCCAGCACCGGACAGGCCGGCCGCGCCAAGAAGATTGCGCGCGCGCCCGCGGCGACTCGCTTCGATTTCAAGGGATTTCTGACGTCGACGGGCGCCGGACGGTCCACCGCGAAGTATCGATCCAAAGAAACCGTATTCCGGCAAGGCGAAGACGCCGACGCCGTCTATTACATCGAAAAAGGCAAGATCCACCTCGCGGTCGTATCCGAGCACGGCCGGCGGGGAATCGTCGCGCGACTTCGGGACGGGGAGTTCTTCGGCGAGGCTTGCCTCGCGCATCAGCCCCTGCACATGGCGTCCGCGATCGCCGTGGCGCCGTCGGTCGTCGTCAAGATCGAGAAGGACGCGATGATCCGCATTCTTCACGAACAGCCGAAGCTGTCCGAGATGTTCATGTCGTTTTTGCTGTCGCGCAATATCCGGAGCGAGGCGGATCTGATCGCCCAATTGTTCAATTCCAGCGAACGGCGCCTCGCCCGGATGCTCCTGCTTCTCGCCAATTTCGGCAAGGAGGGGAAGATGGAACAGGTCATTCCGCCGGTCAGCCGGGAGACATTGGCGGCGAAAGTCGGAACCACGCCGGCCAAGATCGATTTTTTCATGAATAAATTTCGAAAGCTGGGACTCATCGAATACGACGGCGAACCGAAACGAAATGG